>CAUJHW010000122.1 GCA_963205005.1 Pseudomonadota bacterium
TCCAGATCGTTGGCGTCATCTGCATGCCGGAAGTAGCGGCCTACAACCCAGGGACCGCGCACCTTGAGCGCACCTGGCGTGACGCCATCCCACGGGCATTCGGTCCCTTCTTCCGCGACGATCTTCAGCTCGATACCAAACTGAAGGCGGCCTTGCCGTGTCCATATGATTTCCTGCATGGCCTCCGGGCCGAGTTCCGCCAGCGCCGGTGTTGGGGAGGCGATCACGCCGAGAGGACATGTCTCGGTCATCCCCCAGATTTGCAGGGTCTCCACGCCGTAGCGGGTCCTGAATGTCTCGGCCATCGCCCTGGGAACCGCGGAGCCTCCGATCATCACCCGCTTCAATCGGGTCGGACGCTGCCCGGTCTGTTCAAGATAGGTGAGGTACATCGTCCAGATGGTCGGCACGCCGCCGGTGAAGGTGACGCCCTCCCCGTCGATCAGCTCATGCAGGCTGGCCCCGTCCATCTTGTCGCCGGGGAGCACAAGGCTGGAGCCGCAGATCGGTGCCACGAACGGGAGGCCCCAGGCCGTGGCGTGGTAGAGGGACGAACAGGGCATCACCACGTCGAACGCTGTGAACCCGAAAGCGGACGCAAGGCCGGCGGCCATAGCGTGCAACACAACGGCGCGATGGCTATAGAGGACGCCCTTGGGCTCTCCCGTCGTGCCTGAGGTATAGCAAAGGAAAGCGGCCGCGTTCTCATCGAAGCGCGGCCAGCGAAAGACCGGCTGCTCGTGAGCGATTACATCCTCGTAGCAGAGCGCTCCGATCGCCCCGGGATCATGTGCCTCGTGGCTTGAAAGCATGACGTAGGTCGTCACGTCCGTGAGATCAGGCGCGATCCGCTCGACCTGGTCCAGGAGGTTGCGGTCGAAGAGCAGGACCGCGCTCCCCGCGTGATTGATGGTGTAGGCGAGTTGCTCGTCCGACAGTCGGGGATTTGCCGTATGGAGCACTGCGCCGAGACCTGGTGCGGCGTAGAAGAGCTCCAGGTGTCGATGGGTGTTCCACGCAAGCGTCGTCACCCGCTCACCGGCGCCGACGCCCAGTCCGACCAGCGCGTGGGCGGCCTGAGCGGCGCGCCGGGCGAGCCCCGCGTAGTCGTAGCGCCAGATGGGTTCACCGATCTGGCGCGACACGATCGCGCGCCGCGGGTGCGCAGACGCCGCATAGGTCAGGATCGACGAAATCTGGAGTGGTACATCCTGCATGAGACCGGGAACCATGGGGACTTCCTTGCAGACACTGAGCAGCAAAGGCGCCGCCCGGAGGCTTTCGGCCACCGAGCGGCAGCAGCCGGAGCACAGGGATGGAGGAAGCCTGGCTCTGGCGCAGGGAAGCGCCCGCGAAGTTCGGGGAAAAACCTCGGGGTCGCCGACATTTGACAAGTCGTCTGCCCCAGCGAAGAACCTCCGGGGCAAACGCACCTAACACCGCTTCCGCGAAGGCGAGTATGGCCGTTTCCCTCAGATTGGACGGCGCTTTCGCAAGTCGGCTGGCTTCCAGCTCAGAACTTTCCGCGCAGCCGAATGGCGAACCGCCGGTCCCGCACTTCTTCAAAACTCTGCAGTCGAACGAGAGCTCCGTCCGCCTGCGAGACGCGGTAGAGCGCTCGGTTCAGAAATTCATGGGACCGGGTGAGGTTGTACGCTTCAACCCGAACACTGAAACGGTTCGGAAGGGCTTTCTCGAAGAAGGCGTCCACCCGCGGCCCGCGCCTGTAGTCATCGAAATTCCGAATGTCGCTGGTCACCTGGGGTCCGCCGGTATCGAGGTAGTTCACGCCGTAAGATGCGCCAAGCGCCGTCAGATCGTGGCGGAATCCGAAACTGAACTCCCGATTCCAGGGGTCCTTGAGCTTGCGGTCGAGTTGGGTGAATGGGTCCTCCACCCGGGAGAACTGCCGCAGCAAGCGCGTGTTGACCTGGGCGTTCGGGAGTCCGAGGGCCGTGAGGCGCACGCTGGCTTTCAGTTCCACGCCGTAAAGCCGGGCATGGTCGATGTTGATCGGCGCTGACTGGGGGAGCCCGGCAACAGAAGGGCCCAAAGGCCCGCGGTCGATCAGGTCCCTGATGTCCTGATAGAAGACCCGCCCCTCCAAGGTCCCGCCGTCGCCGGCGAGGCGATGTTCGAACCCAACCTCGTAAACCCAGGTCTTCTGCGGCTGGATCTCCGGGTTGCCGAAGTCGATCCGGTCGATGGCAACATTGTAGGTCGGCACGAAGTTGTTGAAATCGAGCTGGCTGACCGTGCGCTCGGCCTTCACACGCCAGCGGTCGCGGGGAGTCGGTGTGTAGCGCAGGTCAAGGCGCGGCTTCAGGAAGCGGTATGAGTGCTTGGGGATCGCCGGGTAGTTGGTGGTGATCGTCGAGGCCTCGACGCTCAGCGTGCTCTCCAGGCTCAGCTGCGGCGTGATCTGCCAGTCATGCACGGCGAACGCCTCGCCGCGCACTTCCCTCACTCGCGCGTGTGATGTCGGGATCGCGATGGGCTCCAGGCGTCCGTCCCGATCGCGGTCGAAGAAGAAGCCCAAGTCCTGGGTCAGGGTATTCTGGGCGATCTCGCCCCCGACGGTCAGTTGCTGCCCCCGGGCGATCGGCGCGGCGTACGATGACCTGAAGATGCCTTCAACCGTGCGCTGGTCGAGACCGCTGCGGCTGACCTCCGTGAGCAGACCTCCCCGTGGCGTTCGGGTCCTGAAGTCGCTCGTCTCCGTTGTGGCCCTCGTGAAGAGACCCAGGACCGTCAGGGACCCCGGACCGAGGCGCTTCTGGAGTTCGGACCCAAGCGCCAGCTGCTCATTGTGGAGGTTGCGCTGGTGGTATTCCAGGCCGGCCCCCGTGACGGCTCCCGCTGCCGAGAGCGTCGTGTAGTCCGTACGGTCGATCTCGCGGATCGGCAGGGGCTGGAAGAGGGCGTTGAACCGAAATTGGTCGCCGGATGCGAAGTCGTAGACCAGGTTGGCGGTGAAGATCTTCTTCTTGTGCCGGCGACTCCAATGCTGCGGCCGGAGCTCCTGCGGCCCCCCGCTTGGATAGTAGTAGACCTCATCCCGGAAGCGGCGGGAGTAGTCGCCGAACCCCCCGGCCGGCGTCGTGCCCGGAATCGACCAGTCGTTCGTCTCGACACCGAGGACATACGACAGCCGGCCAAGGCTGTTGGAATAGGACAGCAGGCCATCGACCGTACTGAAGCCCCGGTCGTCGAAGCGGTAGTTCACCTCGTACGACCCTGCCCCTGCGGCCCGCGCCCCGGACTTCAGTACGATATTGACGACAACACCCTCGCTCTGGACGTCGATGTCCGCGGAAGTCCCTCGGATCAGTTCGATCCGCTCGACGTTCGCGGCCGGAATGCGCCGCAGCGTCTGCAGGATTTGACCCTTGGCGGCCATGCGTTTGCCGCCCAACAGAATCTGGTCGCCACCGGACCCGAAGCCACGAGTCTGGGTGGTGGGACTGGCCGCGTCGACAATAGCCGCCACGCCTGGGACGCGTCGCAGCATGTCTTCGGCGTTCTGCACCCGATACGGCGCGAAATAGGCTTGATCGTAGCTCTGCTTGCCCTCCGCCGGTGGAGCGGAGCGACCGGAACTTGTCTGGGCTTGCGCTGCGCCTGCGCAGACCAATGCAAGCGATGCGCTTGCCAAAAGGCCAAACCTGGCCATGCAATTTCCTCGGTGAAAGTCGGCAGCCACGCCGCCCCAGCCCTCGGAGACCCGAGTTCCCGGCGCGGCCTCTCGCTTCTCCGAAACGTACAGGCCGTGGCTTCACGTCCGCTATGGCGCCGCCCGCCAAAGCACTGATCGAATTCGACACCCGCGACCGAGACGTACAGGCGCCCCTGCCTCGATGGTCACCGTTATCTCAAAATTCTGGAATACGAATTCTAATTCGTGTATTGCAGGGGCGTCACCTGCGCAACGACGCGGATGCACATGGGGAAGGAGACACAATGGCCGTCTCTCTGCGCGCCGATTCTGATCATCGGCTGGGGCCTCAGTTGAGGACGGGGATGCGGCAGGAGCCGCGTTCGGAACTCGCTGGCGAGTCTGGTGACTCGGTGCCCGCATTCTTCCTGCGCGAGGCGATGGCAAGCCCTTGGGCCGCAGGTTTCGACCACGACGCGTTGCTTCAGGCGGCGGGAATTGAGCCCTCCCTGCTGGATTCGGAAGACGCCGAGGTCACAGCAGATCAGTTTGGCCAGTTCTGGCGCACCTACGCCGACGCGACCAACGACGAATTCTTCGGCCAGGATGTCAGGGGCCTGCCGCGCGGCAGCTTTATCTTGATGTGCCACACGGTCCTGACGTCTCCGACGCTCGAGCGTGCGATGATGCGCCTGCTGCGCTTTTACCGCGTGTTGCTGTCGGACTTCGACGTCGAACTCGTTCGCGATGGCGATATCGCGGAAGTCGTCCTGCGGGAGAAGGGCCCTGCCCGGTCGGCCTTTGCCTATTCCATCTTTTTCGTGGTGTTTTTGGGCGTTTCGCACTGGCTGATCGACCGGCGCATTCCGCTCCTAAGCATCGATTTCCGGTCCACGCGTCCGGCTGGCGCGCACAACTATCAGCGTCTGCTTGGCGAAAACCTCAGTTTCGACCGGCCCGAGACGCGTATCCGCTTCAATGCGGCATTCCTCGCGATGCGGCCGATGCGTAACGAGGCGCAGATGGAGACTTTCCGGCGGGACTCACCCCAATCCCTCATGGCCCAGTACAGAAGCCGCGACAGCGTCTCGGCGCGGGTCTGGAGCGAGCTACGCCGCACCTCGCCCGAGGAGTGGCCCGGCTTCGAAGACCTTGCGTCCCGGCTGTACACCACCGCTTCAACGCTTCGCCGGCGGCTGGAAGCCGAAGGCACATCCTATCAGCGCATTAAGGACGAGGTTCGGCGAGAACGAGCCATTCAACAGCTGCGCCGCAATGAAAAATCCAATGCTGACATCGCCGAGGAGCTGGGTTTCGGCGATCCAAGCACCTTCTACAGAGCCTTCAGAAAGTGGACGGGCGCGACGCCTAACGCCTTCCGCCGGCCGGTGCGCGCTGTAACGTAAAGCTCGGCCGCCGACCTATGGCCGCCTGGCGGCGATCATGATCCGGTCGAAGACACCGTCGCGATCGAAGACCATGTGTTTGACCACGCCCAGCACGTGCACCGTGACCAGGCCGCTGATGAGCGCGGCCGTTGTGGCGTGGATCTGGCGCAGAAACCGAAACGCCAACGGGTCGGGCGCGATCGCCGGGGGGACTTCGAAAACACCGAATACGCTCACCGGGATACGCCCGGCCGCGGCCATGAACGGGCCAGTGACCAGCATAACCGCCAGGCAGCCAAGGATCGCAAAGTGGACGACCACGCCGATCCCGTGGACGACGCGATGCGTCGGGTGGGCCGAGGGCGGGTGACCGCAGACGATCCGCCAGGCAATGCGGGCCCAGAGCACGACGTAGAGCGTCACCGCGACGGAGGTGTGCAGCCGGATCGCGCGCGTGGCGGACTCGCCGCCGATCGATACGCCCGCGAACAGCAGGACAGTGATGGCGCCCGCACTCACCCAGTGGAGGCCGATCGAAGTCCAACCATACCCCTGGGGCGGGTCTCGTCCCCACATCCGGTTGCCCGTTACGCTCAATAGACGCCGGTCACGATGGCTCCAGCCACCCTTGGCAGCTCGCGCCGAAGGTTTTCCCAACCCATCCTGCGATCCGTTGCGTTGGGATCGGTCGAAGCTTCCCTGATCGTGCTGGCCAGCAGAAGGTGGACGACGAGGCCCGGCGCGACTGCCGGATCGATGTGTTTGATCTGACCTTTGAAGGGTAGCAATACCCGGGCGAAGGCGGCTCGAATGGCCCTTTCCACGCTGTACACAGTCGCCGCGTGAGGCTTGGAGCCGTCCCCCGGCTCGCGCGCCATTGGCAAGAGGCTGCCAACTTCCTGGAGCAGGTCCACCACCTCGATCGCGAAGACCTCCGCGCCTTGCCGCAAGGTCTCGAATTCTCGGTCCGCGACCGCCTCGAGGTGATGCTGAATCTTCATCAGGGTCTCGGTATGGATCGCGGAGAGCAGTTCGCCCCGATGCTTGAATCGGCCGTAGATGCCGCCCACGGAGACGCCCGCCTCCGCCGCCACGCCGACAATCGTGAAGGCTTGGAGGCCGTCGCGGAGCAGGACACGCTCGGCCGCCTCCAGGATTCGCAGAGATAGCTGCTGGCTGCGTCTCTGTTGCGGGGCATTGGAAAGCGCCGACGTGTCGTAGTCGCGGGCTACGAGCTCGCGGCGCGACTTGTTCCTGACTACGCTCACTGGGCGATCACCTTCTCTCGGTCGAACAGTCTCCGGAGCTAAACCACCGCGGGGCCGGAGTCGCAATTGGTGCTGGCAAAGTTGGCTTATCGCGGCGAGCGATTGATCGTTTCCGCCATAGGCGGAACCCCGCGCGCGCCGAATGATCCTGGGCAAAACCCAGCCGCGTCCAGGCGCGGATGGGCCAGCGCTGGAAGCTCCGCACGATGAAAACCGCCCTGCTGATCGCCGCTATCACCACCTCGCTGCTCGGCGTGGCTGCGCATGCGAGCGCACAATCGGTCATTCGTGTTCTCTCATCCCCTTCCTGGGCCGTCACTGGGGGTGACGCGCTCGTGGAAGTTCCAGCCGTAGGCCGCGTGATGGTCAACGGCAGGCCGTCCAACACGGCGTTTCAGCCGACGGCCGATCGCGCGGGCCGACTCGGCTTGGTCACGGGTCTTCGAGAAGGGCGCAATGTGGTTGAGGTTCTCAACCATGGCGCCTCCGCGAAGCTCACCCTGATCAACTACCCTGGCGGGGGACCGGTCTTCTCCGGTCCGCACCAGAGTCCGTTCGTCTGTGAGACCCAGACCTTCAAGCTCCCCGATGGCGGGACGCTGGGGCCGGCGCGCGAGCCGGACTGCTGGGCGCCGACCAAGGTTCAGTACCTCTACAAGTCCGTCAGCGACGGGCAGCTGAAGCCCTTCCCCTCCGGCGGCCCCCCGACGGCCGACGTCGCGAAAGCCACCATCAAGGACGGTGCGACGGTGGACTACGTCGTCCGGCTGGAGTCAGGGGTGGTCAATCGCGCGATCTATCAGGTGGCTGTCCTGGCGAGGCCTGACGAGGCGGTCTCTCCGCTCAACTCCCCGAGGGGTTGGAACGGCCGATTGGTTTACGCCTTCGGCGGGGGGTGTGGGGCGGCTTACCGGCAGGGTCGCGCGACCGTCGGCGTCGTCAACCATCCCGAGTTCGGAAACGACCCGCTGGAACTGGGCTACGCCATCGCCACCGCAACGCTGAATACGCTTGGACAGAACTGCAACGACGTGACCTCGGCCGAGACGGCCATGATGGTCAAGGAGCGGTTCATCGAGACCTTCGGAGCGCCGATGTTCACCATCGGCTGGGGCGGCTCCGGCGGTTCCATGCAACAGAATCTCCTCGTGGCGAACTACCCGGGCATTCTGGACGGCATCATCCCGGAGCGGAGCTTTCCGGATACGCTCACCACCCTGGTCAGCGGTGCGGACTGTCCCCTGCTGCACAACTTTCTGAAGGATGCTTCGGGCTGGAGCGATGCCCAGAAGACAGCGGTGGTGGGCTTCCCGAGCTATGACCATTGCGCCAAAGCCTGGTTCAACTACCTGCCGCGGTGGGTATCGCCGCTTGGCTCGGGATGCGACGCGACGGCATTCGTCACCGCCCAGGAGGGCGGCGCAATTGCAGGCACGCAGAGCGCCGCGCCGACACACCGTCTCTATGACCCCAAGACCAGCCCGGCAGGCGTGCGCTGCGGCTACTTCGACAACAGCAGCAATATCTGGGGGCTAAACCGGGACGGCTCTGCGCGACGGCCACTGGACAACGTCGGCGTTCAATACGGCCTCGACGCCTTCAACCGTGGCGTCATCGGCTTCGAACAGTTCGCGGAGCTGAACCGCCGCATCGGCGGGTTCGACGCTAACGCACAGATCGTGTCGGCTCGCATGCGCGCCGATCCTCAGGCTCTGCACATCGCCTACGCAACAGGGCGGGTGAACCAGGGGTACGGCATGGACGCCGTGCCAATCCTCGACCTCCGCTCATACGTCGACAACAATGTCCCGCCCGACGTGCATACCGCGCAGACGACAGACGTCGCCCGAACCCGACTGCTGTCGGCCAACGGCCAGGCCAACAACTTTGTCGCCTGGATCACGGCGAGTCGCGGCTCCCTTCGCGATGACATGGTCGACGCCGCCTCGCCGATGCGGACCGCAACCCGCGAGGCGATCGCCGCGATGGACGCGTGGCTAGTGGCGATTCAGGGCGATGTATCGAATTCGCCATCGGCTCGCAAGGTCGTGGCGAACAGGCCCGCAAGCTTGCAGGACGCATGCTTCGACGCGGCGGGGCATCGACACAACCTCTCGACCACCGACGGAAAGGCCTGCATCGCCACCTTCTTTTCGACTGGCGATCCGCGGATCGCCGCCGGCGCACCGCTCGCGCGCCTGCACATGAAGTGCGCCCTGGGGCCTGTGCGGGCGGGCGACTACGCTCGGCCTCTCTCCACTGGCCAGTTGGCGCGGCTGCGGGAGATCTTTCCGGACGGGGTCTGCGACTACGAGCGGCCGCCGGTGGGGCAGGTTAAGCCTGTTGGGACCTGGCTCGCCTATTCGGAGCCCGGCCGCTACCGGCCGCTGCCGAGGCAATGACACCAAACGAAATCGCCACGCCGGTGACAGGCGTGGCGATCTGCAAGAGCTGGTTTCAGGCGGTCAGAGCCGGACGAAATCGACGCGCTTGCCATCCAGCATGATGGCCTTGATGAACGCGGTCTTGGAGCCGTCACGGGAGGGTGCGGTGAAGAACGTGTAGGTCTGGCCCGGCTTGATCTGTTGCTTCACCATGATCCCCTGGCGGCGAAGCAAGTTGGCGCTGACGGCCTCAAGGTCCCAGACGTCCACGCCGCCCTTGCTGTTTTTCACTTCGACGAGCCAATGCGCGTGGGGGCTGATGTCCTTCAGCTCCTTCAGCACGCCTGTGAGCGGCACGTCCTTCTCGGTGAGCCACTGTGCGTTGGCGTTGTGATGGGCAATCGCCGGCGCAGAGCCTGCGGCGATGGCGAGGGCAACGACTGCGGCGCCCAGGATTTTCTTCATGACGGCATCCTTCCTTCGGCGCCCACAAGGCGACCGTTCACTCTATATACGAATCCGAATTCGTATTCTAGTCTCAACCACGTGCATTAGCCCCGCATGTAGGGGTCGCCGGAGGGCTCGAGCACGACGCAAGGATCGGCCTCACCGATCCGCCCTCCATTGGGCAGCAGCCGCTGAACCAGCGTGCCTTGAGTCCAGGGCTCCATCAGGACGTCCGGGTCATCGACGGTGAAGCTGTAGAACAGCAGGTTACCCTGGCGATGGAAGCGCTCTGTCACCTTCATGAGGTTGGTGTGGAAGTAGCCCTGCCACTGGAGCCAGGAAATGTCGTTGAAGCCCACCGAATCCACGACAAGGGTGTCGCCGTCCCACCGGCCTACGGAGATCCCGTCGAAGGTCGACATATCTTCGTCCTGAGGGGTCAACTTGCGCCCGTCCATGGGCACGACCCGCGTCCGAAGGCCACCATAGATCAGCACGATCTGGGTCGGCGTCTGAATGATCTGGGCCGGCACATTGGTGCGCGGCACACCGGGCGGGAAGCAGCTGAAGGTGGTGTCGACTTCGACCTTGCTGAAGTCGAGGCTTCGGACCTTGTCCCAGAACTCAGGCTTGTAGAGCGGCTTTTCCCACCCTGAGGCGCGTTGCAACGCAGCCTGGTCGGGTTCGAAGGAGCCATCGACCCGTATGCCTCCGGAGCCCGCGGCTGAGGGAATGTTCCCCCAGAACCCCGTGAAATCCGGCTTCCCCTCGACGGTGTGGGGCGTCGGCAGTTTCCCCAAGGGGTTCGTCTGCTGAGCTGCCGCATAGGCCGCGAAGGGGGAGATGCGCTTCTTGGGGGGATGATAGGTCGGAGAAGGGTCAACAACCTGCGTCTGCGGTTGAGGCTGCGCTTGCGCGGCGACGTCGCCCGCGCCGGCCGCGATCAGAACCGCCGCCGCTGAGGCGACCCGCCAAGCTCTCTTCACGTCACGCTCCTGTTTCGACTGGGACTTGGAAACGCCACCCTGCGGCGCGGCCTGCGGAGAAGGAGGGGTGCTCACTTCGACACAGGCTTCACGTTCGCGGGGACGGGGAAGACCACGTAGGGGTTGGTCTTGTAGGCCGTGACCGTCAGGTCGGCGTAAGGGCGACCGTTCTTGGTCCAGGTCAGCCGCTTGGGGAAGATGAACAGGTAGTTCGGCTCGAAATCGTCACGATAGTCGGCGAAGGTGGCGCCGTACGTGGTCTTGCCATCCACGACCGTGACGCTTTGCGGTCGCTTGTAGGCGTCGAGGGTAATCGAAACGTCCAGCCCATCGTAGGGGCTCGTTCCGCGCAGCACGGTCTTGCCGCCCACCTGACTGACCTTTGCATGGCCCTCCGCTTCCGCGACCGACCAGAGCGCCCCGAACGGGGTCAGCTTGGTGAGCGCGAGCAACTCGCGGCCGCGGGTCGGAGCCGGCGTCGCCGCGCCGCCTTCCGAAACTTCCTTCCAGGCGTACTCGTCATTGAGTGCGACGATATCGAGGCTGCCACCGCTGCGGACCATCAGCCGCGCGCCAGGGAGCCCGTAGTGCACGTGAAAATCTAGCTTCTCGATAGGTCGTGGGTTCTTCCAGTCAGCGGCAAACGTGCCCTCGGCGGTGAACATGATTGTCATCACCGCCTTGATCCCGAGGGGTGAGCCGAAGTGCGATCGCGCCATGCCGACCGCCTCGGCGGCTGCAATAACTTCCGCCGGCGTGCAAGGACTGACAGCTTCGGTCGGCGCCGAGCCATCCCCAGCGTTGCGACCGACAGTTCCATACATCGGCGGGTGATAGCCGCTTGGTGGGCAAACGCGATCCGACCCGCGTTTCGCCAGTTCGGTGAAGCTGCTGGGAAGCTGTGCCAGCGCCGGACTCGCGACCGCGAGGAAGAGGCATGACGTCAGTATTGAGGAAGCGTAGCGCATGGATCCGGTTCAGCCTCGCATGACAGGACGGTGGGGAGCGCTTCGGGAGGGCCCTGACAGCGTCAGCCTGCCTGTCGCGAAGACCATCCCACGTTGGGGGCACGCTATCGCGCGTGCGCAATGCTCACGATGGCAAAGGGGGTCAAACGGCTGGCGCATTACGCCAGACGTGAAGCTCGAGCGCGGTCCAGGATGTCGAAATCCGCCGACCGATTGAGCATGGCCGGTCATAGGCTTGGGGGTCACGCCCTCCTACCGTGGCAGCCTCAGAACTCTACGGAAAGAGGCGCTCGATGGAGTTCCTGGATTGGCTCGGCCACTCGCCGCTGGGCGTATGGGTCAGCGAATATCAGCTCGCCTACTACGGCCTGCTCGCCGGCCACGCCATCGGCATGAGCATCGTCGTCGGGATTGTCTTCATCCTTGGCGCGCGAATTCTGGGGTTCTCGAAGGCCCTGCCCTTCGAAGTCTTTGAGCAGCTCTACCGGCTCGCGTGGGCCGGCTTCGGGCTCAATCTGCTCACTGGGCTGCTCCTGTTCGCCGCCAATGGCCGACACCTCATCGAGAATCGACCTTTCCTTCTGAAGCTGACCTTCATCGCCCTCGGCGGCCTGACCCTGTGGGCGCTTACGCGGAGCCTCCGGGCGGAGCCGACAGGGTTCGCGACGGGCGGCCCAGCGTCAGCAAGGTCCCGGTCCATCGCCTTGCTCATGCTCCTGCTCTGGACCGCAGCGATCATCTCCGGGCGCGTCATCGCCTACACGATCAAGTACGTCTGAGGGCCTGCATCATGGACGTTCCCAAGATAAGCCCGGCCATCCTCGACGCCATCCACGATACTTGGCTCGGCGAGACCATCCGCGATAGTGCATTCCTGTTCCCTACACTTGAGGCCGTGCACTTCTTCGGGCTTTGCCTGCTACTCGGGGCAATGCTGCTCGTGGATCTGCGCCTTGTGGGGTTTGTGCGCGGCCCGGCCCGCCCGATGCTGACATTTACACGCCTGGCGATCGCAGGTTTCGCGATCAACTTGCTGAGCGGCATCGGCTTCTTTGTTTCGAATCCCGCCAACTACGCGGGCAATCCGCTGTTTTGGATCAAAATGGGGCTGGTCCTGCTTGCCGGTCTCAACGTGGCCTGGTTCGAGCTGATCGAACGAGGCCGGATCCTGGCGCTGCCGGAAGGCGCCGATACCCCGAAGCGCGCCAAGCTTGTCGGGGCCCTGTCGCTGGCCCTCTGGTTCTCGGTGATCGTGCTGGGCCGCTTCCTTCCGGTCCTCGGCGTCGGCTGAACGCTGGAGCGGAGGTGCCAATCCCTAGGGCGCTTTGCCGCGCAGCATCTCGAGGATGGCGGAGAAGTCCTTGCCGCTGCCGCCCAGGCCGTTGAACAGGGCGTAGAGCCCTTCGGCGCTGGCTCCCAGAGGCGTCGAGGCGCCGGCCTTGGCGGCGGCGTCCTGGGCGAGCTTCAGGTCCTTCAGCATCATGGCGGTGGAGAAGCCGCCTTCATAGTTGCGGTTGGACGGCGCGGTCGGCACCGGGCCGGGCCACGGACAGTAGGTCGTCAGGCTCCAGCATTGCCCGGACGACTGCGACGAGATCTCGTGGAACTTCACCGGGTCGAGGCCCAGCTTCTCGGCCAGGGCGAGGGCCTCGCAGACCCCGATCATCGAAATGCCCAGCACCATGTTGTTGCAGATCTTGGCCGCCTGCCCCGCCCCATGGTCGCCGGCCCGGAAAGTCACCCGGGACATGGGCGCGATGACGTCCTCGACCGCGGCGAAATCGGCTTCGTCGCAGCCGACCATGAAGGCCAGCGTGCCGGCGTCGGCCGCCGCCGTGCCGCCGGACACCGGGGCGTCGGCAAAGCGGAAGCCGGCGGCCTTGGCCTGGGCGGCCACGGCGCGGGCGCTTTCGACGTCGATGGTGGAGCTGTCGACCAGAATGGCCGACTTGGGCGCATGCGGCAGGATCTGTTCAGCGTAGACCTGCCGCACGTGCGGACCGGCCGGCAGCATGGTGACGATGGCGTCGGCCCCTACGATCGCCTCAGCGATGGAGTCCACGCCCGCACAGCCATTCGTCACGGCCTTCGCCGTGGCCATCGGGCTGAGATCGAAGGCCATGACCTCGCGCCCCGCCTTCGCCTGGTTGGCGGCCATTCCGCCGCCCATGTTGCCCAGGCCGATAAACGCAATCCTCATGACGGCCTCACGATCAACTCAGGCGGGTCGGAGGTGGTTGCGGGTGCTGAATCCAGCCAGTTCTCCAGGCCATCCAGTTCGGCAAGCTGGCGGCGCAGTCCCTCGCGCTGGGCGGCGATGAGCCGATGCGCGCAGCCGCGGGCGTCGTAACCCAACTCTCGAGCTTCCAGCACCAGGCGGACGTGCGGGATCGACATCCCCGCACGCCGCAAACGGGCGATCAACTCCAGGGTCGCGCGGGTGCGGCAGTCATAGCGGCGACAGTTCTGACGGTCGCGAACCGCATGGATCAGGCCTCGTTCCTCGTAGAAGCGCAGGGCCCGCTGCGTAACGCCGAACAACTTGGTGACCTCGCCAATGCCGAGGCCCGGGCCTCTAGCGGACACGGGTAACGACCCAACCACCATCGCGCGCCTCCGCCGCCCAGTCTCCGTCCGGCGCGTGCTTGCGCAGCGTCTTGAAACACAGCCGCCGCAACGCAACGAAGCAAGAGGCGCCCGGCCGTAACGTCAGCAGGCGCTCGGTGATCGGGCCATAGGGTTTGGGCATCTGCGTCGCTCCGGCCTTACTGCATCGTCGGGATGACGAAGGCGCTATCCTCGACGGAGCCCTCGGGCCAGCGGGCGGTGATGGTCTTCACCTTGGTGTAGAAGCGCACGCCTTCCATGCCGTGCTGGTTCGCATCGCCGAAGGCCGAGCGCTTCCAGCCGCCGAAGGAGTGGTAGGCCACCGGCACCGGGATCGGCACGTTGATGCCGACCATGCCGACGTTCACCCGGGCGGCGAACTCGCGCGCGGCGCGGCCGTTGCGGGTGAAGATGGCGACGCCGTTGCCGTATTGGTGCGACGACGGCAGGGCCAGCGCCTCCTCGAAGCTTTCCGTGCGCATGATCTGCAGCACCGGCCCGAAGATCTCCTCCTGGTAGGTCTTCATCGTCGCCTTCACCTGGTCGAACAGGCTCGGGCCCAGGAAGAAGCCGTTCTCGTAGCCCTGCAGCTTGAAGCCGCGGCCGTCGACCACCAGCTCGGCGCCCTCATCGACGCCCAGCTGGATGTAGTCGCTGATCTTCTGCTTGTGGGCGGCGGAGACCACCGGGCCGTACTGGGCGTCCGCATCGGTGGAGAGCCCGACTTTGAGACTGTCCAGTTCGCTGAGGACCCGCTCGCGCACCTCGTCGGCGGTCTTCTTGCCCACCGGGACCACGACCGGCAGCGCCATGCAGCGTTCGCCGGCCGAGCCATAGGCCGCGCCCATGATGTCCTTCACCGCCTGCTCCAAGTCGGCGTCGGGCAGGATCACCCCGTGGTTCTTGGCCCCGCCCATGGCCTGCACGCGCTTCCCGGCCGCGGTGCCGCGCGAGTAGACGTACTGGGCGATGTCGGAGCTGCCGACGAAGCTGACGGCCTTGATGTCCGGGTGGTCGAGGATGGCGTCGACGGCGGTCTTGTCGCCGTGGATCACGTTCAGCACGCCCTTGGGCGCCCCGGCCTCCATCATCAGCTCAGCCAGCTTCACCGGCAGCGTCGGGTCCTTCTCCGACGGTTTCAGGACGAAGGTGTTGCCGGTGGCGATGGCCACCCCGAACATCCACATCGGGATCATGCCGGGGAAGTTGAACGGGGTGATGCCCGCCGCCACGCCCAGCGGCTGGCGCATGGAATAGACGTCGATGCCGGGCCCGGCGCCCTCGGTGTACTCGCCCTTCAGCAGGTGCGGGATGCCGCAGGCGAACTCGATGACTTCGAGCCCTCTTTGGACGTCGCCCTTGCTGTCGGCGATGACCTTGCCGTGCTCGCTCGACAGCAGCTCGGCCAGCGCATCCATGTCGCGCTCGATCAGCCTCTTGAACTCGAACATCACCCGGGCCCGCCGCTGCGGGTTCACCAGCGCCCAGGTCTGCTGGGCCCTGAGCGCGGAGGCCACGGCCTTGTCGACCTCGGCGGTAGAGGCCAGGGCGACCCTGGCCTGGGCTTCCCCGGTGTTGGGGTTGAACACGTCGCCGTAGCGGCCCGAGGTTCCGGCCACTGAAGCGCCGTCGATGAAGTGGGTGATCTCTCGCATGAGGAGATTGCTAGCAGCAGATCGCAAATCCCGATCTTGCATACTTGCGTGACCTACTGTGCAATTCTGCAAGACATGTTCGATTGGGATGACCTGCGAATCTTCTTGGCGGCTGCGCGCGCGGGGTCGCTGGGCGTGGCCGGACAGAAGCTGTCCATCGACACCGCGACGGTCGGTCGTCGCGTGGCCCGGCTGGAGTCGGCGCTCAAGTCCACGTTGTTGATGCGCTCCGCAGCCGGTCTCCAGCTCACCGCGTCTGGCGCGCAGTTGCTCCAGATCGCCCTGGACGCAGAGACGGCGATGGAGGCGGCCAGTCAGGTCACCCGGCCGGACGTGGTGGCGGGCACCGTGAGGATCAGCACCGCAGAAGGGTTCGGCAGCGTCGTGCTGGCCCCCGCCCTTCCAGCCTTGGCGGCCCAGAGGCCGGGGCTACGGGTGGAGCTCGCAGCCCAGACTGCATTCCTGTCAGCGAGCCGGCGCGAGGTCGACATGGCGATCACGCTCAGTGCGCCCGAGGGCGCGCGCTTGATCGTCGAACCCCTGACAGGCTATCAACTCGCACTCTACGCCGCGCCGGCCTACCTCAAGCGCAGGGCTCCGCCTGAAACCTTCGAGGAGCTGCGGAAGCATCAGATCGTGGGCTACGTCGAGGACATGATCTTCGCGCCGGAGCTGCGCTACCTGGACGAAGTCCTCCCCGGATTGACGCCGACATTGGCCAGTTCGTCGATCCAGGCTCAGCGCGCGATCATCGCCGGCAACGGAGGCGTTGGCGTCCTTCCGTGTTTCATGGCCGCCGGCCTCGTACGCGTGCTTCCGCTCGCGCCGCCGATCGAGCGGCGCTTCTGGCTCAGCACCCATCGCGATGTCCACGACACAGCGCGGGGAAGAGCCGTTCGCACTTGGCTCCGTGACCTGGTGGCAAACCGTCGGGCGGAGCTGATACCCTACCCCTAAGCGGACCTAGTTTCTCCGGGGCGGCGGCGGGATGATGGCGGTGAATGGCTTCGCTGACGCGGGGGAGAACTGTTTGTGACACGCCTCGCACGCGTGATCCAATTCTTCAGAGATCACTTTCATCTCGGCGAGGTCCTTCTCCTCCACCGCCGCCTTCGCCCGGATCGCCACATCGGCCACGTCTTTGGCATGCCGGTTCCAGTCGGCCACCGGCGCCCGCGCATACCCCGGGAGCATCAATGAGTTGGTTGCGAGCACCACCGTGGCGGCGCCGTCCTCGACCCGCTTCCACTCCGCCTCGCTCTTGGGCGACAGGTCCCGCTCTCCCTCGACCGTGTATGACGTGCCCATGCCCGCCCAGAACTGGTCGGCCGCAGGGTCCATCACATGGGCCATGACCTCGTTGATCGGGATGTCAGTATTGAACCTAGCCGCCGCGGCGACCGGCGAGCTCTGTTTCGGCGAGCAGCCGGCAAGCGCCGCCAGCGCGAGCAGGACTCCAAGGCGACGCATATGGGGTCTCCCGAACGTTGGTAGCTCGCTGATAGGGCCACACGGCCCTTGGAACAACACGAATTCGAACTCGTGTTCGTAATAAGCGGAATTCGAAGGGCTCCTTCGTCGGCAGCCGGCTGCGAGCGGAGGGGCGGCCCGATCCGTCGCCCGCGGCGGCATGGTTGAACGCCGGAAGGCTTTGCGGCGCCTGAGCGATGGCCAATCCGCTCAGCGACATGAGCGCAGGCGACACTGACGCTGCCGGGGATAGCTGCGAAGTTCCCGGGCCATGAAGCACAAGCACCGCACCCCCCTGAGCTTGCCTCCCGGCGAGGACGGTCTGGCGCGTTCGATAGACCGCTCGGTGGCTGAACGTGACTGAGTTCAACCACATGCTCGGCGAGGCCGCCGACGCCATCCGCGACACCACCGCGCGGTTCTCCGCCGACAAGATCGCGCCGCTGGCCGCCGAGATCGATGCCACCAACGAATTCCCCCGCCACCTCTGGCCGCAGATGGGCGAGCTGGGCCTGCACGGTATTACAGTCGACGAAGAGTTCGGCGGGCTGGGCCTGGGCTACCTCGAGCACGTCGTAGCCATGGAAGAGGTCTCCCGCGCCTCGGCCTCCATTGGCCTGTCGTACGGCGCCCACTCGAACCTCTGCGTCAACCAGCTGCGCCGCTGGGGCTCGGAGGAGCAGAAGCGCCGCTACCTGCCGAAGCTGATCAGCGGCGAGCATGTCGGCGCGCTCGCCATGAGCGAGGCCGGCAGCGGCTCCGACGTGGTCTCGATGCGCCTGAAGGCCGAGAAGAGGGGCGACCGCTACGTGCTCAACGGCACGAAGTTCTGGATCACCAACGCCCCCCACGCCGACACCCTGGTGGTGTACGCCAAGACCACGCCCGAAGCGGCCTCGCGCGGCATCACCGCCTTCATCGTCGAGAAGGGGTTCGCCGGGTTCCACGTCTCCCAGAAGCTCGACAAGATGGGCATGCGCGGCTCCGACACCGGCGAATTGGTGTTCGAGGACTGCGAGGTTCCGGCCGAGAACATCATGGGGCCCGAGAACGGCGGCGTCGGCGTGCTGATGAGCGGCCTGGACTACGAGCGCGCCGTGCTGGCTGCCGGGCCCCTGGGGATCATGCAGGCCTGTCTGGACGTGGTCCTGCCCTATGTCCGTGAGCGCAAGCAGTTCGGCCAGGCGATCGGCTCGTTCCAGCTGATGCAGGGCAAGGTCGCCGACATGTATGTCGCGCTGAATTCAGCGCGGGCTTATGTTTACGCCGTGGCCAAGGCTTGCGACGCGGGCATGACCACGCGGTTCGACGCGGCTGGCGCGATCCTGATGGCATCCGAAAACGCGGTGAAGGTGTCGCTGGAGGCGATCCAGGCGCTGGGCGGCGCCGGCTACACCAAGGAATACCCCGCCGAGCGGCTGCTGCGCGACGCCAAGCTCTATGACATCGGCGCCGGCACCAATGAGATCCGACGGTTCCTCATCGGGCGCGAGCTGGTGGGCGGGTGATGTCGCGAACCTCACGGATGCAAGCCGCCCAGCCGCGCCACGACTGGACCCTGGAGGAGGTGGAGGCCCTGTTCGAGCTGCCGTTGACCGAGCTGGTGTTCCGCGCAGCGCAGGTTCACCGGGCCTGGTTCGACCCCACCGAGCTGCAGCTGTCACAGCTTCTGTCGGTGAAGACCGGCGGCTGCCCCGAGAACTGCGGCTATTGCAGCCAGTCTCAGCACTTCAAGACCGCCACCACCGCCTCCAAGCTGCTGGACGCCGACACCGTGATCGCGGCGGCCAAGGACGCCAAGGCCGGCGGAGCCCAGCGCTTCTGCATGGGCGCGGCCTGGCGTGACGTGAAGGACCGCGACATGCCCAAGGTCGCTGCCATGATCTTGGGCGTGAAGGCCCTCGGCCTGGAGACCTGCGCCACGCTGGGCATGCTGACGCGGGACCAGGCCAAGTCTCTCAAGGCGGCCGGCCTCGACTACTACAACCACAACCTCGACACCGGCCCAGCCTACTACGACAAGGTCGTCACCACCCGGACCTATCAGGACCGCCTGGACACCCTGGAGGCCGTGCGCGACGCCGGAATGAGCACCTGCTGCGGCGGCATCGTCGGCATGGGCGAGACCCGCCGCGACCGGGCCGGGCTGCTTCACCAGTTGGCGACGCTCCCGGCGCATCCAGAGAGTCTGCGGATCAACGACCTGATGCCGATAGCGGGCACGCCGCTGGGTGGGTCCACGCCGGTGAACCCCATCGAGTTCGTCCGCATGATCGCCGTCGCCCGCCTGGTCTGCCCCAAGGCCATGGTCCGGATCGCCGCCGGCCGCGAGCATATGAGCGCGGAACATCAGGCGCTCTGCTTCCTCGCCGGCGCCAACTCCATCTTCGTGGGCGCCCGCCTGCTCACCACCAACAACCCGGGCCGAAACGCCGACGACGCCTTGTTGGCCGACCTCCAGATGCGGCCGATGAGCAGTGCGGCTGTTGTTACCGGCGATCCGACCAAGCGCGAACCCGCGAGCGAGAGCGCATGACCGACAAGGTTTCGAAAGACGCGGTCGAGGCGCTGCAAGGGCGGCTGTTCGACGGCATGAGCATCATGGCCGGCGGCTTCGGCCTCTGCGGCATCCCGGAAAACCTGATCGCGGCGATCCGCGACTCCGGCGTCAAGGACCTGACGGTCATCTCCAACAATTGCGGCGTCGACGACTTCGGCCTCGGCGTTCTGCTGGCCGGCGGGCAGATCCGCAAGATGATCTCCAGCTACGTCGGCGAGAACAAGCTGTTCGCCGAGCTCTACCTCTCCGGCAAGCTGGAGTTGGAGTTCAACCCGCAGGGCACGCTCGCCGAACGCATCCGGGCCGGCGGCGCCGGCATCCCCGCCTTCTTCACAAAGACCGGGGTCGGCACCCTGGTGGCCGAGGGCAAGGAGGAGCGCGAGTTCGACGGCGAGCGCTACATCATGGAGCGCGGCCTGACGGCCGACCTGTCGATCGTGAAGGCCTGGAAAGGCGACGCCGCGGGCAACCTCGTCTACCGGATGACCGCGCGGAACTTCAATCCGATGATGGCCACCGCCGGTAAGGCCTGCGTCGCCGAGGTGGAGCGCATCGTGGATACCGGCACGCTCGACCCCGACCACATCCACACGCCGGGTATCTTCGTCGACCGCATCGTCGAGGGCGTGCACGAGAAGCGCATCGAGCAGCGCACCACGCGCAAGCTGGAAGGAGTCGCCTGATGGCCCAAGTCCCGAAGGGGTGGACCCGCGACCAGATCGCCGCCCGCGCCGCCCGCGAGCTGCGCGACGGCTTCTATGTGAACCTGGGCATCGGCATTCCGACCCTGGTGGCCAACTACATCCCTCCCGGCGCGACCGTGACCCTGCAGAGCGAGAACGGGATGCTGGGCATGGGCCCCTTCCCGACCGAGAACGAAGTCGACGCCGACCTGATCAACGCCGGCAAGCAGACCATCACCGCGTTGCCGAGCAGCTCGTTCTTCTCGAGCGCCGACAGCTTCGCGATGATCCGCGGCGGCCACATCGACCTGAGCGTCCTGGGCGCGATGCAGGTCGCGCAGAACGGCGACCTGGCGAACTGGATGGTGCCCGGCAAGATGGTCAAGGGCATGGGCGGCGCCATGGACCTGGTGGCCGGCGTCAAGCGCGTGGTCGTGGTCATGGAGCACACCGAAAAGACCGGCGCGCCCAAGCTGCTGAAGGCCTGCACCCTGCCGCTGACCGGGCAGGGCGTGGTCGACCTGGTGGTCACCGATTTGGGGGTCTTCGACGTCAGCCGCGGCAAGAGTCCGCTGACCCTGCTGGAGCTGGCCGACGGCGTGACCCTGGACGAGGTGCGCGCCAAGACCGAGGCGGCTTTCTCAGTGACGCTGCAAAGGATCACGGCCTGATGCGTAGCTCCCGGGAAGACACTCGATGACCAACCTTAGCTATGTGAACGGTGCGAGCGCGCAGCCACTGATCGGAATGACGATCGGGGCGCAGTTCGATGCGACCTGCGCCGCCTATCCGGACACGTTGGCGATGATCTCGCGGCATCAGAACATCCGCTGGACCTACGCTCAGCTGAAGGACCGAGTCGATGCGTTCGGGGCCGGACTATTGGCGCTGGGACTGGAGCCCGGCGACCGGGTCGGTGTGTGGGCGCCCAACTGCGCCGAATGGGCGATTACCCAGTTCGCCACGGCCAAGGCGGGCCTGATCCTGGTCAACATCAACCCGGCCTATCGCCTCAGCGAGGCCGAGTACGCGATCAACAAGGTCGGCTGCCGCGCCCTGGTCATCGCCGTGCGCCACAAGACCAGCGAGTACCTGACCATGGTGCGCCAGTTGCGCGAGGTCGGGAAGCTGCCGACGGTCGAGGCGGTTATCACCATCGGCGATGACCCGCACCGGGGTTGCCAGTCCTTCCCCCACATCGAGAACACCGCCAAGCGCGCCGACCGCGCCCGCCTGGCCGAGATCGGCCCGACCCTGCAGTTCGACGACCCGATCAACATCCAGTTCACCAGCGGCACCACCGGCTTCCCGAAAGGCGCCACGCTCAGCCACCACAACATCCTCAACAACGGCTTCTTCGTCGCCGAGGCGATCCGGCTGAAGGCCGGCGACCGGCTGTGCATCCCGGTGCCGCTCTACCACTGCTTCGGCATGGTGATGGGCAACCTGGGCTGCGTGAGCCACGGGGCGACCATGGTCTATTCGGGCGAGGCCTTCGATCCGCTGGCCGTGCTGCAAGCAGTCGCCGAAGAGAAATGCGTGGCGCTCTACGGCGTCCCCACCATGTTCATCGCCATCCTGGCGCACCCGGACTTCGCGAAGTTCGACCTCACCTCCCTGCGCACCGGGATCATGGCAGGCTCACCCTGCCCGATCGAGGTGATGAAGCAGGTTATCGACAAGATGCACATGCCCGAGGTGACCATCGCCTACGGCATGACCGAGACCTCGCCAGTCAGCTTCCAGTCCAGTTGCGACGACAGCCTTGAGCGCCGCGTCTCTACCGTCGGCGGGGTCCAGCCGCACCTGGAGGTGAAGGTGGTCGACGAGTTGGGTCGCATCGTCCCGCGCGGCCAGCCGGGCGAACTCTGCACCCGTGGATACTCAGTGATGCTCGGCTACTGGCAGGATCCTGAGCGCACCGCAGAGGCCATCGATTCCGCGGGTTGGATGCACACCGGCGACTTGGCGACGATCGACGCCGACAGCTGCGGCAACATCGTCGGTCGCATCAAGGACATGGTGATCCGGGGCGGCGAGAACATCTATCCGCGCGAGATCGAGGAGTTCCTCTACCGCCATCCCGCCATTCAGGACGTGCAGGTGATCGGCATACCCGACCCTAAGTTTGGCGAGGAACTCTGCGCCTGGATCGTGCTGCAGCCCGGCGCGGCCCTGGAGCACGAGGCGGTGCGCGAGTTCTGCCGCGGTCAGATCGCCCACTACAAGATTCCCCGGCACATCAAGTTCGTGGACGCCTTCCCGACGACGGTCACAGGCAAGGTGCAGAAGTTCGTGATGCGTGACGCGATGATCACCGAGCTGGGCCTAGTCGCGGACGAGACAGCCTAGCCCCATGAGAAAGCTGACTTCCACGGCCGACACCGGTTCGGCCGCCTTCGCCGCCAACGCCCGGGTCAATCGCGCCCTGGTCGAGGAGCTGCGCGCCACCGCCGGCAAGGCCGCGCTCGGCGGCCCGCAGGGATCGCGCGAGCGGCATGTGAGCCGCGGCAAGCTCCTGCCGCGCGACCGGGTGATGCGCCTGCTGGATCCCGGCGCGCCGTTTCTCGAGGTGGGCGCGCTCACCGCCCACGGGCTCTACGACGACGAGGCGCCGGCCGCCGGCGTGATCACCGGCATCGGCCGCGTGTCGGGCCGCGAGGTGCTGATCATCGCCAACGACGCCACGGTGAAGGGCGGCGCCTACTTCCCGCTGACCGTGAAGAAGCACCTGCGGGCGCAGGAGATCGCGCTGCAGAACCGCCTGCCGTGCGTCTACCTGGTGGATAGCGGCGGCGCGAACCTGCCGCACCAGGCCGAGGTGTTTCCGGACCGCGAGCATTTCGGGCGCATCTTCTACAATCAGGCCCGAATGAGCGCCGAGGGCATCGCCCAGATCGCCTGCGTCATGGGCTCCTGCACCGCCGGCGGAGCCTACGTCCCCGCCATGAGCGACGAGACCATCATCGTGCGCGGCCAGGGGACGATCTTCCTGGGCGGCCCGCCGCTGGTGAAGGCCGCCACCGGCGAGATCATCACCGCCGAGGAACTGGGCGGCGCCGACACCCACGGCCGCCGCTCCGGCGTGGTCGACCACGTGGCCGAGGACGACGAGCACGCGCTCACGATCGTGCGCCGCATCGTGGCCAATCTGAACACGACGAAGACTCACGAAATGACGATGGCCGAGCCGGAGCCGCCGGCCTTCGATCCGGAGGAACTCTACGGCGTCGTGCCCACCGACGTACGAGCGCCCTACGACGTCCGCGAGGTGATCGCCCGGGTGGTCGACGGCTCCCGCTTCGATGAGTTCAAGGCCCTCTACGGCACGACGCTGGTCTGCGGCTTCGCCCGCATCTGGGGCTACCCCGTCGCGATCCTGGCCAACAACGGCGTGCTGTTCTCCGAGAGCGCGCTGAAGGGCGCCCACTTCATCGAATTGGCGTGCAAGCGGAAGATCCCGCTGGTGTTCCTGCAGAACATCTCCGGCTTCATGGTCGGCGGTCGCTACGAGGCCGGCGGCATCGCCAAGGACGGCGCCAAGCTGGTCCCCGCGGTGGCCAGCGCCGAGGTCCCGAAGTTCACCATCCTGATCGGCGGCTCGTTCGGCGCCGGAAACTACGGCATGTGCGGCCGCGCCTACTCGCCGCGAATCCTGTGGACCTGGCCGAACAGCCGCATCAGCGTCATGGGCGGCGAGCAGGCTGCCAGCGTCCTGGCCACCGTCCACCGCGACGCCGACAAGTGGAGCAAGGACGAGGAGGAGGCCTTCAAGGCCCCGGTCCGCCAGCGCTACGAGGACGAGGGCAACCCCTACTTCGCCACCGCGCGGCTCTGGGACGACGGTATCATCGACCCGGCCCAGACCCGCGACGTGCTGGGCCTCTCCATCTCAGCCGCCCTGAACGCCCCGATCCCGGAGACACGCTTCGGCGTGTTCCGGATGTAGCGGGGATGGCCATGTTCAAATCCGTCCTGGTCGCCAACCGCGGCGAGATCGCCCGCCGCGTCTTCGCCACCGCGCGCCGCCTCGGCATCGAGACCGTGGCCGTGTTCTCCGAGGCCGACACCAACGCAGCCCACGTGCGCGACGCCGACAAGGCCGTGCTGATCGGCCCGGCCGCCGCACGGGAGAGCTACCTCGTGCCGGAGAAGATCCTCACGGCCGCCAAGGCCGCCGGCGCGGAGGCGATCCATCCGGGCTACGGCTTCCTCTCCGAAAACGCCGACTTCGCCGAGGCAGTGGTGGCCGCCGGCCTGATCTGGATCGGACCTCCCCCGTCGGCAATCCGCGCCATGGGCCTGAAGGACGCCGCCAAGAGCCTGATGGCCGAGGCCGGGGTGCCGGTGACACCGGGCTATCTGGGCGAGGACCAGTCGCTCGAGCGCCTGATCGTTGAAGCCGAGCAGATCGGCTACCCCGTGCTGATCAAGGCCGTGGCCGGCGGTGGCGGAAAGGGGATGCGGCTGGTCGAAGCCGCTGAGGACTTCGCCGCCGCCTTGCAATCCTGCAAGCGTGAAGCCGCCGCGAGCTTCGGCGACGACCGCGTCCTCCTGGAAACCTACGTCACCCGCCCGCGCCACATCGAGGTGCAGGTGTTTGGCGACAGCCACGGCAACGTCGTCCACCTCTACGAACGCGACTGCTCCCTCCAGCGCCGCCACCAGAAGGTGATCGAGGAGGCCCCGGCGCCCGGCATGTCGGACGCAGCCCGCGCCGCCGTCACGTCCGCCGCCGTTCAGGCCGCCAAGGCCGTGGGCTACGTGGGCGCCGGAACGGTGGAGTTCATCGCCGACGCCTCCGCCGGTCTCAGGGGCGACCGCATCTGGTTCATGGAGATGAACACCCGCCTGCAGGTGGAGCATCCCGTCACCGAGATGGTCACCGGCCTGGACCTGGTCGAATGGCAGTTCCGCGTCGCCGCCGGGGAGCCGCTGCCGCTGAGCCAGGACCAGATCACCCTGACCGGCCATGCGGTCGAAGCTCGTCTCTACGCCGAAAACCCCGCCACCGGCTTCCTGCCCTCAATCGGCCGGTTGGAGCACTTCTCGCTGCCGGAGAACGTCCGCACCGACGCCGGGGTCGAGGTGGGCGACGCCATAAGCCCGTTCTACGACCCCATGATCGCCAAGCTGATCGCGCATGCGCCCAGCCGCGAGCAGGCGATCGCCGACCTGGCCGAGGCGTGCGCCGAGGTCGAGGTCTGGCCCGTGCGCACCAACGCCGGCTTCCTGGTCCGTTGCCTGGAGACCCCCGACTTCATAGCGGGCGCCGTCGACACCGGCTTGATCGGCCGCGACCTCCACGCCCTGACCCAACCCGCCAAGCCGTCGCGAGAGGTCCTTGCCACGGCCGGCTGGGCCTTTCGCGAGGTGGTCGAGCGCACCTCCGGCGAGGTCTCGCCCTGGGTCGAGCTGAATGGCTTCCGGCTGAACGCCGTGCCCGCCGCGAACGCCCACCTGTTCCTGGGTGACGCCGCGGTCGAGGTGGAGATGGGCGACGACCCGTCGCGGATGGTCTTCGTGGTCGGCGACGACGAGGTGGTGGTGTTCGAGGGCGGCGAGGCCTTCGTCTTCCGCGACCACCCTCCCGCGGCCGACCGTGGCGGAGTGGGCGGCGACGGCGGCGTCCGCGCGCCCATGCCCGGCAGGATCACTGTCGTCTCAGTACAGGCAGGCGACAGGGTCGCCAAAGGCCAGCCGCTGCTGACCCTTGAGGCCATGAAGATGGAGCACGCGCTCACCGCGCCGTTCGATGGCGTCGTGGAGGACCTCGCGGCCGAACTGGGAGCCCAGGTCACGGAGGGCGCGACCCTCGTCCGCATCACAAAGGACTGAGCTCAATGGCCGGGCGATACTTTGACGAACTGGCAGTAGGGGACCGCTTCGTGCACGACATCGCGCGGACCGTCACCGAGACGGACAACCTGCTGCTGACCACATTGACGCACAATCCGCAGCCGCTGCACCTTGATGCCGAGTACGCGTCCGGCACCGAGTTCGGCCGCATTGTCGTCAATGGCCTCTTCACCTTCAGCCTGATGGTCGGCCTGTCGGTGGGCGACACCACCCTGGGCACCCTGGTCGCCAACCTGGGCTACGACGCCGTCGTCATGCCAAAGCCGGTCTTCATCGGGGACACTCTGCGGAGCGAGACGACCGTCGTCGAGCTGCGGGAGAGCCGCTCGCGGCCAGGCGCCGGCATCGTCATTTTTGAGCACCGGGCCGTGAACCAGCGGGACGAGGTGGTCTGCAGCTGCCGCCGGACCGCGCTCCTGCAAAAGCGCGCCGCATGACCCATCGTTCGTGGCTCTTCGTCCCGGGCGACAGCCCATCAAAGATGGCGAAGGCCATCGATTCGGGCGCCGACGCCTTGATCCTGGATCTTGAAGACTCCGTGGGCGCTGAGGCGAAGGGGGATGCACGGCATGCCGTGCGCAACCTGCTCAGGCACCGACCAGGCGCCGGGGGGCCGGAACTCTGGGTACGCATCAATCCCCTTTCGACAGCAGACGCGGCCCTTGACCTTGCGGTGGTCGCCCCTCTGCGGCCGGACGGCATCGTCCTGCCGAAGCCCGACTCCGCCGAGGAGGTCCGGCAACTGGGGGACCTGCTTCGGGCCCATGAGGCCGGCGCGCCCGGCCGGCCCATTCCCATCTTGCCGATTGCGACGGAGACTCCGCTTTCAGTGTTCAACCTGCAGAGCTACCGCACGTCTGGACCTCGCCTTGCGGCTCTCGCGTGGGGCGCGGAGGACCTGTCCAGCGCAGTGGGAGCGATGACTTACCGGACGGAATCTGGGGCATTTGCGCCGCTCTATGATATGGCCCGCGCCCTCGTAATCGCTGCCGCCGCCGCGGCTGATGTCCCGGCCATCGAGACCGTGTACCCGGCGTTTCGTGACCTGGACGGCCTCACGACCTACGCCGCGAACGGTCGCCGCGACGGCTTCACAGGCATGATGGCCATCCATCCTGCGCAGGTCCCGGTGATCAACGCCGCCTTCACACCGACGCTCGCGGAGCTCGACGAGGCGCGACAGATCGTGGCTCTGTTCGAGAAATCCCCGGGCAGCGGCGTCCTCAGTTTCAACGGCCGGATGCTGGACGCCCCCCACCTGAAGCAAGCCAGACGCCTACTCGCGCGCGTTCGCCCGGCATCATAGGCAAGCGAAGCTCCACGTCACGCCTGCCGGCAGGCGGGAGGGCGATGCCAGAACCGTCCAGACCACCCGACCGCCGTCTTGAGCCAGCGGTGGAGCTGGCAGGCCTCCAACCCGCAAACCAGGCCAGGACAAGCATTGGTCCGAGCAGCTGATGAACCATCAGCGGGTCGACGACCAGGTAGCCAACCGCGTGTACCTCCGCCGATCGATGGAGTCCGTCGTAGATTAGCTCCAGGACATTGGCCTGCCGAAGAGCGTCACGGGCGACCTCGATCCACATACCCGCAATGATACGCAAGCTGCTTGTTGCGGCGGTCCCTCAGCCCTTGCACGCCTGCCCGAATGACTATTCTTGGATGAGGGATGCAACGTCCATCATCCCAAGCCCCCCTGACTCGCGACGACATTCTAGACGCACTGACGCATTCCAAGTCCGGTGCGGCGCCATTCGAATACCGCGGTCGCGAGCCGGGGCTCTATCTTCGCTTCAAGCGCGGACAGGCGACCTGGATCCTGAAGCGGCGCCAATCAAACGGCTCGCGAACGCCCATCCACATCGGCGCCTGGCCGGCGCTCACCGAAGAAGCGGCGTGCGAGGCGGCGCGCGTCGCGAAGCTTCGCTTCGCACGCACATATGGCAAACCCCTCAAGCAGCGCCTGATGGGCCAACTTCTGGATCAGTATGAGATGGAGCGCCTGTCCAGTCTGCGCTCCGCGGCGACGACTGGTCGCTCCCTTCGCCAGCTGTTCGCCGACCTCTTTGAGCGCGAAATCAGATCCATCACGCGGGATGAAATGAGCGCGCTGCTGGAGGTGATGGCGTCCACCGCGCCGGTCCATGCCAACCGGTGCTTCGCCTACGCCCGCGCCTTCTTCAACTGGGCGATCGATCGCCGCTACCTTGGGACAAGTCCGGTCGTCGCCCTGGAGAATTTTATCGATGAGCCCCGGCACGTGCGGGCCCTCGAGTTCGAGGAGCTCGCCGAAGTCTTGGCGGCGGCGCAAACCCTCGACTACCCTTTCGGGCCAGCGATCGAGTTGATGGTGCTGCTGCCGTTCCAGCGCGAAGTGGTCAGCACGATGCGGCGCGCCGATATCTATTTCGACGCTGGCGCCTGGTACTGGCGGCGGCCAGGTTTGGTCTACAAGGGCGAACCCTCACCGAGCGTGACCTGGCGCCTGCCCGAGCGAGCCTTTCATCCTATGTTCAAGGCGATCCTTGGATCGCCCCCGAATTCGCCTTTCGTGTTCTCAGGTAATGGCCTCACAGCCATTTCTGGCTGGTCGAAGGCCAAGCAGCGCCTGGATGACACCATAGACTTGCGCCGTTCCCACCGCGGACTCCCTCCGCTGGCGCCGTGGCACCTGAATGATCTTCGCGCCACCTTTGCCGCCAACCACTGGACCCTTGAGGGGGATCCTCACGTCATCAATCGTTGCCTCGATCGGATCGACCGCTTCCGGGCCCCCGGCTTTATCGAGTGGGCGTGCTCACAGGACATCGTGGATATCTGCACTGAAATTCTTGAGCGGTGGGCCGCGACCATCGACGAGCACGCAGTCTAGATCGTGAGGCGGCGGGGCAGCTTGCGGGCGATGTTGCTGAACACGACTTCAGGATCCGCGCCAAGGGCCCGGACGATTGCACAGAACTCGATGACGTCGATGCGGCGGACGCCACGCTCGACATTGGACACGAAGGACTGCGGCTTCCCCAGTCGCTCTGACAGATCCACCTGAGTTATGCCGGCGCTCCGCCGGACCCCGATCAGGGTCTCCAGCATCTGTTTGTAGGGCGCACCAAACGTAGATTTCGGCATGCTCTTCGCCCCTTTCCGCGCCTTTCTATATCCGACGTTTGCATATCCGAATTTCTTATAATAGACCGGCGGCAGGAGGGACTTCAGTCGATGCCTCTTGCCCTAACCGATGCGAGCATCGCCGATTGCGTGACCGGCATGGCGTCGCCGCTACGCCGAGAACTCGTGGACGAGCGCGAGACCGGCTTGCGGCTGCGCATTGGGCCCAAAGACGCGGTCTGGTCGGTCTCGACGTTGGGACCTGGCGGTCAGCGAATCCGGGTGTCGTTGGGAGGGTGGCCGCAACTCGATGTCTCCGCTGCGCGGTCGTACGCGCGGGCGCTGAAGGCATCGCTGCGCCCTGCGCCGGTTTCGGAGGCCGCGGCTCTTACCGTCGGACAACTCCTGGACATTTACGCGCGCCGCCGGCTCTCCCAACTGAGGAAGGCCAAGGTCATCGAGCGGAGCATTCGCGCAGCTTTGCACGATGTGGCCGACCTAGACCCCGTCGCTGTCACGCGTCGTCACATTGCCGAGGCGGTCGACGTCATAGCCGACCGGGCGCCCATCCACGCCAACCGCACCCTCGCCTACCTGAAGGCTTTCTTCGTCTGGTGTCTTGGACGCGGCTACATCGAACGAAACCCGGCAGAAGGCATCGCCAAGCCGACGCGGGAGCGGTCGCGCGAGAGAACCCCAAGCCTCGCTGAGGTGGTTGAGATCTGGGAGGCGGCCGGCAAGCTTGGATATCCCTTCGGTCCGATCGTGCGCCTCCTGGTGTTGACGGCGGCCCGTCGTGATGAGGTGGGCGCCATGCGACCGGAAGAGATCGTGGCCGATGGCGATGCTCGCGTTTGGACGCTGCCGGCGGCGCGCTCCAAAAACGGCCGCGCGATCCGGGTTCCGCTCTCTACGCTGGCGACGACGATTTTCGAAGAGGCCCTCACTGACCGCCCCGACGATATGACGTTTCTCTTCACGACCCTTGGGGACCGGCCCGTTTCAGGGTGGTCCAGGGCGAAACGGCGGCTCGATGCCTACATCAATGCGCGCCGGGTCAAAGAGAAGCGCGGACCGATGGAGCCCTGGCGCTTTCACGACCTGCGCCGGGCGTTCGCGACCCAGGCTTGCGATCATCTCGGCATCGACCCCGCCATTGCGGACCGCTGCCTAAACCACGTGGGCGCTTCGACAACGTCCACGGTCGCCCGGGTGTAT
>CAUJHW010000123.1 GCA_963205005.1 Pseudomonadota bacterium
CGAGCCGAAGATCTGGCCCGAGACGTGGGCCGCGGCCGGGGTGACCATGGCGACGGAGAAGCGGGCCGGCTGGTCGGCGCGGATCTTCTCGGCCATCACCTTGCGGCGCTCGGCGGCGGCCTCGTCCTTGATCGGAACCGATTGGGTCATGCGGGTCCAGGCGACCGGCGCCAGGCAGTTGGAGCGCACGTTGTTGCGCGCGCCTTCCATGGCGATGATCCGCGACAGGCCGGCGATGCCCATCTTGGCCGCGCCGTAGTTGGCCTGGCCGACGTTGCCGAACAGGCCCGAGGTCGAGGTGAAGAACATGTAGGCGCCGTCGTTCTGCTCGCGGAACAGTTCGATGGTGGCGCGGGCGACGTTGAACGAGCCGCGCATGTGGACGTGGATGACCGCGTCCCACTCGGCCTCGGTCATCTTGTGGAACATCACGTCACGCAGGATGCCGGCCGGATTGATCACGGCGTGCAGGCCGCCGAAGGTGTCGCGGGCCTGCTCGACCATGCCGTAGACGGCCTTCAGGTCGGTGACGCTGTCGGAGTTGGAGACGGCTTCGCCGCCCGCCGCGCGGATCTCGGCGGCCACGGCCTCGGCCGGACCCGCGGACCCTTCGTCGTCACCCTTCAAACCTGCGCCCAGGTCGTTGACGACAACCTTCGCGCCTTCCTTGGCGGCGATCAGCGCGCAGTCGCGCCCGATGCCGTTACCACCGCCCGTGACGAGGACAACCTTGCCTTCCAATGCGCCCATGACCGCAATCTCCCTAATTGAATAGGAAGACCCTTATTCGAGGCGGTCGGCCCGGCGCAAGTCGGGGAAGAGCCACGCCCAGAGTCCGGTGACCATGACGGCGCCCACGCCGCCGAACACGGCCGCGCCGATCGGGCCCAGGATGCGGGCGACGATACCGCTCTCGAACTCGCCCAGCTCATTGGATGCGCCGATGAACACGGAGGACACCGAGGCCACCCGGCCGCGCATGTGGTCGGGGGTGACCAGCTGGACCAGGGTCTGGCGGACGAAGACGCTGAGCATGTCGGCGCCGCCAAGGACGGCCAGGGCCGCGACCGAGAGCCACAGGGACTTCGACAGCCCGAAGACCACGGTCGCCAGGCCGAACATGGCGACGCCGCCGAACATGAAGGCGCCGGCGCGGGCGCGGATCGGATTGGCCGCCAGCCAGAGGGCGACAAGGGTCGCGCCCATGGCCGGTCCCGCGCGGAGCAGGCCGAAGCCCTGGGGGCCGACATGCAGGACGTCGCGGGCGAAGACCGGCAGCAGGGCGGTGGCTCCGCCCAGCAGCACGGCGGCCAGGTCCAGCGAGATGGCGCCGAAGACGATCTTCTGGCGCCAGACATAGGCCAGACCCTCCTTCACCAGTTCCCAGCGCGAGCCGGGGTTGGTCTCCGGCTTGGCGTTCTTGCGGATCGAGAGGACCAGGATCGCGGCGACCAGGTAGAGGCCGAAGGTGGTGAAGTAGGCGGTCTGGGCCGAGACGGCGACGAGGAAGCCGGCCGCCGCCGGGCCGCCGATCGAGGCGGTCTGCCAGGCCAGCGAATTCCAGGCGATCGCCCGCGGCAGCAGCTTGCGTGGCACCAGCATGGGGCCGAGCGCCGTGTTGGCCGGGGCGAAGAAGGCCCGGCTGGCGCCGAACAGGGCGGCGATCACCAGCAGCAGGCCCGGCGAGGCCCAGCCCTTCGCCGAGGCGATGGCCAGCGCCAGCACGCTGACGATCTCGCCCGACAGGCAGAGCAGCAGCACCTTCTTGCGGTCGTAGCGGTCGGCGGCCTCGCCAGCGGGCAGGGTGAGCAGGAAAACCGGCACGAAGGCGGCCAGGCCTATCATCCCGACCAGGAAGGCGCTTTCCTCCACCGAGCGGGTCTGGCGGGCCAGGGCGTACATCTGCCAGCCCATGGCGACGCTCTGGATCTGGCTGGCGAAGCTGCCGGTCCAGCGGGTGCCCCAGAACAGCAGGTAGTCGCGCTCCTTCAGGAGGGCGCGGGCCGAGGGCACGGCGTCATCGTCGGGGGCGGGGGCGTCGGTCATGGGGCGCGGCTGCGAACCTGCCCTGCGCCGGGGCATGGGGCAATGGCGTTGACGCATCGGCCCCCGCGCCCTATTTGCGCCGCTCCTGAAACGGCCCGGAGGGCCTGACCGATGCGACGACGTCCGCTGGCCTGAGCGCCAACCGAACCGCTGGCCGGGCGCTGACCCGTCCCCCGTCGATTTTCCGCATCGAGTTTCCCCGCCCATGTCGCTCCAGCCCAGCCGGCCGCCGCCGGCGCTGACCTTCGTCAACGAGACCCCGGCCCACGGCGCCGCCATCGAGGCGCTGCTGAACCGCGCCTTCGGACCCGGCCGCTTCGCCAAAGTGTCGGAGCGCGTGCGCGAAGTGGCCGAGTTCGCGCCCGACCTGTCGTTCTGCGCCCTGGAGGGCGGGAAGCTGACCGGCGTGGTGCGGATGTGGCGCGCGGCGGCGGGCGGCCAGCCGATCGTCTTCCTGGGACCGCTGGCGGTGGACCAGGACCAGCGCAAGCACGGCCTGGGGGCGATGCTGGTCGAGCGCGCCTGCGCGGCCGCCGAGGCCGCCGGCGAGACGGCGGTGGTGCTGGTGGGCGACCTGCCGTTCTTCCAGCGGGTGGGATTCGCCGTGGCGCCCGCCGTGCGGATGCCGGGGCCGGTGGATCCGCGCCGGGTGCTGGCGCGGGCGTTCGCCGAGGTGACGCTGTCCGGGATGGTCGAGGCGCGCACCTCCCTCTCATGACGGGGCGGGACAGCCTGCCGGAGGCAGGCCGGGTGGGACTATCCGGTTCAGGCGCTCAACCCGGTCGTGGCTCCCCCACCCTGACGGCTTCGCCGTCTGTCCCTCCCCATTAAGGGAGGGACAGCTTGAGCCGACTCCTTCGGAGCCCTACCTTCGGCGCATGGCGGACATGATCGAGAAGCCCGGGCTGGATGGCGTGATCGCGGCCGCGAAGCAGGCGCCAGGGCGCGGCCTGCCGCCGGTTCACCTGTGGCATCCGGACCACTGCGGCGAGATCGACATCGTCATCAAGCGCGACGGCCGCTGGATCCACGAGGGTTCGCCGATCGGGCGCGAGGCGCTGGTGCGGCTGTTCTCGACTGTTCTTCGAAAGGACCCCGACGGCTTCCACCTGGTGACCCCGGTGGAGAAGCTGAGGATCACCGTCGAGGACGCGCCGTTCATCGCCGTGCGGGTGGACCGCGAGGGCGGCGACCTGATGTTCCTGACCAACGTCGGCGACGAGGTGACGGCCGGACCGGACAATCCGATCCGCGTCGAGGCGGGCCCGGGCGGAGAGCCCCGGCCCTATGTGCATGTCCGCCGTGGGCTGGAGGCGCTGATCTCGCGGCCGGTGTTCTATGAGCTGGTGGAGATGGGCGAGGAGCGCCAGACGCCGGACGGCCCGACGCTGGGCGTGGAGTCCGGCGGCGCCTGGTTCCCGCTGGCGCCGCCCGAGGCGCACCGGCCGTGAACCATCTGACCCCGCCCCGGCACCTGCGTGAGTGGATCGCCGACCACCTGGACCCGCTGCATGACGATGCGGTCGAGGGAGGGCTGCGACGGTCGGACTTCGACCTCAATCCGGAACAGCATGCCCCGCGGGACCAGCCGCTGAAGCCCGCCGCGGTGCTGATCGGCCTGATCGAGCGGGAGGAGGGCATCAACGTCCTGCTGACCCGGCGCTCCGACCGGCTGCGCAGCCATACCGGCCAGGTCGCCCTGCCGGGCGGTCGGCAGGACCCCGGCGAGCGGCCGGTGGATACCGCGCTGCGCGAGGCGCACGAGGAGGTGGGACTGGACCCGCGCTTCGTGCGGCCTGTGGGTCTGTCGACGCCCTACCAGACCGGGACCGGCTTCCTGATCACCCCGGTGGTCGGGTTCGTCAGCCACGGTTTCAGCCTGTCGCCCAATCCGGACGAAGTGGCCGACATCTTCGAGACGCCGTTCCATTACCTGATGGAGCCGTCGAACTATGTGGAGGAGGAGTGGCACGCCCCGACGGGCGAGCGCCGCCGCTACTACGCCACACGCCACGCCGAGCAGTATATCTGGGGCGCCACCGCCGGCATCCTGCGGGCCCTGCGCGAGCGGCTGTACGGGGCCGCTCTTGGCTAGCGGCGAGACCCTCGGCCCGCGCCCCTGGATCCGCGCGCCGGAGACGGCCGCCGTGTTCGACGCCCTGGAGGTCGAGGGCGGACCGGACTGCGCGCGCTTTGTCGGCGGTTGCGTGCGCAACGCCCTGGTGGGCCGGCCGATCGACGACATCGACATCGCCACCACCCTGACGCCGGACCGGGTGACGAAGGCGCTGAAGGCCGCGCGGATCGCCGCCATCCCCACGGGCATCGAGCACGGCACGGTGACGGCGGTGTCCGGCCACAAGCCGCACGAGATCACCACCCTGCGCACCGACGTGACCACCGACGGCCGTCGCGCGACCGTGGCCTTCACCACGGACTGGGCGGAGGACGCCGCCCGGCGGGACTTCACCCTGAACACGCTCTACGCCTCGCGGGACGGGACGATCTTCGACCCCACGGGGCAGGGCGTGGCCGATGCGCGGGCCGGGCGGATCGTGTTCGTGGGCGATCCCGAGCAGCGGCTGCGCGAGGACCACCTGCGCAATCTGCGGTTCTTCCGCTTTCAGGCCTGGTTCGGGAAGGGCGAGCCGGATGCCGCCGCCGTGGCCGCCTGCGCGGCGCTGAAGGCCGGCGTCGAGGGTCTGGCCGCCGAGCGGATCTCGAAGGAACTGCTGAAGCTGCTGGCGGCGGACGATCCACGCACGGCGGTGCGGCTGATGGCCGGGGCCGGGGTGCTGGAGACGATCCTGAAGACGCCGGCAAACCTCGCCCGCTTCGACGCCCTGGTGGAGATCGAGACCGACCTGCTGTTCGAGTGCGAGCCGGCGCTGCGGCTCGCGGCCCTTCTGCCCGACGATCCCCTGGCGGCGCGGCGACTGGCCGAGCGGCTGAGGCTGTCCAACGCCGACCGCGACCGGCTGCAGGCGGTGCTGGCGCCGACGCCCGGGCTGAAGAGCTGGATGAGTCCGCGGGAGATCCGCCGCGAGGTCTACCGCGCCGGCAAGCCCGTGTTCCGCGACCGCGCCAAGCTGGCCTGGGCCGCCGCGCCGCGCACGGCGACGACGATGCAGTGGCGGGGCCTGATCGCGCTGGCCGAAGGCTGGACCGTGCCGGTCTTCCCGTTGACCGGCGACGACGTCATGAAGGCCGGGACGCCGAAGGGCCCGATGGTCGGGCGGGTGCTGCGCGAGGTGGAGGACTGGTGGATCGACCACGACTTCCTCGACGACCCGATGTCGGCGGTCGAGAAGCTGAAGGCCGTGGTGCAGGGTCTGGCGTACTGAGGCCGGTGCGCCTCAGGTCCAGGCCACCATCGGCGGCATCGAACTGAGGATCGTCTCGATGTTGCCGCCCGCCTTCAGGCCGAACATTGTCCCGCGGTCGTAGAGCAGGTTGAACTCCACGTAGCGGCCGCGGCGGACCATCTGCTCGTGGCGTTCCTGCTCGGTCCAGGGCTCGTGCATCCGCTGGCGGACGATCTTCACATAGGCGTCGAGGAAGGCGTCGCCGACCGCGCGGGTGAAGGCGAAGTCCTTCTCGAAGTCGCCGGAGTTGTGGCGGTCGTAGAAGATGCCGCCGATGCCGCGCATCTCCTTGCGGTGCGGGAGGTAGAAGTACTCGTCGCACCAGGCCTTGTACTTGCTGTACCACTCGGGATCGTGAGCGTCGCAGGCGGCCTTCATGGCGGCGTGGAACGCCACGGTGTCCGGCGCTTCCTGGGTGCGCTGGACGTCCAGCATCGGCGTCAGGTCGGCGCCGCCGCCGAACCAGCTCTCGGCGGTGGAGAGGAAGCGGGTGTTCATGTGCACGGTCGGCACCCGCGGGCTCAGCGGATGGATGATCAGGCTGATGCTGGCCGAGACGTAGGACGGGTCCCTGTCGGCGCCGGGCATGGTGGCCGCCATCTCGGGCGAGAACTTCGCTGTCGCCGCCGAGGTGTGGACGCCGGCCTTCTCGATCAGCCGGCCGCGCAGATGACCGCCGACACCGCCGCCGACGCCGGTCTCGCGGGTCCAGGGGCGCATGTCGAATCGGCCGGGCGCGGCGGGATAGAGGGTGTCAGGCGCCTCGTCCTCGAGCGTTTCCAGCGCCGCGCAGATCCGCGTCTGCAGGCTTTCGAACCAGTCCTTGGCGCGGTCGCGCCGGGCGAGGATTTCCGGGGGCAAGGTCGACATGGGCCGAGTGCTAACCGGTTCCAGGCGGTCTTGGGAAGCCGTTCGTCTGCCGCAGCGCCTCGCCCAGCGCCAGGGTGGCGGCGGTGACCACGTTGAGGGAACGGGCGTCCGGGGCGATGGGAATGAAGATGCGCGCATCCGCCGCCGCATGAACCTCGGGCGGGGCGCCGGCGCTCTCGCGTCCGAACAGCAGGATGTCGTCGGGCCGGAATTCGAAGGCGTGCAGCGGTGTCGCCGCCTGGGTGGTGAAGAGGGTAAGGCGACCACAAGTCGCTGTATTTACTCGGAAATCGGTCCAGCTGGCGTGCCGGGTGACGTCGGCCAGGGTCGCGTAGTCCATGGCCGCGCGACGTATCGCGGCGTCGCCCAGAGGGAAGCCGCAGGGCTCGATCACGTCCAGAGACACCCCCAGGCAGGCGGCCAGCCGGACAGCGGCCCCGAGGTTTTGCGGAATGTCCGGTTGAAAAAGGGCCAAACGCATTCTAGAGCCATCCGCCATCGGGAGTGGCCGGGGCGTAGGGGCACGAATCGGGGACGGGCGGACACGACGTTCGCATTGTCCCGGTATAGAGTGGTCCGCGCGCGACTTCTTCCGGAACCGGTGCGTCCCCGTCGAACGGATCGCGCCGAAATTCTCAGGTCCTCCGGCGCGTCGTGAGGGCCTCTATCGAAGGGTAGCTTCAAGGTGGCCGACACCGTCGTGGGCGCAACTCCCGACCAGCACGCTTCGGGCGAAGACCCGAGCCGTCGCGACTTCATTCACATCGCCGCGACCGCGGCCGCGGCAGGCGCCGTGGTCGCCATCGCCTGGCCCCTGGTGGACCAGATGAACCCGGCGGGCGACACGCTCGCGCTGGCGTCCATCGAGTTCGACCTGAGCAAGGTCTCGCCGGGGCAGCAGGTGGTCGTCAAATGGCGCGGCAAGCCGCTGTTCGTGCGCAACCGCACGCCGGCCGAGATCGCCGCGGCGATCAAGGACGACGGGGCGGATCTGCGCGATCCGGAAACCGATGAGGTGCGCCACAAGCCGGGCAAGGCCGAGTGGCTGGTCCTGGTCGGCACCTGCACCCACCTGGGCTGCGTGCCCACGTTCGGCGGCGGCGACTACGGCGGCTGGTTCTGCCCGTGCCACGGGTCGCACTACGACACCTCCGGCCGGATCCGTAAGGGTCCCGCGCCGAAGAACCTCGTCGTGCCGGACTACGCCTTCCTGTCCGACACCAAAGTGAAGATCGGCTGATAGCGATGAGCGGACACTCCACTTACGAACCCAAGACCGGCATCGAGCGCTGGCTCGACACGCGTCTTCCGATCATCCGTTTCGCCAACGACACGATGATCAGCTTCCCGACCCCGAAGAACCTGAACTACTGGTTCACCTTCGGCGGCATCCTGGCGGTCATGCTGGCCCTCCAGCTGGTCACCGGCATCGTGCTGGCCATGCACTACGTGCCCAACGCCAACCTGGCCTTCGCCTCGGTCGAGCGGATCATGCGCGACGTGAACTACGGCTGGCTGATCCGCTACATGCACGCCAACGGCGCCTCGATGTTCTTCCTGGCGGTCTACCTGCACATGTTCCGCGGCCTCTACTACGGGTCCTACAAGGCGCCGCGCGAGGTGCTGTGGATCCTGGGCTGCCTGATCTACCTGGTGATGATCATCACCGCCTTCATGGGTTACGTCCTGCCCTGGGGCCAGATGAGCTTCCACGGCGCGGTCGTGATCACCAACCTGATCGGCTCGCTGCCCATCGTCGGCCCGGCGATCACCACCTGGCTGTGGGGTGGCTTCGCGGTCGACAACGCCACGCTGAACCGCTTCTTCTCGCTGCACTACCTGCTGCCCTTCGTGATCGCGGGCCTCGTGGTCCTGCACGTCTGGGCGCTGCACGTGACGGGCAACAACAACCCGACCGGCGTGAACGTGAAGTCCAAGGAGGACACCGTTCCCTTCCACCCGTACTATACGGTGAAGGACGGCTTCGCGATTGCGATCTTCCTGATGCTCTACATGAGCTTCGTCTTCTTCAACCCGAACGC
>CAUJHW010000124.1 GCA_963205005.1 Pseudomonadota bacterium
CATCAGCCCCAACAATTCCCGCACCAGCGGTGCCGTGTCCAGGGTCTCGCCCTCGGCGTCAGCATGGCGCAACTGCACCCGGTCGCCCCACTTTCCGGGGTTCCACTTCGCAAGAAGCTTGAGCCGCGTGTCGACGCGCAGCTTGTCCCGCACCGGGTCGTGCTTTCCCGCCGCGTCGGGGATTGCCCCGTCCGCGATCCGCAGCGCCTCGATTGCGATTGCGTCCTCGCCGATCAGCCTCGCGCGCGCGATGCTTCGGGCAATCTCGTCGTGCTCCTGCGTCCAACGCCACACCGTGTCGACGCAGGGCATGTCAGGCGAGCGGCAGATTTCCGCCATTGGCTCACCCGTCGCCAGCCGTGCGCTGATCGCCGCGACGATTTGAGGTCGGTCAGCAACGGGGAATTTCCATTCGGTTCTGGACATAAGCACAGGATAACTGAGATCAGACCGCCGTCAAAGTCCGACGGTTTCAATAAAAATGGGCACTCAGGAAAAATCCACGGAGATGTGTTTGAGATGACTGAGCGGCCAAATTTCCCAATCCCTGCTCGGGATGTTGCTACTCGCTGCTATGAAACCGGCATCGTCGAATTTACAAGTCTTCATGTAGATTTTTGCTTCTGAAGCATATTCCAAGCCCACTCAGCCCACTCAGCCCACTCAGACAGATCAAACCAGATCATCTACCGACCCAAACCGGCGTGCCTCCGGCCGAAGCGAGATACCCTTCAAGGCAGAGCGCTGAGTGCCGTTGGTGTTTCGGGGACGGTAGCGTTGAAGCTGCGGATAGGCGGCGGTCAGATTGTGACTGAAGTGATCTAGGCCGCTACCACTGCGCCCTTGATGATCGCACCAGGTCGACCAAGCGGAATGCAGGTCCGCCACGCTCTCTTCCGCGCCAGACTGCAACACGCAGCACTCCCCCACAAACGTCTCTACTGGGCTGTTCAACGCCGTCAGGTCGTCAAGCTGTCCGCGCGCGCCCGGCGGCTGCATGAAACGTCCGCGCCCCCTCAGACGGTCTCGTCCGTCCAGTGCCCAACGCAGGACATGGGGCGCCTCGCCGATGAGGCGGTCGCCGAGGCCGGGGTCTTCCTGCGCGTAGAAGCTCTGCTTTGTCTCTAGAACGATGAATCGTCCCGTGAGCGCACCCGAGGCGTCCGGTAGAGAGGGTAGCTCATTGGACATCATTATAAAGCGGACGGGCAGGCGGCCGGTCCAGGCCACCTGATTTTTCCGATCTACCGTTACGGTGTCCTCCCCGGAAATCATGAGCAGCCGCTCAATGGCGGCTTGCACGTTCATCTGTCTGGAAATCCGAACGTCGGAGATCACGGCGGCGAGCTTGCCGAGCAGCGGTTGGAGCCCGAAGTTGCTGGTTAGAGAGGTAAGTGTCGGGGCGGCGATGTTCTCCTTCCCCAGAAGTGCCGTCAGGACTCGACCGATGGTCCCTTTGCCTGAACGCTTGGGGCCAAGCAGGAGGAACACTTTCTGCTGTGAGGTGTCAGCCGTCAGAAGGTAGCCCGCGATTTCTTGCAGGCACTCAATTTGCGCAACATCACCACTGAAGACCTCATTGAGGAATTTCAACCAAGCCGTGGGCGCGCCGTCTCCGCCGCCCCATTCGTACGGTAGGGCGTTGAGCGTGAAGAAGCCGGGCGTGTGGGCGCGCAACTCCCGAGTTTCGAGGTCTAGTAGACCGTCCTCTAGCGCCAGAAACTCGCCAGGTTCGGATCCGTTTTGACCAGGGAGCCAGCAAGGCGGCTGGCCCGCTGTTACCCCAGCGGTGGAACGCAATGCGTCAAACACACCGGAGACTTGGCTGGCGACGGGCTGGAAGGGGACAAGCGCGTTCCTTATCACCCGCTTGCTATCGCCGAGGAAGGCCCAGACATCCCCCCTGATCTGCTCGTCTGTCCTGCCAGTGTAGTGCGTGCCGCAATGCTGGAACCAGTCGCCCTGGTACCGAAGCAGAGTCCGCTCCCCGCGCTGGTTGTAGACCTTTTCCATCATGACGCGGCTGTTCGTCAGTGGATCTGTTGGCGTCAGGGGCGGCGACAACGCCAGGTCAGCGAACACGGTCTCATTAAATTCGATGGCGCTCGCGAACTCGGGACGATGGCGGTCGCGACATCCTTCGTGTTTGCAGACGAAAGCCCCCGTTGCATAGCCGTTGGTTCCGGCGGGGAAGTAGACGGTGGCAGTCCCACCCTTCGCACCGCTAGAGTGGTTATCGTGCCAAGGGCAAGTCACTTTCAAACCGCCGTTCGAGAGCTCCCCCCACGTCTCCCAGTGCGCCCTGACGTAGTCTGCCAGCGCGTCGTCGACGTCTCGCCGCTCCCCCCGTTGCCGCACGCCCTGCGACCGAATCGTCAGGGCCTCGGTGTCGATGACCAGCGGCACGCTGTCCCGCGCGCCGACATGCAGGCTGGATCGCCGGCGCACAGGGCACTCGACGCCGTCCTCGAACGCGGGAGCAGCCGTGTAATGAATCTGCGTCGGCTGGAGAACGGCGCTGTCGAGTTCTAGGCAATCCGCAGCCGCCCAAGCTCTCAGTGTGGCGCTGTCGTACGGTGTCTCCAACCACATCCACAGGTGCAGTTTGAGCAACCCCTCTTTCCCCGGCGCACCTGCACTGGCGGACAACTGCCACCAGAACGAAACGTCGTGGAATGGTGGGGGGAGACACTCCGCGATGTACTCCAGCGCCGCGTCTTCACCGTCGAGCGGATCGCTGAGCAACGGCCGGTAGTTGTCGACCTCGATCAGGATCGTGTGAAGGGGCTTGTCGTCGAAATGCTCCAGCAGACGGCGGATGGGACGCGGAGAGTCAGGCTTTGGTGCCGCTCGAATGACGGCGGCGTCGGTCTGGTTCTCCAGCGCCGCGAGCACATTCGCTAGGTCTTGGATCGACGATACTGTGGCTTGCTCGACACCGAAGTTCCTCGCGTGGCCGTACGGCTCGATTGTCCCGTCAGCCTTGAACAGTTTCGTGAGGCGGGGTCCGCGCGAGCGGAGGATTGTGAGACGGTCACCCATTGGAGCGAGCCTCCGCGCGGGCTTCGATCCACGCGTCGACCTCGTCCAGACGCCAGGCAAGCTTACCCCCGATCATCAACGCCGGTGGAAAGTCATGCTTGCGGATAAGATCGTAGATGTAGGGTCGCGATACGGAAAGGCGCGCGGCGACAGCCTTGGCTGACACCAGAGTCCTTGCACCAGCCGCATCAACTCGGGTATTTTTCGACTGTTCGGACCCCATTCGAACATCTTCGGAAAGCCCGTCGCGTTGGAGCGCGGCGGGTTTTTCAAATTTTCCCATGGTGGTCAGCCTCCGTTGCGAAGGCTGAGAGGGCAGGGCGCGCTGGTTGATTGGACGGTGCGGGCGGTGATCCAGGCCGCGACGTCATCGGCGCGATACCGGACGTTTGCCCCGGCCTTTACGAACTGCGGCCCGATCCCGCTGAGGCGCCATTTGCGCAGTGTGATTTCTGCGACTTTAAGGAGGTCTGCGACCTCTCCGGTAGTGAGAAGGGATGTGGACATCGGCGTGGCTCCAAGCTGATGCTGCGGTCGCTCCGCAGCTCTTGGTGACACCGTGTTTCCCAATCAAATCGGCCGTCCAGATGCGCCGAAATAGGCGGCATCAGTTAGCCGCCCACTCATTTCACCTCCGGCCGGGAGCTCCATTTTTGAGTTTCAGATGGTCTGGCAAATTGCGCCGCAAGCAGCGGGCACCATCCCTGGACACACCCTTCGCTTTCGCCCACTGCTCCGTTTCCCGGATTGTGAAAGGTGTGAGTCCACGGTCGAGGCGAGATTGATTTTCTGTGGTTAAAGCTTTCAGGTCAGCGTTTGTCCACGCACGACGCCGCACAGAGTCAGCTGGTGGTTGCGAGGCCATGACGGACGCGTCGGTCCATTCGTACAATGCGTCGAAATCGGCGGCTCCCACCGGGCTACTTCGAATGTCTCCTCGCTCGTCCAAGTCGGAAAATGGGTGCCCGGGCCATCGGGCCACAATAGCCGGGCGTGGCCATAGGACATCTGCGTAGACCGCGACGCTCGGCTCTTGTCCTAAACTGAAGACTTCCAAACCCGCCGCATCCACGCTGACCTCCAGATCCAGCCATTCATGCGCCGGAATCTGGACGCGACGCCCTCCCTCTTTAGGTATGCCGACCGCCACAACTTCTCCAGCCACCGAGGCCGCCCATAGGTCTCCAAGTGCGCACTCGGGCTCCCGAGCCAACCCACCTAACGGCCTTCCGTCACTACCAGCCTGCCACGGCCCAAACCGTCTATGACCCCACTTTCCAAACTGCTGAAAATTCGGGGGGCGCCTCCGACACAATCCATGTCCAGAGGAAGACGGCGGGTTAGGGGGCCTTGGCGCCCACCGTCGGCATTGAGCGAGGTATCCTCCGTCCCACTCGCGCACCTCGCTGTAAGACCGCCACGCGATCCACGCGAGGACCATTGTCAGCGACCAGTGAGACCTGCCCGTCGGCCATTGTTCTTCGGGCGGGATGATGTTGCTAAGACTACCAAGGGAGCTTTGGCGGGCCTTTTCATCAGCGCGAACAGGAGAGAGTTCTCCAGCTTTGACCTTCTCAAGGAGGTCTCGGCGAACCTCCTGCTCGCCGCTTTCGCGGTCGCCTAGCCCCTTCATGTAATGTCCCCCCTTGTCGGCTCGTCCTCATCCGTCGCTTTCCCCGGCATGAGCGTCCGGCCAATGCCCGCCGCCGCGTCCTGTAACGGGTCGCCGCTGAGGTGGGCGTATCGTTCAGCCGTCCGCGCGTTGGCGTGGCCCAGCAACTTGCCGACCAGAAACAGGCTGGCGCCATCGGCAATCGCGAAGCTCGCGAAACTGTGACGCAGGTCATGGATACGAACGCCCTTCAGTTCTGCGCGAACGCATGCCCTCGCGAACGCGCGGCGGACGCCGATGATGTGACCGTCGCCACGGATAGCGGGGAATACAAACGTCTCCGGCTTGACATCCTTTGGGCGGCGCTTGGCCAGGATTTCCAGCGCGGGCGGCGACAGCGTGATCCGTCGTTCGCCGTTCTGGCCCCCAGCCTTGGTGCGCTCCGGCGGCAGCAACAACACCTTCCGCTCGGTGCTGACTTCTGACCACCGTAGGCCGAGAATTTCGGTCTTCCGGGCTCCGGTCAGTAGCAGCAGGCGGATGGCGTCGCAGAAGGCCGAACTGACCACCTTCTCAGCCTCGACAGCATTGAGGGCCTCCAGCAACCGCCCTGCCTCTTCCCGGCCGAGAAACCGCTCGCGCACTGGAGCAGCGGACAGCTTCACGCTGGCGAACGGGTTGGTCTTTACAAGGCCATGCTCGACGCCCCACGCAAACATGGCCGCCGTTGTGGTGAGCGTCCGCCGCGCCACCCCGGCGCCGCCCTTCACGATGGCCCGACCGCGCTTCTTCTCGCTCTTTTCGTCGGCGGCGGTCTTGCCGACGGTAATGTCGCGGATCGCCTTGGCAGCTTCGGCCTTGGTCACGGTGTTGGCGACCTTGCGCCCCAGGAGCGGGCGGATATGGCGCTTTAGGTTCGATCCGTCGTTGGCCCAAGTGCTGTCGCGCTTACCGGGCTTAGTTGCCGGGCCATCCGCGATGTAGCGGTCGATCAGCGCCGAAACGGTGAGGGCGGTCCGCGCCTCCTGTTTTTCGCTTGCCGGGTCCTCACCTACCGCCACACGGCGCAGCGCGGCCTCAGCGGCGTCCCGCGCCCCCTCCGGAGTGTAGGGTGAGCCGTGGACCCCGATGGTGAAGATCCGCTGCGAAGGGCCAAGGCGATACTTCAGCGCGTACACCCGTCGGCCCGACGGATAGACTCGCAGAAAGAAGCCCTTGAGATCGGTATCCCAAACCCGCGCCTCTCCGGCCTCCTTGGAGGGGCTTACAAGAGCATCGACTGTCCGCTTGGTGATGCGCGCCCTGCGACTGTCCATCCTCGCCCGTCCGATTTTATGGTATCGGGATCAAGTTTCCCGATACCACTTAGATACCACAGGCGAGGGGACGTCGAGAAACTGAAAAACACGCCGAGAACTCAGTGAGTTGAAAAGACAGCATAATTGTGGAACTTGGAAAAACCGGCCGAAAGAGCATGATACAGGGAGATCGGTGATAACCCCCACGTTGACATCGAGGGGGTCCACAGTTCGATCCTGTGCACGTCCACCATTCCTTCCTTCACGCAGACCGACGTCGCCAGGGGGCTCGCGCGGGCTAGGCCGCGCTCGGCGCCAGTTCGCGGAAGGCTCGCCAGCTGGCCAGTCCCAGCCAGGGGAAGACCACGGTCAGGGCCAGGAAGCCGGTCGCGGCGGTCGAGAGGGTCAGGGCCGCGAGGATAAGCGCCCACAGAGCCATCGGCCAGAAGTTGACGACAACGGTCCGCACGCTGGTCACCACGGCGATGAACACGTCATTGCGCCTGTCCAGCAGCATGGGTGCGGTCACGACCACCAGGCAGTAGGCGAAGAAGGCGATAGCGCCGCCGATCACCGAGCCGATCACCACCATCCGCCGGCCCGCGAGGGTGTCGGTGGCGAACGCGATCAGGTCGGGCAGGTTGCGGTGGATGGTGCTGGTGGACAGGCCGTAGACGATCTGGGCGATGCCGCCCCAGGTCAGGTAGATCAGCAGCAGGGCCAGTCCCAGGTAGGCCAGGTCCTGCCGCAGCGCCGCGCGTACGAACACCATCTGCGGCAGGCTGGGCCGTTCGCCGTTCTCCAGCCGGCGGCCGGCTTCATACAGTCCCATCGCCAGCACCGGCGCCACGAAGACGAAGCCGCAGGTCAGCGCGAAGATCCAGTGCGAGGCGCCGTGGTTGTAGACGGTTAGCGTGAACCACAGGCTGAACAGCGACAGCACCAGGCCGTAGGTCAGGCAGGGCAACGGCGCCCGCCACAGATCGGACCAGGCGCCGCCCAGCCATCTGAACGGCGCGCCCGCGCCGATCCGGGCGACCGCCGGCAGGGCGGTCGGTGGCGATGTCATGAGTAACCTCCCAGGTCGCGCTCTGCGGCGCACGGCGGAGGTTGGCCCCCGCCAGGAGGCATCGGGCGGGCGCCGGCTTCGGCGCCGCATTGAGATATGTCAAACCCGCCCGGTCAGCCCGGCTGGTACCGGCCCGGCTGGGCGAGGTCGCTGAACTTGGTCAGGTTCTCGTCGAAGTGCAGCTTGATGGTGCCGATGGGGCCGTGACGCTGCTTGGCGATGATCAGCTCGGAGATGTTGCGGATCTGGTCCATCTCGTCCTGCCAGGCCAGGTGCTCGGGCGTGTTCTCCCGCGGCTCCATGCGCGCCTTGTAGTAGGCCTCCCGGTACACGAACATCACCACGTCGGCGTCCTGCTCGATCGAGCCGGATTCACGCAGGTCGGACAGCTGCGGCCGCTTGTCCTCGCGGTTCTCGACCTGACGGGAGAGCTGGGCGCACGCGATGATCGGCACCTGCAGCTCCTTGGCCAGCGACTTCATCTGCTGGGTGATCTCGCTGACTTCCTGCACCCGGTTCTCGTTGCGCTTGGAGGCCGAGCCGGTGACCAGCTGGAGGTAGTCCACCACGATCAGGTCGAGGCCCGAGGTGCGCTTCAGCCGCCGCGAACGGGCGGCCAGCTGGGAGATCGAAATGCCGCCGGTGTCGTCGATGAACAGAGGCGCGCCCTCGATATCGAGGGCGGCCTCGCGGACGCGGCCGTACTCCGACGGATTGATCTCGCCCTTTCGCATCAGGTTGGACGGTACGCCGGACACTTCGGCCAGCAGGCGCATGGCCAGCTGATCGGCGGACATTTCGAGCTGGAAGAAGGCCACGACCCCGCCGCTGATGGTCTTCTTGCTGCCATCGGGCCGGGGCTCCCAGGCGTACTTTCGGGCCACGTCGAAGGCGATGTTCAGCGCCAGCGACGACTTTCCCATGGACGGGCGGCCGGCGAGGATCAGCAGGTCGGAACCGTGCAGGCCGCCCAGCATCCGGTCCAGGTCGTGCAGGCCGGTGGACACCCCGGCCAGGCCGCCGTCGCGCGAGAAGGCCTCGGCGGTGTTTTCCAGCGCCTTGGCCAGCGCATTGGGGAAGGTGGTGAAGCCGGTGGAAGAGGCTCCGCTTTCGGCCAGGCTGTAGAGCTGCTGCTCGATGACCTCGATCTGGTCCTTGGCCGAGGTCTCGGTGTCCGAGACGGCCGCCAGCGACATCTCGCCGGACAGGCGGATCAGTTCGCGGCGGAGCGCCAGGTCGTGGATCACCCGGGCATAGTCCGTGGCGTTGGCCGCGGGCGGGGCCTTGTCGACCAGATCGGCCAGGTAGCGGACGCCGCCCAGCTCCTCGAAGGCCACGTCGCCCTGGAAGCGCTGGGCGATGGTCAGCGGGTCGGCCAGCTGTCCGGCGCGGATGTGGTCCTCGATGGTGGCGAACAGCCGGGCGTGGACGGGCTCGTGCAGATGCTCGGCGGCCAGCGGGACGGTGATGCGCTCATGGGCGGCGTTGTCGTAGAGCAGGATGCCCAGCAGGGCCTGTTCCACCTCCAGGTCGGCGGGGATCCGCGACGAGGTCTGGCCAACCGGCGGGAACGAGATGAGCGTCATCGAACTGTTCTAGCGAAGGGCGCCGGACACGCCATGTGGCCATTCGGTTGCGGACGAAGAGTCCTGGGGGTCGCCTGTGGATAAGGTCGCGGTGGCTAGAATAGTCCCGCCACGAGATTGATCGCCAGAGCCACGATCAGGGTGTTGAAGGCGAACGCGATCAGGCTGTGCCCGGTGCCCAGCCGGCGCAGGCGCCGGTCGGTGAAGGCCACGTCGGCGGTCTGGGCGGCCACCCCGATCACCACGGCGAAGTGCAGGAAATCCCAGTAGTCCGGCGGGCCTTTCCCGGGAAAATCGAGTCCGCCGATGTCGGTCCCGGTCTCCGGATCGCGGGCGTAGTAGGCATGGGCGTAGTGCAGGGCGAAGACCACCTGCATCAGCCACCAGGACACCGCCAGGGTAGCGACCCCGGCGGCCACGTGCAGAGCCTTGGAAAGGCCCCGCCCGCCCTGGGCCAGCGACAGCTCCAGCGCCACCGCCACCACGCTGGCGACACAGGCGCCGACGATCACCAGCAGCAGCACGGCCTGGCCCTGGTCTTCCTCGGCGGCGCGGGCGCGGATGTCGTCCGGCCCCTTGCGGGTGAGGGCCCGCCAGATGAGGCCCAGGTACAGGAGGCAGAAGGTGTCCCAGCCCGCGATCAGGCAGGAGGACAGTCGCACCCTGTCGACGAGCAGGGCGACGCCCACGCCCACGGCAAGGCCCACAAGTGCGGAGACGGTCAGGTTGGGCCGGGCGACGAACACGCCGGGCCCCAGCCGCCATGGACTGCGGGCGCGGGTGACGGGCGCCGTCATGTGATCGGCATTTCGAGGACGAGACGGTTGCGGCCACGCCGCCGGCTGTAGTCGGCGATCCGCGACCAGGCCTGGATCAGCGCCAGTCCGGCGCCGCCGCCGCGCTCGGGATTGGGCCCCTGGAAGACCGCGGTGCGCGGATCGAAGGGCCGGCCGGCGTCGGTGACCACCACCTTCACCTGCCGGGGCGCATGCTGCAGGCGCAGCACGATCCGGGCGCTGGCCGGCGCCCCGCCATGCTCGACTACGTTGCTCAGCCATTCCTCCACGATGATCGCCAGGCTGTCGGCGGCCTGGGCCTCCAGGGCGGCGCGCTCGGCGAAGGCGCGCGCCAGCGCCAGCGCTCGGCCCACGGCGCTGCGGTCCGACGGCAGCCGCGCCGACGCTTCGGATTCGAACTCGGCGCGGGACTGGGCTATGACTTAACTCTGTTATCTGGGAGGGGTGCGAATGCGCGTTCGAGTGATCGCAGGATTGCTTATGGCCGCCTGCCTGTCGACGCCGAGTGTGGCGTCGGCGGAAATCGGCCGGATCAAGTCGGTGACGGGCGCGGCCAGCGTTGTGCGCGGCAAGGCCACGGCGCCGGCCACGCCGGGCTATCAGCTGCTGGTCAGCGATGTGATCGCGACCGGCAAGGACGGTCGCATCGGCATTACCTTCGTCGACAACAGCCGCTTCGCCGTGGGTCCCAACAGCCGCGTGGCGCTCAGCCAGTTCGAGTTCGACGACACCACCCACAAGGGCCGCTCGCTGACCACGGTCGATCGCGGCTCGCTGGCGGTGGTCTCGGGCCAGATCGCCAAGGAGAACAAGGACGCCATGAAGGTGCGCACGCCCACCTCGCTGCTGGCGGCGCGCGGCACCCGCTTCGTCGTGGAGGTGAAATGAGAGCCCGGCTCCTCGCGGCCGCGGCCGCCGCGACCCTGGTGAGCGCCTGTTCGACCACCTCGAACGTCACCCTGCTGCCCGATGAGGGCAAGACCACCTCCGGCGCTGTCGCCGTGCTGGACGCAAAGAGCGGGGCCGAGGTCGGGCAGCTGTCCACGGCCAACACCCAGGCCAGGGTCGGTGGCAAGAAGCTCCGCGCCAAGGCCTACAAGAACGGCTTCTGGGCCGACCTGCTGGGCCGGATTCCCTATGGCCCGCGCACCTATGTGCTCTACTTCACCGAGGGCACGGCGACGCTGGACGCGGGCTCCCAGCCGGTCCTCGACGCCCTGCGCAAGGAGGTGAAGGACACCTCCGAAGTGCAGATCACAGGTCACACCGACACCGTCGGCAGCGACGACAGCAACGACAGGCTTTCCTACGAGCGCGCGGTCGAGATCCGGGCCGAACTGGTCAAGCAGGGGCTGCCTGTGGCTGCGGCGAAGGTCACCGGGCGGGGCGAGCGTGAGCTGCTGGTCCAGACGGCTGACGGCGTGAGCGAACAGGCCAACCGCCGGGTTGAGGTGATCCTCCGCTAGGGGCCGCCCGCGGAACCCTTCAGCCGAAGGGCCAGAATGGTCAGGTCGTCGCTGGGTTCGCCGCCGGCCTCGAAGGCGCGGACGCGCGAAATGATCGCGTCCACGGTCTCGCGGAGCGTCGGTGCGCGGGCGGCTTCCGAGATGGCGTCCAGCGCCTGGTCGCGGCTGAACAGGGTCCCGTCAGGCGCCTGGGCCTCGGTGAGGCCGTCGGTGAAGGCCACAAGGGTTTCACCGGGCGCCAGGCTGTGGGACTCCACCGCATAGGGAAAGTCGTCGACGACGCACAGGGGCGGGCCGCCACGCAGGCGGATCTCGCGGACTTGGCCGTCGGGGGCGACCACCAGCGGGTTCTCGTGACCGGCGCTGCAGAGGTCCAGCCGGCCGTCCAGGTGCAGAACGCCCACCAGCAGCGACACAGCCATGGCCTGGCCGTTGTCACGCGAAAGCTCGGCATTGATACCGGCGACCGCCGCCTCCAGCGGGGTGTTCTGGCGGACGAGGAAACTGCGCGACAGGGCCTTGGCCAGGGCCATGAACAGCGACGCCGGAACGCCCTTTCCGGTCACGTCGCCCACCAGGAAGCACACCCGGCCGTCGTCGAAGCGGAACGCGTCGTAGAGATCCCCGCCGACCGAACGGGCGGGCTCGAGCACCGCGTCGATCTCGACTGCGTCGGACACCCGGGCGAGTTCGCCGCGCGGCACCAGCATGCCGGACTGGATCTCGGCGGCGACCGCCAGTTCCGTGGAGATCTTGGCGGCGATCAGCCGTTCCTCTTCCAGCGCCGAGCGCAGGCCGGCCTGGACCCGTCGGCCTTCCACGAACAGCAGCGACACCATCACCGCCGAGGTGGCCGCGCCGGGGACCAGCATCGGATAGGGATCGATCAGCAGGTTGTTCTGGAAGGCGAGCCAGCTGCCGCCGAAGGCCGCGGCGATCTCCACGAAGGCGCCGGTCGCGACCAGGGCCATGGGCGCGCGCGTCACGCCGGTCCAGGCCAGCAGGACCAGGGTGAGGCCAACCCCCCATTCCACGACCGGCGCCCAGACGGGCCGCTGCAGGGCCGAGCCGCGCAGGATCGCGTCCACCGCCTGGGCCTGGACGAAGACGCCGTATGTCTCGGTGTCGCGCGGCGTGGTCACCACGTCGGAGGTGCCGGCGGCGGTGAGGCCGACCAGCACGATGCTGTCCCTGAATGCGTCGGCGGCCCCGCCCTGACGCAGCAGGTTGACGGCCGAGACGGTGCGATAGGGAACACGCTCGCGCTGCGAGACCTTCTGTGCGCCGGGGGTATTGTCCGAGGGCGCGACGGCCAGGCGAAGTTCCACCCGTCCACCGGCGTCAACCGGCACGCGATGGGGACCAATGCGCACCGCGCGCAGACCCGACCTGTCGCCTTCCAGTCGCACCGTGTTCTCGCCCTCGGCGACCCGGACCAGCTCCAGGGCCAGGCTCGGGGTCAGCACCCCGCCCGGGCGTCCCAGAAGTGGCACGCGACGGATCACGCCGTCGGGGTCGGGCGGTCCGTTGGCCAGGCCGTGGCCGAGCGCCGCGCCGTCGAGGATGTCGAGGTTGGCCACCACGCTGGCGTAGCGCGGGATCGCGTCCGGGACCGGCCCCGTGAAGCGGACGTCCGGCGGCAGGGCGGCGGGGGCGGGCATGGCCGAGCCATCCTCGCGGCGGTCGTAGGAGCCGGCCTCGACCCCGGCGCGGGCCAGGACGACAGGCGCGCGGCCGATGACGCGGGCGAATACGGCGTCCATCGAGGGCAGGGCAGCCACCTCGCCGGCGGCGGCGGCGGACAGCTCGGGATAGATCCGGGCAAAGTCGTCAGGGGTCTGGCGGTCGGCTTCGGCGAACAGGAAGTCGTAGCCGATCGCCACCGCGCCTCTTGCTGCGATCTGCTCTGTCAGCCGGGCCATGGTGTAGCGCGACCAGGGCCAGCCGCCCACGGCCTCCAGGCTTGCGGCGTCGACGACCACCACCTGCACCCGGGGCGTGGAATCCGGCGCGGGCGAATAGCGGTGGAACAGGTCGAACAGCGGCTGGCGCAGCGCGCCCTGGGCGGCCACCAGCAGCACCGCCATCAGCAGCGCCGCGGCCAGGCCGAGGATCCGGACGCGGAGACGCGCACCCCGGTCCAGCTCGGCTAGGGGGTCAGACCCTGACCTCGAGTCCGTCATAGGCGCAGATCACTTCCAGCGGCGGCCGGTCGGCCCGGACCAGTTCTTCGTAGCGGATCGTCTCGCCATGCATGCGCTGGATGTCGGCGTCGGCGTAGGTCGGCTCGTGGTGAAACAGCACCAGCCGCCTGGCATGGGCCGCATGACACAGGTCTACAGCGACGATGTTCGACGAGTGGCCCCAGTCCTGCTTGAGACTGACCGTGTCGCCCAGAGAATACATGGTGTCGCAGATCACCAGGTCGGCGCCGCCGAAGAAGGTCTCGAAGGCCACCTCGGCCTCCATGTTGTCCATCTTGTGCTCGGAGTCGGTGGAGTAGATCACCGCGCGCCCGGCCTTCTCGAACCGGTAGCCGTAGCTGTCGTGCGAATGATGCTGGGCGACGAGACTGACGCTCAGCCCGGCCGCCTCGAACACCTCGCCCGGCCTGTGGACCACGAACTCGAACTTTGCCTTCAGCCACTCGAACGGCACCGGGAACGAGATCTCCTCCTGTTGGCGGCGGAGCGCTGTCTCGGCGTCGGCGTGTCCGGAGTGGATCACGATGGTTGCAGCGGGATTGAAGGCCGGCCCGAAGAACGGGAAGCCCATGATGTGGTCCCAGTGCAGATGGGACAGGAACAGGTGATAGACCGGCGGGTGCCCGGCCGCGATCCGCCGGAAGGAGTCGATGCCGAACTCCCGGAGGCCCGAGCCCATGTCGCAGACGACGAAGGCCCCGTCGGCGCCCTCGATCTCGACGCAGGAGGTCGCGCCGCCGTAGGCGCCGTAGGTGGCGAAATCCAGTTCGGCGCGGGCGAAGGCGTCGGCCTCGGCCGCGTCGGCGAAGCGACGTCCGCCGGCGGCCACCAGGGCGCGGGCGATCTTCGCCTGGATGGTGTCGGCCTTCTGCGCCACCGGCAGCGAGCCCCGCGTTCCCCAGAAGCGTACCAGCATCGCGTTCGTCTCCGGGCTCAGACGGCGGAGCCAAGGTCGTCGACGACCTTGAACAGCATGTCGTAGCGGCTGATCTCGATGATCTGGCGCATCCGGTCATTGGGCGCGGCCAGAGTGATCGGGGCGTTCGGGCCCGCCTCGTCCTTGGCGATCTTCAGCACCCTGAGGCCCCGCGAGGACATGTAGTCGAGCTGCGCCAGGTCGATGACCAGGGCCGAACCGGCCGACGCCGCGGTGCGGACAGCATCCAGGAGGTGCGCCTGGAACACCTCCCAGGTCGTCTCATCGATCTTGCCGATCGGCCGGCCGATCAGCGAACCGCCCGATGTCTCAAGCTGCCAGTCCATAACAACCCCCGACGAACGGGCGCCCGAGCCCGTCCCCACGGGTCACGCCAGCTTCGCCGCCGCGACCATTGCCCAAGTGACAGCGCCGGCCGCGACCGCGCAACAGGATTCGCCTGAACGGGGCGGAGGCCAAGAGGAACGCGAGGTTCCGCGCGGCGCCGTTCGGGCCGTGGCCGGCCGAATTGCACGCCGGACGGGTCGTTGACGTTGCGGCCTGCCCCTGCGGCGCCCGCGCATCGCAAACCGGGGCGCTTGGGCGGGCTGGGCGCCTACAGCCAAGGCAGTTTGGGGAATCGCTTGTGGGACAAGGTGTTGCGCGGGCGCCGCGCTCGCCGGGAACCTTGTATCAGGCGTGAAATCTCGCTGGTCTAAGATCAGCGTTACGCGTCTTATCGTCCTCAACTCAGGACCGCTCGATGGAGAGGCGGCCGAGGGGAGGAAATCGATGACCAAAAGCAGAGCCTTCTGCGGCGCGTCCACGCTTGCCGCGATGATCGCATTCGGAATCAGCGGCCAGGCCATGGCCCAGGCGAGCGCCGACAAGGCGACCGACGTGGGCGAAGTGGTCGTCACCGGCTCGTTCATCCGTGGGACCCCGGAAGACGCCGCCCTGCCCGTGGACGTGATCGGCTCGGAAGAGCTGCAGCGCCGGGGTTCGCCCAACACCATTGAACTGATCAAGAGTCTTCCGGTCAGCGGACCGGTGCTTGGTGACTCCAACCAGTTCTCGACCGCGGCGCAGGGCCAGGTCGGCGCCGGCACCATCAACCTGCGCGGCCTTGGCAGCCTGCGGACCCTGGTGCTGGTCAACGGCCGCCGGGTGACCGCCTCGGCGGGCGCCGGCAGCGGCGGGGTCGACACCAACCTGCTCCCGACCTCGGCCATCGGCCGGGTCGAGGTGCTGAAGGATGGCGCTGCCGCCACCTATGGCTCGGACGCCATCGCCGGTGTGGTGAACTTCATCACCCGCAAGAATTTCAACGGGCTTGAAGTCAGCGGCGACTACCGCCTCGTCGACGGCTCGAACGGCGACTACAAGGTCAACGCCGTCTACGGAAAGACCTTCGACAACGCGAGCGTCCTGTTCTCGGCCGGGTACGAGCACCGTTCCGAACTGAAGACGACCGACCGCGACTGGTCCTACCTGCCCTACCTCGAAAACCCGTCAGGCTGGTCGGTGCTGGGCCAACCGCCGGCCTTCCTGCCGTTGGGCGCCTCAGGCGCGCCTGTTGCGGGCGTACAGCGGGATGCGAACTGTAACGCGGTGGGCGGCTTCGCCGGCTTCAGCGGCACCACGCCGGCCTGCTACTTCACCTACATTCCCTTTGACAACCTGATCGAGGACGAGAACCGCTACCACGTCTTCGCGCAGGCCGACGTCGACCTCAACGAGACCACCAAGTTCCACGTCGAGGGCTACTGGGCCAAGACCGACCTGCCGCACATGCGGTTCTCGCCGGCTTTCCCGCCGATCCAGGGTCCGAACGGTCCTGGCAGCGTTGGCGTGTTCACCACCCCGGTGACCAACCCGGGCGCGCTGACGGCCCTGCAGCAGGCCGGTCTCTCGCCGGCCACGATCGCGGCCACAAGCCGGATCTCGCTGACCCTGTTCCGTCCGCTCGGCGCGGGCGGCAACCCGTCTATGATGACGGCGGCCAGATCGGCTACCGCAACTACGATCTCTTCCGGGTTGCCTCGAGCCTGACCGGTGAGTTGCCGTTCGCCGGCATTGGCTACGACCTGGGCGTTTCCTACTCGCGCACCCAGAACCGTCAGCACACGCCGGACGTGTTCATCAACAAGCTGCAGAACGCCCTGAACGGCTTCGGCGGTCCGAACTGCACGGGCACGGTCGCGGGCGCCGGCGGTTGCGTTTACTTCAACCCGTTCTCCAACGGCTACTCGGGCAACCCGGCGCTCGGTCTGACCAACCCGGGCTTCGTTTCGGCCAACGCCAACAGCCCGGCCCTGATCGACTGGCTGTTCGAGCGCGGCTCGGAGACCCGCCAGATCCAGGACCTGTTCGTGGTCGACCTGGTGTTCAACGGCGAGCTGCCGATCGAACTGCCGGGCGGCAACATCGGCTGGGCAGCCGGCGGCCAGTACCGGACGACCGACTTCCAGTCGATCCTCCGGAGCCCCTTCCAGGACGTGCGGGTCACCCCCTGCCCGGTGCCCGGAACGACCAACTGCGCGCTGCCGACCGGCCCCTACATCTTCCTGGGGCAGGGCACGCCGGTGCAGCTTGAGGACTCGGTCTACGCGTTCTTCGCGGAAACCAACCTGCCGATCACCGACAAGATCAACGCCCAGGCGGCGATCCGCTACGAGGACTACGGCGGCCTGACCGGCTCGACCATCAATCCCAAGCTGTCGGCGAAGTGGGAGCTCACCGACATGTTCGCCCTGCGCGGTTCGGTGGGCACCACCTTCCGCGGTCCGACGCCGGCCAACCGGTCGTCGAACGGCGTGACCGGTCTGTCGGGCATCCAGGCGGCCGGCAACAACTTCAAGTCGGTCGACTTCGCCGGCAACCCGGCCGTCGGTCCGGAAAAGGCCTTCACCTACAACATCGGCGCCATCTTCCAGACCGATGTGGGCGAGGGGAACCTGCGGATCATCGGTGACTACTGGCACTTCAACATCGAAGACCAGATCACCACGGTCCCGGCGCAGATCGTCGCCACCGCCGTCGGCGGCGTGGGTAACGGCACCCAGTTCGTCACCTGCGGCAGCGCGCTCCGCAGCCTGATCACCTTCAACAACAACAACGCCTGCGTTCAGGGCGTGACCGTCGGCAACGACATCCAGCGGGTGAAGTCCGACACGGTCAACGGCCCGCGGGTGAAGGTCACCGGCATCGACGGCAGCATCGACTACAAGCAGCCGGCGTTCGGCGGCGACGCCACCTTGGGCGTCTCCTTCAGCCGGCTGGTCAAGTACGACATCGGCGAATTCCAGCTGAACGGCGTGTTCGTGTCCTCGGCCTACAGCGCCCTGGGCTTCACCAACTACGACCGCTTCCCGGGTACGGTCTCGAAGATCCGCGCGGCCAGCTACGCCGAATACTCGCGTGGCGACCACAACCTGCGCTTCGACCTGACCTACATCGGCGGGGCGACGGACAACCGTGGTCCGACGACGGTGCAGACCGGCTCCTCGGCCAACTGCAACGTGGCGAACGCCCAGGCCGGTACGGCCACCAACTGCCAGCTCACCACGATCGGGCTGAAGGTGAAGGCCTACTACACCCTGGACATGACCTATCGGATCCAGCTGCCCTGGGACACGACGGTCACGGCCTCGGTGTTCAACATCTTCGACCGCGACCCCTCGGCCGCGCGTCTCGAAGCCGGCTACGATCCCTTCATCGGCAGCCCCTACGGGCGGTCGTTCAAGCTGGGCGTCCGCAAGAAGTTCTAGTCCGGACAGACCCAAAGACATCGAAGCGCCGCCGGTTCTCCGGCGGCGCTTTTTTGTTGCGCGCCATAACGCAGCGTCACCCCCACGCCACACCGGACCAGGAATTCCGAAAGCCGGCACGCTGGCGTGTCGGAATCTGCTGGCGCGAAGCACGATCTCGTCAGATCATGATGCAGCCGGGCTTCCCGAGCCACGCACACCAGATGCGGGCGGGGATCCGGGGGAGGAAATTTTGATGAGAAAGCGCAGCTATTTCTGCGGCGGCTCGATGCTGGCCGCGATCCTTACATTGGGCCTCGTATCGACGGCCGCAGCCCAGACCGGGGCTGACAAGACGACAGACGTCGAAGAAGTGGTGGTCACCGGCTCATTCATCGCCGGCACGCCCGAGAACTCCGCCATGCCGGTGGACGTGCTCAGCTCCCAGGACCTCGAGAAGCAGGGCTCGCCCACGGTCGTCGAACTGGTGAAGACGATCACCGCCTCGCAGTCGTCGCTGGGGGAATCCAACCGCTATAACGGCGGCGCGGGCACCGCGACCATCAACCTGCGCGGCTTCGGCGCCGCGCGCACCTTGACCCTCCTGAACGGACGCCGGCTGGCGGACAGCCCCGCGGCGGCCTTCCAGGGCGGCGGCGCCAACCTCAACTTCATTCCGAGCGCGGCTGTCGGCCGGATCGAGATCCTGAAGGACGGCGCGGCGGCGACCTACGGCTCCGACGCCATCGGCGGCGTGGTCAATTTCTTCACCCGCAAGGACCTCGACGGCCTGGAAGTCGACGGCGAATACGCCCTGATCGACGGCTCGGGCGGCGACTACAACGCCAACGCGGCCTGGGGAAAGAAGTTCGACAACGGCAACATCCTGCTGACCGCCGGCTATCGCCACCGCTCGCGGCTGGACGTCCATGACCGCAGCTACGCGCTGAAGCCCTTCGACTTCGCCGGCTCGTCCGGCGCGGCCGGCTATACGGGCGCCTCCAATCCCGGCTTCTTCGTCGCCGGCGCCACGGCGTTCCGCGACAACGGCTGTGAGGAACTGGGCGGCACCCTGACGCGCACGGTCAACTTCGTGAACCCGCTCGCCGGCCAGCCCGGCCAGACGGCCAACGTGGGCTTCGCGGTCCCCGTCGGTGCGCTGAACCCGGCCACCTCCGGTACGGGCACCGGCTGCCGCTATCAGTTCGCCAACTTCAACGACCTGGTGAACCGCGAGGACCACTACCAGCTCTACGGCGAGGTGAACTTCGATCTGTCCGACAACCTTGCGTTCCACGCCGAGGTCGCCTGGACCAAGAACGACACCCCGGTGCAGCGCCTCTCGCCCTCGAACCTGACGGCGCAGTATCCCTCGCCGGTGTCGGTGGGCGGCACGTCCTTCTCGCCGACGGCGGCGACGGGCGCGAACCTGTCGGTGCCGTTCAACGTGCCGGTGAACAACCCCGGCCTGCTGGCCCTGATCAATGACTGCCGAGCCCCGCTCACGGCCACGGAATGCGCCTCGATCCGCGCCGGCGCCTTCAGCACCACCGGCGCCCAGGCGGGTTCGCCGGGTGGCGCCCGCGGCGTCGACATCGTCCAGCTTGGCTGGCGCGCCCTGTCCTTCGGGGGCAACCCGAAGTTCAAGGACGGCGCTGACCACCAGTCGATCGTCAACGACGGCTACCGGATCTCTGCCGGCCTGAAGGGCAAGCTGTTCGCCAACATCAATTTCGACAGCGCGCTCACCTACATGGAGCAGAAGAACACCTCCAACACGAGCGACATCCTGGTGAAGAACCTGCAGCTCGCGCTGCGCGGCTTCGGCAGCAAGGACGGCGCGGCGGACCAGTGCACCGCGGCCGAGACCAACAACTTCACCACCGGCGCCGGCAGCGCGGCCCTGGGCTGCAACTTCTTCAACCCCTTCACCAACGCCATCCAGACCAGCCTCGTGAACGGCGCGGCCAACCCGTACTTCAACTCGACGGTGGCCAACGATCCGCTGGTCGTTGCCGGCCTGTTCGGCAACTACACCAACGTACTGACCAACCAGATCCTGGTGGCGGACTTCGTGCTGTCGGGTGAGACCACCATCGCGCTTCCGGGCGGCAACGTCGCCTGGGCCGCCGGTGGCCAGTACCGCTACAGCCGCGAACTGCGGAAGTACGGCGCGTTCTTCAACGCCGACGAGAACCCCTGCCCCGACCGCGCCTCCTGCGCGGACGAGACCGGCCCGCTGCAGTTCTTCGGCTCCAACACCGACCGCGACGACGACAGCAACGTCAAGGCGGCCTTCGCCGAACTGCAGGTGCCGCTGCTCGACAACCTGAACGTCAACTTCGCCATCCGGTATGAGGACTACCAGGGCAACATCGGCTCCACGACCAACCCCAAGGTTGCGGTCAAGTGGCAGGCGACGGACTTCCTCGCCCTGCGCGGCAGCGCCAGCACGACCTTCCGTGCGCCGGGTCCCGGCCTCACCGGCACCAACTGCAACAACGGCGTGCGGGTTCTGGGCAGCGCCTATCGCGCCTTCCAGAGCTGCGGCAACCCGAACCTGAAGCCCGAGACGGCCGACACCTACAACGTCGGTGCGATCCTCGAACTGGGCGGGTTCACCGCGACGCTCGACTACTTCAACTTCAAGTTCAAGGACGAGATCATCGAGGAAAACGGCTCGCGCCTCTATGCGACCATGGTCCCCGGTGGCGCGAACGTGAACTGCGGCGCGGCGGCCTTCGCCGACCTGCAGGCGCGCTTCACCTTCGCCGGCGCCTGCGGTGCGGCCAACGTCGCGCGGCTGAGGAGCTTCGTGATCAACGGCCCGAACACCAAGACCTCGGGCCTCGAGTTCCGCGCCCAGTACGACTGGGACGGCTGGTTCGACGCCAACTGGACGGTCGGCGCCGAGGCGACCTACCTGATCGAGTACAAGCGGGGCGCCGTTCCGCTGCTCAACTCCACGATCAACATCGCCCCGGCGGAAGACCGGGCGGGTCTGAGCGACATCCTGAACGACTTCTTCTCCTACCCGGAGCTGAAGGCGAACACCTTCGCCTCCTACTCCAAGGACGGTCTCTCGATCCGCTGGCAGATGCGCTACTCGGAAGGCACCTCTCCGGCGTTCGGTTCGCCGTTCTTCGTCACGGTTCCGGACGCGACGGCGACCACGCCGCTGGCCTCCTGCGCCTCGACCGCCTGCGCGGGTCGTCGCCTGGAAGCGGTGGGCAAGTCCAAGGACTACTTCCAGCACGACATCATCGTCCGCTGGCAGGCGCCCTGGGATTCGGTGCTGACGGTCAGCGTCCAGAACCTGTTCGACAAGGACCCGCCGTACGTCCCGTCGCCCTACAGCTACGACCTCACCCAGGGCAATCCGCTGGGCCGGGTCATCGAGTTCGGCGTGAAGAAGTCCTTCTAGGACCAGCCGATACCGACACCACTGGAAGGGGCGCTGGAAACAGCGCCCCTTTTCTTATGGTCTTATGGTCTTATGGCCGGGCGCGGCGGGGCAGGGCCTTCACCTCTTCCGGCGTCAGCTTGCGAACGGTCTTCACCGCGCAGCGCTGGGGCCCGATGGGCGTGGGGGCGATGATCTCGGCGTCCAGGCCGGTGCAGATGCTCGAACTGCCGCGCGAGACGATGGCGATGCTCTGGGTCCAGTCCACGTCCTGGCAGCGGCCCAGCATCTCCAGCTGGTAGTAGTCTTTCACGCCCACCCGCAGGTTGACGATCCGGTCGTCGCTTGAGGCGAAATTGTTGACCTGGTCGGTCCAGAAGCACTGGCTCCGCGCCTTGGCGGCCTTGGCCGTCTTCGGGGCCTCAGGTGAGCCGGCGGTCGCGGCGCCCAGGGTCAGCAGGCTCATGGCGGCGGCGGTCAGGGCGATCTTCAGCATCATGTCAGGTCCTCTCAAGGCCCCAGGCTCGTCCCCCGAGCCCTTCAGCATATACGGCGCGTGACGCCGATTAGAAGCCGGCGCGTCGCGCGGCCCGCCGGGCGAAGCGGTCCGGAGCCACAAGACGGGCCGCGCCGTCCGTGACCGGCGAGGGCGCTTCCAGCGCCAGGGCGGCCACATGCTCGGCCAGCAGCGGCGCAAGGGAAAAGCCGCGCGAGCCGAAGCCGGTCAGGGCGTAGACGCCCGGGAGGGCCGTCGCGCCGGCCAGGGGCAGGCGGTCCGGGGTCACTGCGCGCACCGAGGCGCGACCGCTCAGCTCCGCCCCCTCCAGCCGGGCGGCCAGGGCGGGCAGGGCGGCAGCCAGGGTCTGGCGGTTGCGCAGGTGGTCGGCTTCGCGCACGTCGCAGCCGACGTCACCGCGGTCGTGGGTGGCCCCGAACAGCAGCCCGTCGCGGGTCGGCAGGAGGTAGCCGCCCCAGGCCGCCGCCGGCGCGGTTTCGCCGCCGGCCGTCCAGCTGGCCTGGCCGCGGACCGGGCCAAGGGGCAGTTCCGGCGCCAGGGCTGATGCGTCCAGCGCCGAGGCCAGGATCACCGCGTCGGCGCGGACGATCTCCGCGCCGCCGGCCTCCAGCAGCCGCCAGCCGTCGCCATCCGACGACAGCGCCGCGACCCGGGCGGTCAGCACTTCGCCCGTCCAGGCGGCCAGGATGGCGGCGGGATCGACGGCCAGGGCGCCGGTCTGGTCGAGCGCAGCGGGCGCGTCCTCTCCGAGCCTGGCGGCTGTCTTCCCGGTCGTCAGCAGGTCGAGCGCGTCCGGCTCGAAGATGTCGGACGCGGCGATGCGGGCGAAGCGGTCGCGGTCGCGCGCTCCTGACGCCAGCTGCAGGACGCCGCGGGCGATGACCGCGCCGGGTATGCCGTCATAGAGGTCGGTGGCGCGGCCAAAGGCCTGGGCAAACAGGCGGGCCGCCTCGCCGAGGCCCGCGTCGAGGCGAGGAGTCACCAGCGCGGACGGATTGCCCGAGCCGCCTGCGCCAGGCCGCGCGGCCTCGATCACCAGCGCTTCGCCGCCCAGGGCCCGAACGGCACGCGCCGCCGCGGCGCCGGCGACGCCCGCGCCGACTATGGCCACGCGCAGGGGCGGCGGATCGCGCGGTTCGCCGGGGGACCGGGCCTCCAGACGCTCACGCTTGCGCCCGAAGCCCGGCTGCTTTTCCACAGTGAAGCCGGCGGCGGCCAGGCCACGGCGGACCTGCCCTGCGACGGTGAAGGTGGCGGCGCGGGCGCCGGGGGCAGAGCGGGCGGCGACCAGGGCCAGGACCTCGTCGGTCCACATCTGCGGATTCAGCGCCGGGGAGAAACCGTCGAGGAACCAGGCGTCGGCGCGGCCGTCCCAGCCGGCGAGCGCATCGGTCGCCTCCATTACCGCCAGGTCGAGGATTGCGCCGAACTCGGGAAAATCTACCCGGTGGCGGCCCGGCGCGCGACCCGGCCAGCGGGCGATGAGCGGCGCCGTGATCCCGGCGAGCTCCGGCCAGCGCCCGAGTGCGCGGGCCGCCTCGTCGGCGGAAATGGGGTAGGCCTCGATGGAGAAGATCTGCAGGATGCCGCCCGGCGGACGCGTGCGGCGCCAGCGGTCCAGGAGGGCGGCGATGTTGAGCCCGGTTCCGAAGCCCAGCTCGCCCACGACGAAGCGCCGGCGGTCAGCCCAGGCGTCGGGAAAGCCACAGCCGTCCAGGAACACCGCGCGGGTCTCGGCCAAGCCGTCCTGGGCTGAAAAATAGACATCGCCGAACAGGCGCGAGCGAGGTTGACCGTCGTCGGTCCAGTCGAGCGGGCTGTCGGGGCCGTTCATGTCATGGACGGTCATGTCGGGGTCCATAACGCAAAAGGGCCGCCCCGAGGGGCGGCCCTTCCGTAACGCTGTACGCGTCGGGAAGCTTAGTGCTTCTCGGCGGGCGCGGCGGCCGGGGCAGCGGCGTCGGCGGCCGGAGCGGCAGCGGCGTCGGCGGCCGGGGCAGCGGCGGCAGCGGCGTCGGCAGCGGCCGGGGCAGCGGCGTCGGCAGCCGGGGCGGCTTCAGCAGCCGGGGCTTCAGCAGCCGGAGCTTCGGCGGCCGGGGCTTCTTCCTTCTTCTGGCAGGCGGCGACGCCCATCAGAGCGACGGCGGCGGCGGCGACGAGCGCGCCGCGGATGAGTTCCTTGGACATGTCACATTTCCTATGTTCGGAGAGCCATGCACCGAATGGGCGATTGCTCACCCCCCCGACGCAGAATGCAGAAATAAGCCGCACTCCAGCCTGATGGCAAGCATTAAAATCACGGAGTTGTGATCACTTTATTTACCTTTGCCACACCGTACCGGGCGCGGCGCGGACAGGCCGGTTTCTAGGCCTCGGCGGGGATGTTCGACAGGGCCTCTTCCAGTTCCAGGAAGCTGGGCTGGGCGCCGGAGGGTACGTTGCCGCGGCCGATCTCGACCGAGATCTGGGCGGCGTTGCCATGCAGGTGGGCCACAAGCACGGCCTGGATGATGCGGTAGAAGGCGCCCTCTTCCTCGACCACTTCCTTCATGCGGTTGCCGAACGGGCCGACAAGGCCATAGGCCAGGAACACGCCGAGGAAGGTGCCGACGAGCGCCGAGCCGATCATCTCGCCCAGCACTTCCGGCGGCTCAGTGATCGCGCCCATCGTCTTGATGACGCCCAGCACGGCGGCCACGATCCCCAGAGCAGGAAGGGCGTCGGCGAGGTTGGTGATCGCGTGGCTCGGACCCAGCGCCTCGTGATGGTGCTTCTCCAGCTGCTTTTCCATCGCGTCCTCGACCTGGTGGGGATCCTCCAGGTTCATGGTCATCATCCGCAGGGTGTCGCAGATGAAATCGATGGCGAAGTGATCCTTGGCGATCTTCGGAAAGCGCGTGAAGATCGAGCTCTCCTTCGGGTTCTCGATATGGCTTTCCAGGGCGATGACGCCCTTGGACTTCATGGTCTTGGTCAGCAGGAACAGCAGCGCCAGCAGGTCACGGTAGTCAGAGGCCTTCCACTTGGGGCCTTTGAACAGCGCGCCGAACGCGCCGCCGCATCCCTTGATGACAGTCATCGAATTGGCGATCAGGAAGGCGGCGACACCCGCCCCGCCGATCGCCATCATCTCGTGAGGCGCGGCGTGCAGGATCACGCCCATGTTGCCGCCGGTCATGATGTAGCTGCCGAACACCAGGCCGAACAGCAGGACGATGCCGATAATCTGGAACATGGACTCCCCCGGAAGGCGAGCGGACCATGCCGTTTAATGCTTAATGGGCCGTGAGCGGACCTCGCCATTTGCGGTCGCCGGCCAAGCCGCTTAATCCCTCCGCATGGAAAGTGCGGCGCGCGAGACAGGCGGCCTGCCCAGGCGGTCCTTCGCGATCATCTTCTGCGTCTCGATGGCCACGGCCATGGGAAACACCGGCTTGATCTCGGTGCTGCCGGCGATCGGCCGATCGATCGGCATTCCGGATCCGATGGTCTCGGCGATCTTCTCGCTGTCGGCGCTTCTGTGGGCGTTTTCCTCGCCGGGCTGGGCGCGGGCGTCCGACCGATATGGCCGCAAGCCGCTGATGATGGTGGGCCTGGCCGGATTTCTGGTCTCGATGATCCTGTGCGGCCTGGTGGTCAGCGCCGGGCTTCGTCATCTCGGGACGCCGATGCTGATCTTCGTGCTGTTCCTGCTGGCGCGGGCGCTGTTCGGGCTGTTCGGGGCGGCCAGCAACCCGGCGACCCAGGCCTATCTGGCCGAGCGTACGCCGGTCGAGGGCCGCACCCAGGCGATGGCCAGCCTGGCGGGGGCCTTCGGGATGGGCACGGTCATCGGGCCGTTTCTCGCCCCGCTGTTCATCCTGCCCGGCGTTGGACTGGCCGGACCGCTTTTCAGCTTCGCCCTGATCGCGCTCGGGATGCTCTTCGTCGTCTGGCGGTTTCTGCCGGAGTCCCATCCCGATCCCGACGCCGCCCGGCCCCGGCGGCCGATGACCGGCGGCGAGAAGGAGCGGCCGATGTGGCGCGATCCACGTATCACGCCGTTCCTGATCTACGGCTTCATCGTCGCCACCTGCCAGACCGCTCAGGCCCAGACCCTTGGCTTCCTGATCATCGACAAGCTGGGGCTGTCGCCGACCCAGGCGCAGACCTACATCGCCATCGCCATGATGTTCGGCGCTGTCGCAGGGCTGCTGGCCCAGTGGGGCCTGATCCGGATGTTCGAGATGACGCCCCGCCAGTTGCTGCGCTGGGGCGTGGGCATCGCCGCGCTGGGGAACCTGGTGGTCGCCCTGTCGCCCGGCTACTACGGCGTGGTCGCCGGCTATGCGATCTCTAGCCTCGGCTTCGGCTTCGCCCGGCCAGGATTCACCGCGGGCTCATCCATCGCGGTCGACATGCACGAACAGGCCCGCGCGGCCGGCGCCATCGCCGCGGTCAATGGCGTGAACGTGGTCTTCGCGCCGCTGTTCGTGTTTCTCTACCAGCACTTCGGGCCGGCTCCGTTCATCATCAATACCCTGCTGATGGGGGGCCTGCTGGCCTACGCGTTCCGCAACGTGGCCCTGAAGAACGCCGACCCCAAGCCGGCGTCGCGCGACGCCACCACCCTGGCCAGCCTGGAACGCAGCGACGAGGGCGGCGCGGTCTAGGTCTGCTCAATGCCGCTCAACCCGGCGAATGCCAGGATGAGCGGAAGGTGTTGGGATCAGGCGCCAAGCCTACTCGACCTCTTCCGGCGGTACAGCGATCACCTTGCCCTCAGAGATGTGGACCTCGGGGACGGCTTCGCGCGTGAAGGGCAGGTACCAGGTGGCGCCCTGGGGCGGCTGGATTTCCAGAAGGTCGCCAGCGCCGAAGTCCTGCACGGCCTTCACCTTGCCCAGCGGCTCGCCGTCAGCCGTCTCGACCGCCAGGCCGATCAGGTCGGTGACGTAGAACTCGTCCTCGTCCTCGGGCGGGGGCAGGTCGGCGCGGGCAATGAAGAGTTTCAGGCCCCGCAGGGCCTCGGCCTGGTCGCGGGTCTCGACGCCCTTGGCCCAGGCGACGACGCCGCCCTTGGCCACGCGGCCGGAGGTCAGCACCAGGCCTGGAGCGCCGTCCTCGCGCAGCAGGGTCTTGTAGTCGATCAGGGCCAGCGGGTCGGCGGTGAAGCTGGTGATGCGCACCTCGCCGCGGACCCCGAAGGCGCCCGCGACCCGGCCCACCTGGATCAGGTCGTCGCTCATGGCTGGCCGCTCACCCCGGAATCAGATGGAGCCCGCCCCTAGCGCAGAGGAACGGGCTCCAAAGGTCTTGCTCAGGCCTGTTCTTCGGTCGCGGCAGGCGCTTCCTCGGCGGCGGCTTCGGCGGCCGGAGCCTCCTCGGCAGCAGCTTCGGGAGCGGCTTCGGCTTCGGCGGCGGGCGCTTCAGCTTCAGCGGCCGGGGCTTCCTCGGCGACGGGTTCTTCGACCGGCGGCGGGTTGGCGGCGGCTTCGGCCGCGGCGGCGGCGCGATCGGCTTCCTTCTGGGCCTTCTCTTCGGCGCGTTCCTTGGCCTTCTGGCCCGGGACACCCTTGTTCGGGTTGTTGCCGGCGGTCCACTTCACCAGGTCCAGCTTGCCCAGTTCGCGGGCGACGCGGTCGGTGGGCTGGGCGCCCTTGGCCATCCACTCCTGGATGCGCTCGACCTTCAGGACGACGCGGTTCGGGTCGTCCTTCTTGAGCAGCGGGTTGTACGAACCCACCTTCTCGATGAAACGGCCGTCGCGGGGCGAATGGCTGTCGGCGACGACGATCGAGTAGTAGGGGCGCTTCTTGGCGCCGCCACGGGCGAGACGGATCTTCAGCATTTTCTAGTCCTTTGAACTTTCAGTCTATTTCTTGAAGGGGTTGAAGCCGGGGGGCAGTCCGCCGCCCCCCAGTCCGGGGAGTTTCGGCAGGCCGCCGGGCATGCTCTTCAGCTTGGAGGCCATTTCTTCGAGCTGTTCGGGCGTGGGCTGCGGTCCGCCGCCCATCTGGGCCAGCTTGGACATGTCCATGCCGCCCGCGCCGCCGCCCAGCATCTTGGCCATCTGGCCGAAGCCCTTGCCGCCGTTCTTGCTCAGCGCCTTGAAGGTGTCGGCCATCTGCCGGTGCTGCTTCAGCAGGCGGTTGATCTCGGCCACGTCGACGCCGGCGCCCTTGGCCACGCGGCGCTTGCGCGAGGCGGCCAGCAGGTCGGGCTTGCGGCGCTCATCCTTGGTCATCGACGAGATGATCGCCATCTGGCGGTCGAACATCTTGTCGTTGAGACCGCTCTCGGCGATCTGCTTCTTCATCTTCTGCACGCCGGGCAGCAGGCCCATCATGCCTTCCATGCCGCCCATGCGCTTCATCTGCCGGAGCTGGTCGGCCATCATGTCGAGGTCGAACTGGCCCTTGGCGAGCTTGCGCGCCGTGGCCTCGGCCTGGGCCATGTCGAGTTCTTGCGTGGCCTTCTCGACCAGGGCGACCACGTCGCCCTGACCCAGGATCCGGCCGGCGACGCGCTGGGCGTCGAAGGCGTCCAGGCCGTCGATCTTTTCCGAGACGCCAAGGAACTTGATCGGCAGGCCGGTGACCGCGCGCATCGACAGCGCCGCCCCGCCGCGGCCGTCGCCGTCGGCCCGGGTCAGCACCAGGCCGGTCAGTGGCAGGCGTTCGTGGAAGGCCTTGGCGGTGCGCACCGCGTCCTGGCCGGTCAGGGCGTCGGCGACCAGCAGGGTCTCGGAGGGGCTGGAGATCTTCGCGATCTCGGCCGCCTCGCTCATCATCGCCTCGTCCAGCGTGGTGCGGCCGGCGGTGTCGAGGATCAGGACGTCGAAGCCCTGCAGCCGGGCCGACTGCATGGCGCGGCGCGCGATGTCCGGGGCAGCCTGGCCGGCGACGATGGGCAGGAAGTTGGCGCCGGCCTGCTCGGCCAGCATGCCCAGCTGCTCCATGGCGGCGGGACGGCGGGTGTCCAGCGAGGCCAGCAGCACCTTCTTGCGCTCGCGCACCAGGCGCAGGGCCAGCTTGCCGGCGGTGGTGGTCTTGCCCGAGCCCTGCAGGCCGGCCATCAGGATCACGGTCGGCGGGTTGAGCGAGAGGTTCAGGCCCTCGGGCTCGCCGGCCCCGCCCAGCATCTCCACCAGGCCGTCGTAGGTGATCTTGACCACCTGGTCGGCGGGCCGGACCGAGCGGATCACCGCCTCGCCGGTGGCGCGCTCGGTAGCCTTGGCGATGAACTCGCGGACCACCGGCAGGGCGACGTCGGCCTCCAGCAGGGCGACGCGGATCTCGCGCATCACCTCGGCGACGTCCTTCTCGGACAGCACGCCGCGACCGCCGAGGCGGTCGAATACCGAAGACAGCCGATCTGTCAGCGCGTCGAACAAATCACTCTCCTAAAGCCCAAACGCAGTCGACCCCCGTGCACGATTGCGTGGACGGGGGGCCTCGCCGCCCTCGTCCCAGATAAGACCTGGGGGTCGTGGCGGTAGAGGGCGCTGACCGAGGTTGGCGCCGGAAGGGGCGGCTTATGCGC
>CAUJHW010000125.1 GCA_963205005.1 Pseudomonadota bacterium
CCCCCCCCCCGCCGACCCTAGCCGCCCATGATCTTGCGGCCGGCGAAGATTCCGAGGGCCAGGAAGATCAGGAAGCCGACAACGGCCACGAAGAACAGCAGCTTGGCGATGCCGGCCGCGGCGCCGGCAATGCCGCCGAAGCCGAGCGCGCCGGCGATGAGCGCCACCACGGCGAAGATCAGGGCCCATTTCAGCATGTCGTTTCTCCTCGGCGATATCCGTTGAACCTGCACCGTGAGAACGCAGCCCGGCATGCCGCGTTCCCCGCGCGGCGGATTCCCTGTTTCCCGCATGCGCCCGCCTGATCTATTGACCGTCTGACATGGCCAAGAACCCCGAAAGCCCCCTGGAGCCCTTCAAGCGCGCGCTGGCCCACGCGGCGCGCTCGCTGGCCGAGACGCCCGACCTGGAGATCGTCTATTCCGGCGAGGGGCCTCTGCTGACCGGCAACCGGGCGGTCCTGCCCCATCCGCCTCGCGACCTGACGCCCGCGGATGCGGCGCGGATCCGTGGCCTCGCCGACCAGATGGCCCTGCGGATCGCCCACCACGACCCCGTGGCTCACGCCCGCACCCGGCCCCCGTCCGGGCCCGGACAGCCGATCTACGACAGCCTGGAGCAGGCGCGCATCGAGGCGATCGGCGCCAACGCCATGGGCGGCGTGAAGGGCAACCTGAAGGCGGTGATGGAGCACGCCTGGGCCCGGCGCGTGTTCAACGACGTCGAGGCCATGGCCAATCCGCCCATGGCCGAGGTGCTGTCGCTGATGGTCCGCGAGCGGCTGACCGGAGAGCCGCCGCCGCCGATGGCCAAGGCGCTGGTGGACATGTTCCGCGGCGAGGTCGAGGCCAAGGCCGGCGCCGACCTCGACCGGCTGACCGGCGCGGTGGAGGACCAGAAGGCCTTCGCCCGGATCGCCCGCACCATCCTGCGCGACCTGGAGATGGGCGACGACCTGTCGGACGCGCCCGACCAGCCCGACGACAGCGACGAGGGCGGCGAGGAAGGCGAGTCCGAAGCTTCCCAGGACCAGGACGACGGCGAGGGCGAAAGCCAGTCGCCCCAGCAGTCCTCGATGGACGAGGAGGAAGCCACCCACCGCGATTCCGACGACGCCGACAGTCAGGCGATGGAGTCGGAGGCCGACCCCGACGCCGAGGACAGCGACGACCCTCCGGAGATGGGCGACGGCGAGCAGCCGGCCCGTCCCGATCCGTCGGGCGACAATCGCGCGATCACCTACAAGGTCTTCACCACCGCGCACGACGAGATCGTCTCCGCCGAGGAGCTGTGTGACCCCGAGGAACTGACCCGGCTACGGGCCTATCTCGACCAGCAGCTGGCCAGCGTCTCCAACGTGGTCTCCCGGCTGGCCAACCGGCTGCAGCGCAAGCTGCTGGCCCAGCAGAACCGCTCGTGGAGCTTCGACCTCGAGGAAGGGCTGCTGGACACCTCGCGCCTGACCCGGGTGATCACCGATCCCACCGCATCCCTCGCCTTCAAGGAAGAGGAAGACACCGAGTTCCGCGACACCGTCGTCACCATCCTGATCGACAACTCGGGCTCTATGCGCGGTCGCCCGATCATGGTGGCCGCGGTCTGCGCCGACATCCTGGCGCGGACCCTGGAACGCTGCGGCGTGAAGACCGAGATCCTGGGCTTCACCACCCGCGCCTGGAAGGGCGGATCGTCGCGTGAGGACTGGCTGAAGGCCGGCAAGCCCGCCCAGCCCGGCCGGCTGAACGACCTGCGCCACATCATCTACAAGGCCGCCGACGCCCCCTGGCGCCGCGCGCGCCGCAACCTCGGCCTGATGATGCGCGAGGGGCTGCTGAAGGAGAACATCGACGGCGAGGCGCTGATGTGGGCGCACCAGCGCCTGATGGGTCGCCCCGAGGCGCGCCGCATCCTGCTGGTGATCTCCGACGGCGCGCCGGTTGACGACAGCACCCTGTCGGTCAACTCAGGTCACTATCTGGAGCGCCACCTGCGCGAGGTTATCACCGAGATCGAGGGCAAGAGCCCGGTGCAGCTGATCGCCATCGGCATCGGCCACGACGTGACCCGCTACTACCGCAACGCCGTCACCATCGTCGACGTCGAGCAGCTGGCGGGGGCCATGGTCGAGCAACTGGCTGACCTGTTCGACGAGGACGTCCGCCGGGTGACCCGCAAGAACGCCAACCTGCTGGCCCCGCCGCCGAACACCCAGGGTCCGCAGCCCAGCGCCGCCCGCCGCTCGACCTTCAAGGAAGTCCGGAGGGCCACCGCGTGAGGCGGCTCGCGCTCGGACTGCTGGCGCTCGCCCTCACGGCCTGCGCGGGCGTCCGGGTCGATGCGCCACAGCGCGAGACCCGGCCCATCGTGGTTGATGCCGAGCCGCTGCCGCTGGACCCCCGCGATCCCGCGCATGAACGCCTCGGCGCCTTCACCTATGCCGGCGGCCTGATCCTCACCTCGAAGCAGACGACCCGCCTCCACGGACTGTCGGACCTGAAGGTCTGGCCGGATGGGCGGTTCCTGTCCGCCAGCGACCAGAGCGACCTGCTGGAGGGTCGACTTGTGCTCGACCGGAGCGGCCGGTTGACCGGCGTCACCGACGCGCGCATCGGCACGTTCAGGGACGACAAGGGCGTCGACCTGTTCACCTTCGGCCAGGTGGAGATGGACATCGAGGGGATCGCTGAGTTCCCCAACGGGGACCGCCTGGCCGCCTTCGAGCAGCATGACCGGGTCCTGCTCTACCCGAAGGGTGGCCTGCCGCCACGCCCGGCGCCGATGCCGCAGGTGAAGTACGACTACAACAACGCCATGGAAGGCCTGGCGCTGGAGCCGAAAGTGGCCCCTGACGCCTACCGTGTCGGCGTCGAGTCCACAGGGGCGACGTTCGTCTGCCGCCTGTCGACCGCCTGCGTCGCGGATGTCCGGCTGGATCTGGAAGGCCTTGCGCTCAGTGGCATCGAGGTCCTGCCCGATGGCCGGATCGCCTACCTGCTGCGCGACTATGACCCCAAACGCGGCAACACGGTGCGGCTGAAGATCGCTGACCGCCAGGGCAAGGTGATCGACGGCATGGAACTGGCCCGGCCTCTGAACGTCGACAACTTCGAGGGCGTCGCGGCCGTGCCGCGCCGGGACGGCCGCATCCGCTTCTACCTGCTGGTCGACGACAACTTCGGGGTCTATTCCGGCAAGCCCACGGACCAGCGGACGCTGCTGATGGCCTTCGACTGGACGCCGCCCGGGACGACGCGTCCATGAAGACCGACATCATGATCGCGATGCCGGACGGGGACGCCCGCGCCTTCGTGTTCACCCCTGACGCCGGCAGCGGCCCCTGGCCGGTGATTCTCTTCTACATGGACGGTCCGGCGATCCGCCCGGCCCTGTTCGAGATGGGCGAGCGCATGGCGGCGGCCGGCAATTTCGTCCTGCTGCCCGACATGTTCTGGCGCCTCGGACCCTACCCGCCGATCGACCTCGCCGTCGCTTTCGGGTCGCCCGAAGGGCGGCAGATGTTCCGTGAAACCTACTTTTCCTCGACAGATCCCGTGCGGGCGATGGCCGACACCGGGGTCTTTCTGGACTGGTTGGCGCAGCAGCCCCAGGCCCGGCCCGGGGCGCTTGGCGTGACCGGCTACTGCATGGGCGGCGGGTTCGCCCTGCGCGCCGCCGCGGCCTATCCCGAACAGATCGTCGCCGCCGCCTCGTTCCACCCGTCCATGCTGGCGACGGACCAGCCGGACAGCCCGCACCTTCTGGCCGCGCGGATCAGGGCGCGGGTTCTTGTCGCCGGCGGCGACCGCGATGCGGGCTTTGACGAGGCGCAGAAGGATCGGCTGGCCGCCGCCCTGGCAGAGGCCGGCGTCGATGCCGAGGTGTCGATCTGGGCAGGCTGCCGGCACGGCTGGGTGCCGACCGACATGCCGGTCCACGATCCGGACGGGGCCGAGCGTCACTGGCGCGAACTGTTCGCCCTGTTCGACGCGACCCTGAAATAGGAAAGGGCCGCCCTTTCGGACGGCCCCTTCAATTCAGCGATGACGAGCGGCTCAGGCCGCGGCCGTCTCGGCGAGCTTGGCCTTCAGGGCGCGCTTGATCTTCAGCGCCTTGGCCGAGAGCAGCTCGTCCTTGGCCTTCAGCAGCACGGGGTCGAGACCGCCGCGGTAATCGACCGTGCGCAGCGCCGCATTGGTGATGCGGAGGCTGAAGCTCTGGCCCAGCGCATCCGACTGGAGGCTGACCGCGGCCAGATTCGGCATGAACCGGCGCTTGGACTTGATGTTCGAGTGGCTCACGTTGTTGCCGACCATAGGTCCGACACCCGTGATTTCGCAGCGGCGCGACATAAGCGAATACCTTCGCGTGGAAATGGACATGCAGCGGACGAGGGTCCGCGCAAGGAGCGGGCGATATAGAGGAAGGGG
>CAUJHW010000126.1 GCA_963205005.1 Pseudomonadota bacterium
GATTTCGTTGGAGCCGCCGTAGATCCGCGAGATGCGGCTATCCAGCCACAGCCGCGAGATCGGGTACTCCAGCATGTAGCCGTAGCCGCCATGCAGCTGGAGGCAGGCGTCGACGATCTGGTTCTGCTTGTCGGTGGTCGCCAGTTTCAGCATCGCGGCCTCCTCCGGCGTCAGCCGGCCACCCACGAACTTGAGCAGGCAGCGCTCCAGGTAGGTGCGGCAGACCACGGCCTCGGTCTGGCATTCGGCGAGGCGGAAGCGGCTGTTCTGGAAGTCGATGACCCGTTGGCCGAAAGCCTTGCGCTCGGAGGTGTAGGCGATGGTGTGCGCCAGCGCCGTCTCCATGGTGGCCACGGCGCCGACCGCGGTCATCAGCCGCTCCTCGACCAGCCGGGCCATCAGCTGGGCGAACCCGCGACCCTCGACGCCGCCCAGCAGGCTCGAGGCCGGGATCCGGGCGCCGTCGAAGAACAGCTCGGTTGTGTCGGCCGACCACTGGCCGAGCTTCTCCAGAGGCTCGCCATGGGCGAAGCCGGCGAGATCGGGCGTCTCCACCAGAAACAGGCTGATGCCCGTCTCGGTCTTGGCGGCCAGCACGATCAGGTCGGCGCAGGCGCCGTTGGAGATGAAGGTCTTGTGGCCGGTGATCACATAGTCGTCGCCGTCGCGGACCGCCCGGGTGGTCATGCCGCGCAGGTCGCTGCCGCCGCCGGGCTCGGTCATGGCGATCGCGCCGATCCAGTCTCCGGCGGCCATCCTCGGCAGCACGCGGGCCTTCTGGGCCTCGTCGCCATAAAGCTCGACGTAGGGCGCGACCACGTCGTTGTGCAGCGACAGCATGGGACCCACCACGCCGGTGCGGACCTGCTCTTCCATGAGCGCCACGGAGAACAGGATGTCGGCGCCCTGTCCGCCGTAGGCCTCCGGCTGGCGGAAGCAGAGCAGGCCCAGCTCGCCGGCGCGCTTCCAGGCGCTGCGCGGAGCCATCCCGGCCTCTTCCCAGGCGTCGCGGTGCGGCACGCATTCGGTTTCAAGGAACCGCCGCGCCATCGTGCGGAACATCTCGTGTTCCGGCTGAAAGGGCAGGGCGCTGTGGCTGGCGTCGGGCTTGACGTGCGCGGTCATAGCGACCGTCCGATCAGGTCTTTCATGATCTCGTTGGCCCCGCCGGCGATGCGGCCGAGGCGGGCGTCAGCCCAGCGCCGGGCGATGGGATATTCCTTCATGTAGCCATAGCCGCCGAAGATCTGCAGGCACTCGTCCAGCACCTCGCAGCACTTCTCGGTGGTCCACCACTTGGCCATCGCCCCGTCGCGGGCGTCGAAGCGGCCTTCGATGAACAGGTCGATCGACCGCTCCAGGTAGGCCCGGCCAAGGGTCGCGGTGGTCCTGCATTCGGCCAGTTTGAAGCGGGCGTTCTGGTGGTCGATCAGTCGCTGGCCGAACACCTTGCGCTCCTTCGCATAGGCTACCGCCTCGTCGACGGCGCACTCCATCTGGGCGACCGCCGACATGGCCATCACCAGGCGCTCCTCGGGCAGGCGCTGCATCAGCTGGTAGAAGCCGCGTCCCTCTTCGCCGCCCAGCAGGTTCTCGGCGGGGATACGGACATTGTCGAAGAACAGCTCGGAGGTGTCCTGCGCCTTGCAGCCGACCTTCTGCAGGTTGCGCCCCAGCTTGAAGCCCTCGGCGTCGCGGGTCTCAAGGATCAGCAGGCTCACCCCACGCGACCCCGCTTCAGGATCGGTCTTCGCCGCCACCAGGATGAGGTCGGCGAGCTGGGCGTTGGAGATGAAGGTCTTGGCTCCGGACAGCCGGTAGTGATCCCCGTCGCGGACAGCCCGGGTGCGGATCGCCTGAAGGTCGCTTCCGGCGCCGGGCTCGGTCATGGCGATGGCCGAGATCAGCTCTCCCGACGCCATCTTTGACAGGTAGCGGGCCTTCTGGTCCTCGGTCCCGTAGAGCTCGATGTAGGGAACGATGATGTCGGAGTGCAGGTAGAAGGCGAGCTCGTTGAAGCCCGCCCGGGTCTGCTCCTCCATGATCACCAGGCCGTGGAACAGGTCGCCGCCCCCGCCGCCCCACTCGGCGCCGAGCTTGGGGCACAGCAGGCCGGTTTCCCCCGCCCTGTGCCACACCTCCCGCGAGACCTTGCAGTCCGCCTGCCAGGCCTTGCGGTGAGGGACGCACTCGCGGTCGATGAACCGCCGCACGCCCTCCCGGAAGATCTCATGCTCGGGCGTGTAGTACCTGGACTCAATCATACGCCGGTTCCGATAGGGCTAGGTGGGGGGCGATGTCTTCCTGTCGCCGATCAGAACCTCTTCCGGGCTTCAAGGCCATAGGTGCGCCCGACGTTGATCCCCCGGGCGGTGACGGTGATCACCTTGGTGCCGCCGCCGAGGATCCGCTCGTCGGTCAGGTTCTTGCCCCAGGCATAGATGCCCCAGGTTTTCCCTTCGACGCCCAGCCGGGCGTTGAGCTGGGTGTTCACCCGCTGGCGCAGGTCCCGCGAGTTGGCGGTGTCGGTGTAGATGTAGTCCTGGTGGATCGCCTCGGCCCGAGCGACGCCGTTCAGCGAACCGGTCAGGGCCCATTCGTACTGCGCGGCCAGCGTGCCCTGGAGGCGGGGCGCGCCGGTCAGGCGGTTGCCGTCGAAGTTGACGCCGAGGCCGCCGGCGTTCTTGAAGCTGGTGTACTTGGCGTCCAGCACGCCGACTGACCCGGTAAGGGTAAGGCCCTCGAGCGGGATCGCCATCACCTCGACCTCGGCGCCCTTCACCCGCGCCTCGCCGGCGTTGGAGATCACGAAGGAGATGCCGGTGTTCACCCGCTCCTGCTTGTTGCTGTAGTCGAGATAGAAGATGGCGCTGTTGATGGTCAGGCGACCGTCCAGCCAGCGGCCCTTCAGGCCCGCCTCGTAGTTGTTCACGTACTCAGGATCGAACTCGAAGGACGTGGGCGGGGTGTTCGGCGGCGGCGAGATGACGTCGGCCTGGAAGCCGCCCGCCTTGTAGCCGCGGCTGTACTTTGCATAGCCGACCAGGTCGGGAGTGAACTTGTAGGTCAGGCTCACGTCGCCGGTCCAGACGCCCTCCGAGAGGTCGTCAGTCCGTGCCGGCACCGGCAGGGCGAAGGCGAAGATCAGGCCATTCGTCACCTTGGGGTGGGTCTGGCTGTAGTAGAGGTCCTTCTTCTCGTGGGTGTAGCGCAGGCCGCCCTGGAGGCGGACCACCGGCGAGATGTCATAGCCGAACGAGCCGAACGCCGCCCAACTGTCCTCGTGGATCACGGCCGCCTGCAACGCCCGCTCGCTGAAGCCCGCCGGCAGCGGCGGCAGACGGAACAGCGGCGAGGGGAACTGGCTGCCCAGCTGGATATTGTAGAGGCTGTTGACCTTCTCCTGATAGAAATAGGCCCCGGCGATCCAGGACAGCGGACCGTCGGTCTTCGAGGTCAGGCGCAGCTCCTGGCTGGAGATCACTCCGTTCTCGGCGCGCCCGACGGTGAACTCGTCCAGCTGCAGGCCATCGGAGTCGTCCTGGAAGCGGGAGGTGTATTCCCGGTAGCCCAGAAGTGCGGTCAGCCGCACGCCGGGCAGGTCGTAGTCGGCCCGCGCCGCCCCGCCCCAGACCTTGCGCTCGCCGGCGATCGGGGCGTTGAGGTCGACGATGCGCCTGACCGGGTCCGGCGTCGGCTGGGCGTTGAACGGGGGGAAGGGCAGCGGCACATAGGATACCGTCTGCAGGGCCTCGGCGCCGTCCTGGTGATAGTAATCGCCGCTGAAGTCGAGCTTCAGGCCCTCGATCGGCATGACCAGCACCCGCCCGCGGATGCCTTCGCCCTCGTAGCCGTTGATGTCCTTCTTGGTGAACCGATTGTAGATGTAGCCGTCACGGCTCTTGTGCAGGGCTGAGACCAGCGCCAGCACCTTGTCCGCCACGATCGGCCCGGAGACGGTTAGGGATTCCTGGTCGAAGCCGAGGTTGCCGTAGAGCACTGCGGCCTCGCCCCGGAACTCATTGGTCGGCTTCTGGGTGATCACGTTGATCGTGCCGCCGATGGTGTTCTTGCCATAGAGCGTGCCCTGCGGCCCGCGCAGCACCTCGATGCGCTCCACCCCGTCGAACGGGATGTTGAAGGCGCGGTCGCGGCCCTGGAACACTTCGTCGACGTAGACGCCGACCGCCGGGGCAAAGCCAGGCGAGGACCCGCTCTGCGAAGAGACCCCGCGAATGGAGAAGTTCGGGAACAGCGAGCTGTTGGTGGCCAGCACGTTGGGCAGGCGCGCGCCGATGTCGGCCAGGCTGATCAGGGTCTGGTTCTGCAACTGCTGCTGCGAGACCGAGGAGATCGAGATCGGCACATCGATCAGCCGCTCTTCGCGCCGCTGGGCGGTAACCACCACGTCTTCGACGGTGGTCTCCTTGGCGGCCGCCTCCGCCGCGCTGGCGACCGACGGCAGCGACACAAGGGCGCTGGCCAGAACCGTGGTGATCAGAAGCGATTGACGGACACTCGGCGCAATCGTCGTCATGATGAAATCCCCCTTCTCGCTGGGCGCCGCCGGCGCGGTCTTGCGCATCGTCCTGGCAGGCCTGCACCGTGAGAGACACGCCGCCGGCGGCGATCCGCCATTCCCCCGGTGGCGGCTTCGACGCAGGCCGGTGTCATTGGGGCGAAGCATCGCCAACGGAGGGATCGCCATGGAGATCGGGAACTGGAAGGCCACGGCCGAACTGGGCGAGGTCTACCGCAAGGCACGTGAGCTCGGGCTTGAGAGCAACATCGCCGAACTGGAGGCGTTCGGCTTCACGGTGGTCGAGCCGGAGAAGGCCGCGCCGCCCGGCTTCACCGACAGGATGCTGGAGGCCGTGCTGGCGCTCGAGGCGCGCGAGGCGCCCGAGACCGTCGACATGATGAACCGGCCGCAGTCCGAGCGTCCGGTCTATGGCCGAAGCCTGTTCCGGCTGCCCGCCAAGGACCCCGTCTTCGCCGAGGCGATCATCAGCCCGGTGGCACTGACGCTGGCCAAGTACCTTACCGGCGCCAGCAACCAGATCTACAACTCAGCCGCCCTGCTGAAGCGCGGCCATGCCGGCGTCACCCGGATGCACTGCGACTCGGTGGGTTTCCCGCCGCCGCTTCCGCCTTATGGGGCGACCTGCAATACCAGCTGGATCCTCACCGACTACACCCGAGAGACCGGCACCTTCTTCCTGGTCCCCGGCAGTCACCGCTACTGCCGCCAGCCCGGCCCCATGGACCTGCCCCGGGTCATGGGCGGTCCGAACGACGACGAGATCGGCATCCCCCTGGTGGCGAAGCCCGGCTCGCTGTTCGTGTTCAGCGGCAACCTCTGGCACGGGACCTATCCCAAGGAAGACGACGCGCTTCGGGTCCACTGCGCGATCATGTACGCGCGCAACTACGTCTATCCCGGCGAGAGCTTCGCCGACGTGCCGGACTCGTGGGTGGCGAAGTACGGCCCGGAATTCGCCCGGCTGGTCGGCCGTGACGCCTGGCAGGGCTATGGCGACGAGGGGCCCAACGTCACCAACCTCGCCAAGGTCCAGCGGGCTCACGCCACTCCGTCGGCGTGAGCCCTGAGGCTTACTCTGCCCGGACGGGCGCGCGGAAGGGCTCGTCGCCCTCGGCGTAGCCCTTCTTGACGCTGCCATGGATGCCGGTCGGATCGACCGGCATGCCGTACAGTTCCATGGCGTGGCTGTGCGCCAGATGGTGCAGGGCGAAGGCGACCTGGAAGGCCGCGTGCCGGCCCTGGGCGTCCTGGGCGGCATTCACCGACTGCTTGACCATCTTTGTGGCGAAGGTCGGCTGGCGGGCGATCTTGCGGGCCATCTCCAGGACCGCTTCCGGCAGGTCCGCCCGTGGCACCACCTTGTTCACCATGCCCAGCTGCAGGGCCTCCGCCGCCAGGATCGGATCGCCGGTCAGCAGCATTTCCTTGGCCTTGCGGTGGTTCATCTCCCAGGGATGGGCGAACCATTCGACGCCGGCGATGCCCATGGCGACGGTCACCTCCTGGAACTGGGCGTCGTCGCTGGCCACGATCAGGTCGCAGGGCCAGCAGAGCAGCAGGCCGCCGGAGATGCACTTTCCCTGAACCGCGGCGATGGTGATCTTCGGCAGGTTGCGCCAGCGCTCGGAGAAGCCGGTGTAGAGCTCCTCTTCCCGCGACATCCGTCCCTCGGCGCCCGGCCGCCGGTGCTGCTGGAAGTTGGTGACCGGCGCATAGCGGTCCTGATTGTCGTGGTGGTCGCGCTCGCGGACGTCGTGCCCGGACGAGAAGTGCTTGCCGTTCGCCGCCAGGATGATGACCTTCACGCTGTCGTCCCGCGCCGCCCGGTCGAAGGCGTCATTCAGTTCGTAGAGGAACTGGGTGTCCTGGGCGTTGGCCGCCTCGGGCCGGTTCATGACGATGCGCGCAATGCCGGGCTCGGGCGTCTCGTAGATCATGTAATCGCTTGTCATCGGGTTCCTCCGCTTCGGGCGGCGTGCGTCAGGCGGTGATGTCCGCCAGGTCGTTGTGGATGGCGTACAGCTCCGGTGGCGCCTTGGAGCCGTCGCCCGCCCGCTTGATCTTGCCGCTTTCCAGCCCGACCTGCATCTCCTTCTGGTAGGCCTCGGCGGTCTCCGCCCCGATCTTCATCCGCGCGAACGGCAGGATGAACTGGTAGTCGGTGACCGTCTTCATATCGACCGCCTCGCTCTCGCCGTAGGCGAAGTCGAAGCGGCCCGGCGTGATCCGGCAGTGCCAGGCGATCACGCCGCTGCCGTCCTTGTCGAGGTGGGCGGGCACGCTGGTGAAGACCTCGCAGACGCTGAAGTCCATCCCGGCGGGCGCCGTGCGGGCATAGGCCTCGAACATGGTCCGCAGGGCGGCGAACCATTCGGGGCTGGCGAATTCGACCTTCTCGGCCATGGCGGGCTCCTCAGCCGTACTGGGTTTGATAGGCGGCGCGCACCAGCGCCATGTTCTCGAGCTTGGGGCCCTCGGCGCGATATCCCTGCCAGGCGCTCTTGCCGATCATCCGCGCCAGCTCCGGGCCCCACGGGGCGACCAGCTCGTCGGGGAGGTCGTCGTAGGATTCGGCGGGGTTGATGTAGTTGCGGCAGAAGGCCGTGGCGACGTGGGTGCGGACGCCCTGGGTGGTCTTGGGATAGGTGCAGTGCCAGGTGTTACCGGTGAACACGGCCAGCGATCCGGCCCGCGCGGTCAGCGGGGTGACCATGGCGTCGTCCATCGCCCCGCCGATGAACTTCGGCTGCTCCATCTCGGTGGGGTGGCGACAGTAGCGGTGGCTGCCCGGGACCATGCCCAGGGTGCCGTTCTCCTCGGTATAGTCGGTCAGGATCCAGCTGACGTTGCACACCGCGCCGTAGGCCGGCAGCGGTGTCGGCACGCCCACCGAATCCACATGCATCGGCGTCGAGCGGGCCGGCCCCTCCTTGACGAAGGCGACCATGCTGTAGAGCCGGTAGCTCATCCCCATCATGTAGGCGGCCATTGTCCGGACAACGGGGTTCATCACGGCTTCGGCAAAGACCGGGTCGCGCTCCAGCAGGTGGAACAGCTGGCGGCCGAAGGCGGGTTTGGCGGCGTCGTCGTGCTTGTTCAGCTCGACGGCCAGCGCGTCTTCCTCGGCGCTGATCGCCATCACCCGCTCCAGCATCCGACGGGCGAACTCGGGCGAAACGCCGGTCTTCTCCGGTTCGATGATGGTGAAGCCGAAGGTCTCAAGCTCGGCGATGTTGGTCTCGATGCCCAGGGCGCGCGCCTGCTGGTAGAGCTCCGCCAGCCCCGCCATCGATTTCCAGTTCTGGATCTGCATTGTGGCCTCTCCTGCCTCCCCGAATAGACACCCGCGAACCGGCGAACCGCCAGACCCCGCGGCCAAAGCCCCCTAGTCGCTCGCCGTTCGAAAGATCCGGGTCAGCACCCGTGTCTGGAATCGCCACCCGTCCGGGGTCAGCCGGAAGGTGTCGCGGTATTCGCCGACGGTCGCCGGCAGCGCCACGGGACGCATCCCCTGAGCATCGGCGGGCGCCCGCGAATTCCAGACTGTGAGATAGCTCACGCCCTGGGCCGTCTCCGCGTCGATCACGTCGACGACGTTGTTGGTCAGCACGTGGCGCATGGTGACGCCCTGGGCGCCCAGGGCCAGGATCGAGGCGCGGATCGCTTCGTGACCCACGAAGGGTGGCGCTTCCGGAACCGACACCGAGCCGTCCAGCGCGAAGAGGTGAGTGAACCCCTCCACGTCGCCATGGTCGGCGAACACGCCATACTGCCGTTGCAGCTTCGTGCAGGCGTGCTCGATCAGCATCCGTTCGAGGTCGGTCACCTCAGTTCACCTGCCTGTCGCGGCCGTCCCAGTAGGGCGCGCGCAGGTCGCGCTTCAGCACCTTGCCGGTGCCGTTGCGGGGCAGGGCGTCGACGAAGTCCACCGAC
>CAUJHW010000127.1 GCA_963205005.1 Pseudomonadota bacterium
GTCCAGTCCATCATCGGTGCACAAGACAGTCTATGCGCTTGAAATTGCTTCTTTTTTTCCATATAACTTAAGGTGTTAGGACAGCCGATGGACCCGCGGTTCTACGCCATTTTACGACGGATTTCGCCACCTTTCGCCAACTCACTGCACCGGATTCGCACCCCAAAATGGCCTCCATCCGCAAACAGAAATCCGGCGCCTGGCGCGCGCAGGTTCGACGCAAGGGCCAGTCCCTGAGCGAGACGTTTGTCCGCCACGCGGATGCGAAAGGCTGGGCGTTGGACGCCGAGCGGCAGATCGATCGCGGCGAGACGCCTCTCGATGCTCGCATCGCCCGCATCCGCACCTTCGGCGAGCTCATCGACCTCCATATTGACGATATGTCGGAGGTGGGACGCGCGCCTGGGCGCACCAAGCACGCGACGCTCAGGATGCTGAAACGCAGTCTCGGCAAACTAAAGCTCGTGGAGGTTGGGCGCGAACGGCTCATCCAGTTCGGCCGGACGAGGGCCGCAGCAGGCGCCGGCCCAGTGACGGTGGGCATGGACATCGGGGTCGTTCGCCTGGTCCTGACCCACGCCGCCGCGGTTCATGGCCTGCCGGTGGCGGTGGAGCCCGTCGATCTGGCGAGGGTCGCGCTCACGCGCCTCGGGCTGGTGGGCAAGAGCAACGAACGCGATCGGCGGCCCACGGAGGAAGAGCTTGCGGCTCTGATCGCCTACTTCGACGCCAATGACCGCATCACCATGCCGATGAGCCGGATCGTCAAGTTCGCGATCGCCACGGCGATGCGTCAGGAGGAAATCTGCCGCGTCACCTGGAGCGATCTCAATACGCGCACCAAGATGCTGATGATCCGCGACCGCAAGGATCCGCGCCAGAAGAAGGGGAACGACCAGCGCATCCCCCTACTCTCCATCTCGGGCTATGACGCGATGGGCCTGATCGAGGAGCAACGCTCCCTCCGCACGAACGATGATGACCGGATCTTCCCGTTCAATCACCGCTCGATCAGCAGCAGGTTCACGCGCAGTTGCCAGGAACTGGACATCCAGGATCTGCACTTCCACGACCTTCGACACGAAGGCACCAGCCGGCTCTTCGAGGCGGGATTTCAGATTCAACAGGTCGCGCTCGTCACCGGGCACAAGGATTGGAAGATGTTGCGGCGCTACACCCACATCCGTCCCGAAGCGCTGCACGACCTCGTGCCGAGATACGCAGCCCAGGGCTAGGCTCTTCCCGAAATGGGAAATTTGTCTTGCTTCCCAAATTGGGAAGCGCTAGAGGTGATTTGAACATGAATGTGGTCGCCTTGCGGACGCTGCAGGCGTTTTGGAATCGCCACCCCAACGCCAGGGGACCTTTGACGACATGGTACAGGCTCACACGAGCTGCGCAGTGGTCGACGCCCCAGGATGTGAGGGAGAGCTTCGGCTCCGCTGATTTCTTGGCTGATAATCGCGTCGTGTTCGACGTCGGCGGGAATAACTATCGGGTCGTTGTCCGCGTGTCTTACCGCTTCAAGCAAGTGCTCGTGAAGTTTGTGGGCACCCACGCCGAGTACGATCGTATCGACGCCGCGTCGATCTAGTGAACGCATGGCTTAAGGAGGCCAGCATGAGTTTGGACACTACCCTGCGCCCGCTTCGCAGCGAGGCCGATTACGATGCGGCCCTCCGCGAGTTCGAGAGCTATTTCGACCAGGAGCCCGAGCCCGACACGGAAGCTGCCTATCGGTTTGAAGTCCTCGGCCTGCTGTTGGCGAAGTACGAGGAGGATCACTATCCGGTCGAGCCGCAGGATCCTGCGAAGGCCTTGGTCCAGATCATGGAAACCAAGGGGAAGACCCAGTCCGATCTAGCCGCCATCGTCGGCGCGCCGAGAGCCTCAGAAATCCTGAGAGGCAAGCGGTCGCTTTCGCTCGACCATATCCGCCAACTTCGTGCGCATTGGGGCGTCCCGGCGGATGCCCTGATCTAAGCCATCGGGCCTCCTCCCTCCGCCGCGCCTGGGGCGTAAACCGCAACCGGATTTCGACCGTTTTGGCGCTCACCCGTTAGAACGGCGGAGCATCCTTCGGTAGGCGCTAGTCGATGAAGAAGCCTTGCAGAGCCGGACGCAAATAGTCATCGCCAAGCTCGGACGTCTTGATTGACCGGGATGCGTGCCTGGCGAGCGCGGCTACGCTTAGCAGGTAGTGACCGGCCAGATTGGGGTCCACTTGGCGGATTGATCCATCGCGCATTCCCTCCAGGAGGACATCCGACATCGACCGAACCGCCCGCAGCAAGTGCACACGGCGCGAACGGTGTGCAGAAGCGCCCTCCTCTCCCCAGATCGTTCCAGGCGCCAGGAGTGCTTCACCCCCAGTCTTGGCTTGGCGGCTAGCCAAAGTCGTCATGGCCATGGCGACGCGCTCGATGCCGTCGATCAAGTTTGAGGCCTTCAGATTTGCATCCTTCACCTGGTCCAAGGTCCGCTCGGCGCAGGCCGCCATGATTTCGTCCTTGCTGTCCAGGTGATGATAGAGGGACCCCTTGGTCAGGCCGACCCGGGCGGGGATCTTATCGACCGATGCGCCGCGCAGGCCTACTTGGTTGATCAATCCCGTCGCGGCCGCCAGCAGTTGATCGCGCGTATCGCCGGGCGGGTGGTCCGCAAATTGGCCTTCGGGAAACGAGAAGGGTTCGGTCGACAGGCCATTCAGCATCAGATCGGCGAGTCCGGCCGCGGCCCTTGGGTAGTCTTCCGGGTCATATTGCCAAAGCCAAGCATCGCTCCAGGCGAGCAGTCCAATCGTAAGCTCGGACAGCAACGCTCGCCGCGGCGCGGACATCCAAGGCCACTCGGCATCTCCCAGGAGCGCCGCGAGATGGTCGGCCGCGCGCTGTCGCGAAGACTGCGCGACATCAGCCTGCCCCTCTGCGCGCTCAGGAAATTCTGTGAGGTCTAGAAGGGGTGGCAGACCGCGCTCAGCGATCCGCCTGCGCGCAATGAAGAAGGCCTCGATGAACTTGCGCAGACGCTCTGGTGGCGTTGGCGCCCCCTGCGCAATCGACAGGAGTTCCTCGTAGCGCTCCACGGCGTCCAGCAACACCGCCGTCAGCAGGTCCTCCTTCTTGTTGAAGTAATAGGTCAGGCTGACAGGATGCAGCTTCATCTCCCGAGCGACGGCTGCGAGGCTGAAGTCGTCCTGTCCCTTGCGCGCGAACACCTTGCTGGCGGCGGCGAGGATGCTGCCGTACCGCATCTGGTACCGCGCCGTACGGTCTATGCCGGAAGGTTGCCTCATTCTGGCGCGTGGAGCGAGCGGCGAGCGGTCGGTCTCACGCCATCCCGTCGGCCCGCGCGGGCTCAGGTGACTGCTGAGGTTCCAGCAGGTCCTGGAACGGCGAGCGGACGTCGGGATCCCAGCTGTGGCGAGCGCCGATGGTGATGCCGCCATCGACGACAAGGTGAACGCCCGTCACGAACGCCGCAGCGTCAGACGCCAGGTAAAGCGCGGCCTCCGCTATGTCGCTTGGAAGGCCTGGTCGCCCGATCGGCTGCACAGCGCCACCGCTGTGGGCGAGCATGTCGGCCATCTGATCTGCGACCGCCCGTGAAAGGCCGCGAGATGTCCCGAAAATCGAGGTCGCCGTCAGGCCCGGGCAAATGGCGTTCACACGGATGCCTTGCGGAGAAAGCTGAGCAGCGGCGAGCCGGCTCATGTGAATTACGCTGGCCTTCGCACTCGAATAGGCGATCGGACCGAACCCTGCCTGGAGACCGGCAACGGACGCCGTATTGATGATCGAGCCTCCCCCTCGCGCGCGCATGAAGGGGATCGCATGCTTCATGCCGAGAGCAGGCCCCCTCACCAAAAGATCGAAAATCCAACTCCACTGCTCGGCGTCTATCGTCGCCAGCGACCGCATGCCATCGGAAACCCCAGCGTTGTTGAAAAGGATGTCGAGGCCGCCGAAGGCGTCCCGCGCGAGGGTCATGACCCGGGCGAGATCGGCCTCGCTCGTTACATCGCAGTGGGTGTAGAGGAGCTTGTCGCGAAAGCGCTCCTCAAGCTTGGCCGCCTTGTCGTCCTGAATGTCGGCCACGATGACATCTGCGCCCTCCGCCACAAAGAGTTCGACGGCGCCGAGCCCGATCCCGGAGGCTCCGCCCGTGATGACAGCGACCTTACCCGCCAGCCTGTTGCCCATATCCCGCTCCCATTGGGTTTCGGATGAGGGTTAGGGTTGGAACACCGTTCGAATAGGGCGAGCTTTCAAATATGCCGCGATAATCTAGCCACAGGCCTAAGCAGAGACTTTCCGATATCAGGTTCGAACGGAACATCCCCACAGAATGGTGACATTTCCGTTTTCGAACTACGTTCGAACCGCTTGAATTCTACTCGCGCGACCGTTTCCACGCGCTTCTTTCATTGAACAGCGGACAGCACCCATCTGTTCGCGCATTTTATTACTTCTATTTTTCACGGCTAGGGCGCGCTCGTCCTGTTCGCAGGCGAGCGCGTCCACTTTCGGGCTGATCAAGCCAAGGCGGCTCGCAAGCGAGCCGCAGTCTCCTGAGCCGCCGCCTCCACCGCAGGAGAGACGTCGCCAAGCAGATAGAAGTCGTGAATGAGCTCGGGAAAGGCGAGATGCTCTGCAACAACCCCGTCCGCGACCAGGCGCTCGACGTAAGCCTCCCCCTCATCCTTCAGGGGATCATATCCCGCCGTCACGACCAGGGCCTGCGGCGCGCCAATGAGGCGATCCTGAAGATGGAGGTAGGTGCGCGCAGCGTCTGGATGGCTTTTGGCGGCAAGCACCTCCTCGAACCAGGCCAAACCTGCCTTGGTGAGCACCGGGCCGTCCAGGTCTCGCCGCGAGGCCGTCTCCGAGGCCGGCCAGGTCACCGGATAGAGTAGGAGCTGGAAGGCGAGACGCCGATCAGCGTCATCTCTCAGATCTAGGGCGACAGAGGCCGCGAGATTACCGCCTGCCGAACACCCGCCGATCGCGATTTTCGTCGGATCCACGCCGATCTCGTCGGCATGATCAAACGCCCAGACCGTCGCGGCGAGGGCATCGTCATGGGCAGCGGGGAACGGGTGCTCAGGCGCCAGGCGATAGTCCACCGCAAGAACACGAAGCCCCGCATAGCTCGCCAGCCGGCGGCAATGCCCGTCATGGCTTTCGAGATCGCCGACGACGAAACCTCCACCGTGGAAATAGATCAGCGCTGCAGACGGGTCGGCGCATCCTTCGGGGACATAGAGACGCGCCGGGATCAGATCCGCCCCCCCGGCGACCTGCAGGTCGAAAGCTCGCACATCCTTTGGGGCGGAGAGGTTCACGCCCTGGCGCTGGGCGCGATAGCCCGCGCGCATTTGCTCGGGCGGGATTGTCCCGGCCACCGGGCGCGGCTGCGACGCGGCGGCGACGGCCTGACGATCCAACATGTCACGAATGGCGACGTCCATGCAGTTCCTCCGTCGGCTCGACAGGATTGGCGGGTGGTCGAAACCACCCGCCCCAGCCGTCTTCTTATTCCGCGGCGACCTTCGGCGCGTAGCCGAGCACAGCCTTGGTCTCCAGGAACTCGTGGAACGCGTAGTCGCCCCACTCGCGCCCGTTGCCGCTCATCTTGTAGCCGCCAAACGGAGCCATCATGTCGCCGCCGCCGCCGTTGATGGACACCTGGCCCGCGCGCAGCTTGGACGCGATCTTGCGGGCCTCGTTCAGATCCGCGGCCTGCACGTAGGCGGCCAGGCCGTACTCGGTGTCGTTACCGATATCGATGGCCTGCTCGACGCTCTCATAACCGAGGATCGACAGCACTGGGCCGAAGATCTCTTCCTTGGCGATGGTCATCTCGCTGGTGACGTTGGCGAAGACGGTGGGCTTCACATAGTAGCCCTTGTCCAGGCCGTCCGGACGACCCACGCCGCCGATGACCAGGGTGGCGCCTTCGTCGATGCCGGCCTGGATCAGCTTCTGGATCTTGTTGAACTGCACCTCGGAGACCACCGGGCCGAGCTGGCTGTTGCCGTTCGGGTCACCGACCGTGATCTGGCTGGCGGTTTCCTTGGCCACCGCGATCGCCTCGTCCATGCGCTTGGTCGGGACCAGCATGCGGGTGGGGGCGTTACAGGACTGGCCGGAGTTGGTCATCATGCTGGCCACGCCGCGGCCCACGCCCTTGGCGAAGGCCTCGTCGTCGACAACGATGTTCGGGCTCTTGCCGCCCAGTTCCTGGGCCACGCGCTTGACGGTCGCGGCGGCGTTCTTGGCCACCTCGATGCCGGCGCGGGTGGAGCCGGTGAACGACACCATGTCCACGTCCGGGTGGCTGGAGAGCGGCACGCCCACGCCGACGCCGTCGCCGTGCACCAGGTTGAACACGCCCGCCGGCACGCCGGCCGCATGCATGATCTCAGCGAAGATGTGGCCCGAGAACGGCGCCACTTCCGACGGCTTCAGCACCATGGTGCAACCGGTCGCGATGGCCGGCGCCACCTTGCAGACGATCTGGTTCAGCGGCCAGTTCCAGGGGGTGATGAACCCGCAGACGCCGATCGGCTCCTTCACGATCATGGTCGGGCCACGATCTTCCTCGAACTTGAAGTTCTTCAGCACTTCCACGGCGGTGGCCAGGTGGCCCATGCCCACCGGCACCTGAGCCCGCTGGGCCAGGGAAGCCGGAGCGCCCATTTCCTCGGTCACCGCGGTGGCCAGGTCTCCGAAGCGCTTCTGGTACTCGGCGAGGATGCGGTTCAGCACGTCCAGGCGCTCTTCGCGGCTGGTCTGCGACCAGGTGGCGAAGGCCTTGCGAGCGGCCTTCACGGCCTTGTCCACGTCGGTGGCGTTGCCCAGCGAGATCTTGCCGGCGACTTCCTCGGTGGCGGGGTTGATGACGTCGAGCGTCTTGGCTTCGGTGGGGTCGACCCACTTCCCGTCGATATAGAACTGCAGGTACTCGCGCATCTCAGGCGCCTTTCGAGATTGGTTGTCGTTGAGGGCGGAAGGCGGACCGGGATCAGTCGAAGACGATCACCGAGCGGGCAAGTTCGCCCTTTTTCATGTCGGCGAAACCTTCGTTGACCTGGTCTAGCTTGATACGCTGGGAGATCATCTCGTCCAGCTTCAGCCTGCCCGACATGTAGAAGTCGACCAGCCGCGGCATGTCCACCGGGAAGCGGTTGGAGCCCATCATCGAACCCTGAATCCGCTTCTCGCCAAGGAACGCAGCCCCCATCAATGACACCATCTGCCCAGGGGCGATCATGCCGATGATGTTGGCCGTGCCGCCGCGCCGAAGCATGTTGAACGCTTGCTCGGCGGTCTTCGACAAGCCGATGGCCTCGAAGGAGTGATGGACACCGCCCTTGGTCATCTCAAGAACTTCCTTCACGGCGTCGGTCTGCGACGCATCGATGAAGTCGGTCGCTCCGAAAGCCTTCGCCAGATTGCTTTTCGACGCCACCATGTCGATGGCGATGACTCTCCCCGCACCGGCGATGGCCGCGCCGTTCACGGCGGCAAGGCCGACACCGCCGAGCCCGATCACGGCGACTGTCTCGCCTGGCCGAACCTTCGAGGTGTGCATCGCCGCTCCGACACCGGTCATTACCGAGCAACCGATCAGGGCGGCGCGGTCGAGCGGCATATCTTTGCGGATTGCGACGCAGGCATGCTCGTGGATCAGCATCTGCTCGGCGAAGGACGAGAGGTTGAGATACTGCGCCATCGGTCCAGTGGCCGACGACAGCCGCGGCTCTTCATCGGGCCGGCGCTTGGTGTCCGGCGACACGCAAAGCGACAGGTGGCCGGTAAGGCAGGATTCACAGTGACCGCAGTAGGCTGACAGGCATGTGATCACGTGGTCGCCCACCTGGACGGTACGCACTTCCGAGCCGACGGCCTCAACGACGCCGGCGCTCTCATGGCCGAGCACCGCCGGCAAGATGGTGGGATAGGACCCTTCGATGAAGTGCAGGTCGGAGTGGCAAAGGCCCGCCGCGGCGGTTCGGATCAGCACCTCGTGCGGGCCCGGCTTGTTGATCTGAACGTCTTCGACCTGGAGCGGCTTACCCACTTCACGAAATACAGCAGCTTTCATCGCGTATCCTCCGGACGCCCGGCCAACCGGGCTTCGTTTCTAACTGTTTGTGTGAGCTGACCTGGAGCGGGCGGCCGGAACTGCGCGAGGCGAATGGCGGCCCAAGCGCCGAGCTTCAACATGATCCGCCACTCGTCTCTCCCCACCCCGAGCCTTGTCGGCTCCGTCTGACCACTCCACAAAACTCGGCAAGCCGAGTTCGAAGGGCCTATGGCGAAGCGACGCCTTCCCGCCCCCAGATGCGAGGGTCGCGGGACGTCTAGTTTTCGCCTCATCGGCAAGTTCAGGCGTTCGAACGCCATTCTACAATTGGAAAAACACCGGCCGCTTTTCGGCTGCGATTCCACTTCTCAAATCGTGTTCGAAGGATCGGGATTGCTGCGCGCGCCATGGTTGGCGCGGCCTTCCCAAACCGAACTCGGCGGGCAGCTTCTGATCGGGGCTGCCCGCCTTTTTGCCGCTGAGGGCGGGGCGTCCGACAGGGCCTAAAACAACCGCCCTGGGCCAGGATGTCCCTGGATCGGGAAAGAACCACCGACGCGCCTAGCCCTTAAGCGCTCCTCGATCCTCATCTCTCTCGATTAGGAACGCCGCGCCCCTGTTCAAACGCTCTGCGAGCACTGGCGGCAGTCGTCCGCCCGGATAGGAGGCGGACATCGCCGCCATGCCCCGGCCAAGGGCCCAGATGGCATAGGCGGCGTCTTCGTGATGATCTTGCGGTATGCGTACATCCGCGCGAACTGCGGTCTCATAGGCCTGGAAGGCGCGATACTCCGCGTCGCGCAGTTCCTCGTGTCGCGACAGCATCCGATCGCTGAACATGAGCGAGATCAGTTGGGGGTGTCGTTCCACAAACGCCAGGAACGCGCGTCCACCGCCGCGCATGGGGGACTCCAGGTTGGGGGCGCCCTGGCCACGCAACAGCTCGCGGCGCAGGTCTTCGAAGCCGATCAACGACAACGCCAGCAGGATCGCCTCCTTCCCATCGAAGTAATGATAGATGGAGGCGATCCCAATGCCGCCGTGTTCGGCGATCGCCCGGAGGTTCATCTCCTCCACGCCATCGGTCGCGAGAATGTAGGCCGCCGCCGAGAGCGCCCGTGCCTTCACGCCGTGCACCTCGTGGGCGGCGTGCTTGAACCTCGACTTGATGTCGCAGCTTAGGACTGCTGACGCTGCTCTCATTGAATTGTCCTCGGAATGCGCCGGGAGCCGACGGCTTGGAGGTCCGTGAGATTTGGTGAGGCGTTCATCAGGCGCGGCCCGGCTCAGTGCGGACTGCAGCCTCCTGGGTCACGGCCTCGATGATCGGGTGTTCGTCGTAGAGCGCATCGCGCTCGTCCAGTTGGCGGCGGATCTCGGCGTGCCGCTCCGCGCCCAGCTTGTAACCGACCATGCAGAGACCACCGATCATTACGCAGGCCACAGGGCCGATGATGTAGACCAGTTCGAGGTTTCGGATGGCCGCCGGCGTGTTCACGGCTCCTTCTTCGGCTTGGTAACCAACGAGGGCCAAGACCCAGAAGGTGGCCCCGATTGACACCGCCCCGGCGATCTTCGTCGTCATGGTGGTCATCGCATAGAGCAGGCCCGCCCGTTCTCTGCCCTGCTCCAGCCGCACCTCGTCCGCGATGTCGGCGGTCATGGCCCGGGTCAGAAGGTTGAAGCCGGAAGCGAAGACCCCGGCGACGAACAGCGCGGCCATGCCAAACGGCAGGCTGCCGTGTGGAATGAAGGTGAAGGTCACGAGGGTCAGCGAGTAGCCGGTCGTCGTCATCATGACGGTTCGATGTTTCGACAGCCGGATGGCGATGCGTGCGATCGCAGGCGCGCCGATGATCCCGGCAAGGATGTAGGTCGCCAGGAGTATGCTGGCCTGGCCGGTGGTGAAACCGCGGCAGTCGGTGAAGTAGAATAGGTAGATCGCTGACATCCAGCCTGGCCCGAAGGAAAGGAACAGGTCGGCAAGGATCAACCGCAGGAACGTCGGCCGCATGATGAGCGCCCCATAGTCTCGCAGTTTGAATTCATGTCCGGGAACAGAAGGCGCGATGCGTTCAGGCGTCGTCAGCACCACCAGCGTGATCGCGACGGGAGTGAGAGCGAGAATGAACCAGCCCATCATGGAGACGTTGCCCGCGTCGGCGACGCCACGTGCTTCATTGATGATCGGGATCGCGATCACGCTGGCCGAACCGAGCACGCCGACCGCGATCAACACGCCGAACAGGCGCGATCGATCATCGTATCGCGGAGCCAGGGTGGAGGCCCAGGCGCGATGCGAGAGATCGAGCATGGAGTTGCCGCAGTAGAGGACGAGCAGCCACGCGACCAGGTAGACGAGCCCGACGCCGTCGGGTGCGAAGAACAAGGCGTAGGTGCCGGCCATGAGCACGGGGGCGCCCAGGATCGTCCAAAGCCGATAGCGCCCGAGCCGTGTGCGGGTCTTGTCCATCGCCCAGCCGAAGATCCCGTCGACGGGGATATCGATCGTACGGACGATGAAGAAGGCGGTCCCAACGAGGGCGAGACTGATTCCCAGGTGACTCGCGAAATGTCGCGGGAGATAGACCGCCATGGCGATGGTCAACGCCGAGATCGGAAGACTCGTCGCTGAGAAGGTCAGCGCGCGAAGCATCGATAGGGAGGGCTTGGACGGCGTCGACGACATTAGCGCGCGCCTCGGCAGCTGAAGGTCCGCACGGCACAGAGTTCGAACATTTTTACCTCCCACACACAGGCCTCAGCCTGAGGCCGCTCTTTGGCGGCCGGTTTTCTCTATTATTGTCGGCGCCTTACGGCGCTTTCACGGATTTGAGGGCTACAGCTAAGGCCAGCACGCGCCCGCACAGGCTGGGTCATCGAATGCCCATCTTGCATTGATCGTTCGGGCAACCGGTCGTCCGCGCGGTCAGGCTCAAAGGCCCGCACAAAGCGGAATGCGACCTCCTCCGCGATCCCATCGATGTCGGTGGCCGGTGTCTCGGACCCGGCGACTTTCCGCGGGTCGGCAGCCAGGCAGCCCGAGATCATTCCGATGAACAGCCCTGCGGCGAGTTCCGGATCGGAACAATTCAGGCGTCCCGCGTGGGTCTCGCAGGCCAGAAATCTGGAAACGGTCTGGCGCAAATTGCACGGGTCGAGGTCGCTCCCCCTCGACGCTTGGCTTCGCCCATCGGCGCACAAGGCGGTCGCCGCCGGAGTTGATCGATCCCAGACGAAGTGGAGCGGAAACTGCAATAGGCGCTTCGCCAGCGCGGTGAGCGCTAGTGTCGCGGCGGCATCGCCGCACGACCTCGCCAGCAGCACGCCCGCATCGTTTACGTCGTGGCGCAGCAGCGTCTTCAGGAGCTCTGACCGAGAGCCAAACTGGTTATAGATCGTCTGCTTCGACACCCCTGCTTGCCTGGCGATCTCATCGATCGAGCCCATCGCGCCGCACACCCTGATCTGGCGTGCCGCCGCGTCGAGTATGGCCTCGGTCTTCAATGGATCGCATTGCCCCTTAGCACGCGGCATCGCGGTCTCCTGGCGCACGAAAGGCCCGATCCCATGGAGCGGACGGCCCCCTCTCCGGAGAGCCGCCATCGACCACCGAGTTCGTCCGGAGCGTGATGAAGAGCGCCTGAAGCACGACAGCCAGCTCTAGATCTGGCGCGTCCGGCCTTCCCAGTAGGGGGCTCGGACCTTGTTGCGTTGGATTTTTCCCGCCGCGCTTCGTGGGAGTTCGGTGACGAAGTCCAGGCTGCGGGGCACCTTGTAGGCGGCGAGAGTCTTCCGCCCGAAATCGAGGATTTCCTGCGCCAGGGCGTCGGACGGCGTATGGCCGGGCTTCAGCAGGATCACCGCCTTCACCTGTTCGCCCCACTCGTCGTGCGGCACACCGACCGTCGAGGAATCAGCCACGGCCTTATGCTTAATGAGCTCGTTGTCCACTTCCTGTGGATAGATATTCACCCCGCCGGAGATGATCGTCTCGGCGTTGCGGCCAGTGAGGAACAGATAGCCGTCCTCGTCGAAGTAGCCGACATCGCCCATGGTGAAGTAATCGCCGAAGCGGTTGGCGTTGGTCTTGGCCTCGTCCTTGAAGTAGGTGAAGCCGCCGCCGGGGGGAAGTTGGTGGTAGATGCCGCCAGACTGACCGGTCGGAAGCTCGACGCCCTGCTCATCGAGAATTTTCGACCCCAGAAGAGCGGGCCGCTTACCGACGCTTCCCGGCTTCTGCAGCCATTCCTCGGAGGTAATGAAGAAGCCCGCGCCGCCTTCCGAGCCCGCGTAGTACTCGACGAGGACTGGGCCGAACCAGTCGATCATCGCCTGCTTGACTTCGGGAGGGCACGGCGCAGCGCCGTGGATGATGAACTTCACATGGCTGACATCGTACTTGGCCTTGATCTCATCGGGGAGCGCCAGCAAACGCTGGAACATGATCGGGACCAGGTGGAGGTGGGTGACCTTCTGCTCGGCGATGGTGCGCAGCACCAGTTCGGAATCCCACTTGTCGATGAAATGCAGCGGGACGCCCGCGGTCATCGCGGCCCGGACGTCGAAGGACAGCGGCGCGGCGTGATAGGCGGGGCCAGCGCCCAACTGGACATCGGTGCGATAGTCATAGTCGCCCCGCGCGGGTTGGACCTGGGGAGCTGGCGGGTTGGCGCGGTAGACGCCCTTTGGGCGGCCCGTCGTCCCCGACGTGTACATCATCTGCGTGCCCAGGACGGGGTCGTCGATGTCCGTTCCGTCGAGCTTCGCGATCGCCGTCTCATAGTCCTGGAAGCCCGCGACCGATCCACCGACCACGAGCTTCAAGGCCAGGTCTGGACATGCGTCGGCTACGGCCGCCAACCCGCCGACCCGCGCGTCGCCGATCAGGACCTTCGCTTCGCAATCGCGCACGATGTAGGCGATCTCGTCGGTCGTCAGGTGCCAGTTGACCGGGGTGATGCGGGCGCCCGTCCGGTGCGCAGCGGCCAGAACCTCGACGAACTCGTGGCGGTTTGAGCACACCAGCGCGACGGCCTCGCCCGCCTTCAGGCCATGCTGTCGGAAGAGACGCGCCAGCCGGTTCGCATTGGCGTTGATCTGCGCAAAGGTGTGCGAGCGTCCATTGGGGTCGTAAACGGAAACCTTGTCCGGCTGGATCGACGCCCAGACCGCGGGCGTCATCCCGGTGGCGGCGGCGGCTGTCAGACGCTCCAAAAGACCGTCGCGTTCCAGCACAGTAACCATGAGTTCCCTCTTCTCTAGATGCCGGACTCTCGCCGCCGGCTTATGATGTTTTACTAAGGACTGAAGTCCTTCTGGTCGCGACGCTGCGCAGCTACTTTGAAGTCGGATCCGGCAACCCGAGCACTCGCTTGGAGATGATGTTGTTTTGAACTTCAGTCGACCCGCCCGCGATCGTTGACGACTTGATCCGCAGGTACTGCCGCCCTGCGGCGATCTCCTCCGCCGAGAAGCTCTCCCCTTCCCAGCCAAGCCCCTGCGTCCCCATCGCTTCGACGATGAGTTCGGCGGTGTCGGTATGCAGCTTCGAGGCTGCGAGCTTCATGATCGAAACTGCCGCGCTCGGCCCGCGGTCAGATCGCTCCGCCGCCGCCGACCGCTGGAGCGTCAGCGCATAGGCGTGGGCGTCCATTTGGTTTTGCACCATGCGAGTGCGGAAGTCGGAGTTCACCAGACGGCCATCGGCGCCGACGCCGATATAGGCCTTGGCGGCGCGCGTTAGATCGGCAGGATCAACGCGCGGCGGCCCGTCGGTGCCGCCTGACAGGCTGTTGCGTTCGTGCTCAAGCAGGCGCTTGCCCACGGTCCAACCGCCATTCAACGGACCGACGAGGTTCTCCTTGGGGACCTTCACATCGGTGAAGAACGTCTCGCAGAAGGGCGAGGACCCGGCGATTAGCTTGATGGGGCGGGTCTCGACGCCGGGCGTGCGCATGTCGATCAGCACGAAGCTGATGCCCTCGTGCTTCTTCGTCGCGTCGGTGCGCACCAGGCAGAAACACCAGTCCGACCACTGCGCGCCGGAGGTCCAGATCTTCTGTCCATTGATCAGGAAGTGGTCGCCCTTGTCTTCGGCGCGCGTTTGCAGGCTGGCCAGATCGGACCCGGCGCCCGGCTCGGAATAGCCCTGACACCAACGCAGCTCGCCACGGGCGATCGGCGGGATGTGCTGCTGCTTCTGAGCGTCGGTGCCGTACTCAAGCAGGGTCGGTCCGAACATCATGATGCCCATGCCCACGATCGGATTCCATGCGCCGATCGCCGCCATCTCTTCACGAAGAATCTTGAGCTGCGCTGCGCTCAGCCCCCCTCCGCCATAGGCGACAGGCCAGGTCGGCACGCCCCAACCCTTGTCGGCCATGCGGTCCTTCCAGAGCTTGAAGTCACCTTCCACCGGCGCCGAGTTTTCAAGAGCCGCAAGGTCCGACCGCCCCACCAGAGAGGTCGGAAAGTTCTGTTGGAGCCAGCCGCGAGTTTCCAGGCGGAAGCCATCCAGTTCAGTCGAGCCGAAATCGGCCATATTCATTGTCCTCCACGCATGTCCGCTCTGGCGGCGGATTGGGGATAAGTTTCGATGTCCGGCCGCGCCCTCCGACGCGCCGCAGTCAGCTCATGTGATTGGCGATGCGACCGCGTCCTCGCTTGAAGCCGCGTAGGACGGGTAGTCGATGTAACCGGCCGCCCGGCCGCCGTAGTAGGTGGCCGTATCCGGAACCGCCCACTTGGCGCCGATAGCAATGCGCTCGACGAGGTCTGGATTGGCGATGAAGGGCTGACCAAAGGCCGCGAGATCGATCAGGCCGGCCGCCAACAGCCGATCGGCCTTTTCCGCATCGAGGCTGCCCGCCAGCACGACGGCGCCTGAGAAGACCTCGCGGACTCGGCGCAGCAGCGCGTCAGTCATCACTGGCGATCCCGCGCGGGCGCCGGTGTCGCTGAGGTGGAGATAGCCGATCCTCCGCTTCGAGAGTTCCGCAAACAGCTCGAAGTAGGTCGCTTCGTTGTCCGCATAGGCAGGCGCGCCGAGCAGTTGCGCCAAGGGCGAGAGCCGGATGCCGACTCGCTCAGGCCCTACTTCACCGGCGACGGCGTCCACGACCTCCAAGGCAAAGCGTCGGCGCGCTTCGAGCGAGCCCCCGTACTGGTCAGTCCGATCATTGATCGTCGGATTGAGAAACTGTTCGATCAGGTACCCGTGAGCGCCGTGTATCTCAACGCCGTCGAACCCGGCGCGGATCGCTTGTTTGGCAGCGTGCGCGTAGTCGGCGACGACCCGAGCAATCTCCTCGGTGGTGAGGGCCCTCGGCACGCTGGGAGCCACGAAGCCGACGCTGCCGTCGTCCCGCCACGCATAAGCGAACGTGCGCGGCCCCTCTGCAGGCCGATCAGTGGAACTGACAGGAGGCTGCTGGCCATCCTGCAGGGAGACGTGGGAGACGCGACCGACATGCCAGATCTGGGCGTAAATGCGCCCCCCCGCATCGTGGACGGCGGACGTCACCCCTCGCCAGCCTTCGATCTGCCGCTCGGTGTAGAGTCCGGGCAAGAACGCGTATCCGACAGCTTCGCGCGAGATCGGCGCCCCCTCGCTGATGATCAACCCAGCCGTCGCTCGCTGTTGGTAGTAGATCGCCGTCAGATCGTCAGCGACCTCAGTCGGCGCTCGCGACCGGGTCATCGGCGCCATGACGATGCGGTTCGGCAGCTGCAGACCGGCAAGGTCGAAGGTCTCGAACAGGCTCATCATCACCTCAGCGGGTCAGGCGTCGGCACGCTGCTTTGCGAAGCGCGAACCGGGACGCCGACACAGATCCTCGAATCGAGATGCAACCACACGCCACGCAGTTACGATGCCGTGATGCTATCAAACCGAAACGTAAAATCAAGCCGGTGTCGCTGCGATGGCCGATTTGCGCTCGGCGTCGACTATTGAGGTTTGGATCGGTTAGGTCCCCGCCAAGACATAGGCGTGCTTGGCGCTTCCAGGAGGGCCTTGCGGAACCAAGTTTCGCCTAGATGGCGCGAAGTCCCAGCCGGAGGACGTCGGTTGTTTCGGCTGCGACGAGCGCGAAGTCGTCATGGGTTTGCTTTGCGAAGTCCTTCCAGAGCCATGCCGCCGCGCCGGGCGTAATCTGCTTGAAGAGTTCCAAATCGATGTCCCTCATGGAACGCTCGTGCTTCGCCGCACGGTAGAGGGCGGTGTATTCTTGATTGCGCCGCCGAAGGCGCTCCGCCGCGCGCACCTGCTCGCTCGCCGGGAGGGCTCCTACGGCGCTGCCGTAGCGAAGTGGTTGCAATTCCTTGTGCTGCTGCGCCATGGCGTTGCTTCGTAGGAGCCCGACGATCTGTTCCTGTGCGGTCGCCCCCTGCTCCAGGGCGCACGTCATGATGTACCCGTAGATGCGGTCGGCTCGAGCAAAGCATTCGGCGACGAGCGTCTGCTTATCTCCGACATACTTGTAGAGCCGCGCCTTGGTCGTGCCGAGCGTTGTCGCGATCTCATCCAGGGACGTCGAATCGACGCCGCGGCAGGTGAACATCCGAGACGCCATATTGAGGATCGTCTCGCGCTTGACCTTGGCGATGGCGTCCTGATCGAACCCATCGCTTGCACGCACCAGCAGCGGCGACAGGTCCACGGGGGCCGGATCGCAGGCTTGGTCCCGGTCGGCCGCCCCGCCATTGGCGATCAGATCCAGGAGCGCCTTCACCACCCGCGGGCGGTCCTCCGCTGATGTCGCCGTCCAGGCGCTTGGCAACGGAATCCAGTGAACGAGGCTGATGATTGTTCTCGCAACAGTCTGCGCATGGCAGGGGCGCAGCTCACCTGATCGCGCCCCCTCCTCAAGCAATCCTGCAAGCTTGGCGACGGTGTCGTCGTATCGCCTCAGCACCACAGCGTGATGAGCGTCGCTGAGCAGCCCGTACTCGTTCAACGCCGCGAGTTGCGGCTGAGCGGGGTCCAAACATCGTGAAATGAAGCTCTTCACCACGTCCAACCTCCCGCCCCCTTCATCAAAGGCCGCGGCCAACCGAGCCGCCAAAAGCTCGCAGGAGCGCTCATAGGTCTGGAAGATCAGATCTTCGAGATCGACAAAGTAGTAGTAGAGCGCGTTGCGCGTGACCCCCAGCTCACCGGCAAGATCCTGCAAGGTGGATTGAGAAACGCCGTGCGCGTTCAGCAGGCGAGAGGCTTCATCAAGCACCTCTTCGCGTCGCGCTCTGGCTTTAGGGGCCCGTCGAAGAGCTTGCGTATTTTCAGTCATATCTGCGTGGCTAGGCCTCGGTTCGAACCCAGAATTGGCGTCGAACAGGCGTTGCTCTCAATCTAACCGTCATTGCAGCTTGGTGGCTACCCCGCCCGAGGCGAGATCGGCTCGCGCGCGCACGCGCTGCGCAAAATTCACGAACAGGGCGATGACGGCATGCCGATTGATTTTACGAATACGTTGGATATCAGTACCCATTCGTAATTTGAGTCCCACGGCTTGAGTTGAGCCATGCAGGCGTCGTGATCGTGGTTCGAGGCGCAATCCTGCCCCCGAACTGAACGGCGCCTCGATTTGGGTCCGTCTTGGGGGAGTCCTTCATGTCTTTCAGTCCGTCGGCTCGCATCGTCATCCTTGGCGCTGGCCATGCGGGGGGCGCCTGCGCGGCGCTGCTCCGCCAGTACGGACACGAAGGCACGATTTCCCTCGTCGGCGATGAGCCCATCCCGCCCTACCAACGTCCTCCTCTGTCCAAGGCCTGGCTGAAGGGCGAAGCCGATGCAGAGAGCCTGGCCCTCCGGCCCCTGTCTTTCTACGCCGACAACGACATCCAGTTTCATCCGAACACGCGCGCTGTGCGGATCCACCGCGCCGACCAATTGGTCGACTGTGCGGATGGTTGGGTGATCCCCTACGACGTCTTGATCCTGGCGACCGGCGCGCGGGCGTTGCCGCTACCGATCGCGGGGTCGAATCTCGCGGGCGTATTGTCCCTGCGCACCGCGGCTGACGCCGAGGCGCTGAAGGCGGCGCTCGGCCCCGGCAAGACGCTGGCGGTGATCGGCGGCGGTTACATCGGACTGGAAGTCGCCGCCTCCGGCCGCGCCCTGGGGGCAGAGGTCGTCATCATCGAACGCGAGACGCGCGTCTTGGCGCGTGTCGCCTGCCCCGCCCTCTCCGAGTTCTTCTCCGACTATCATGAGGCGAAGGGGGTGCGGTTCGAACTTGGCTGTGGCGTCACCGCATTTCAGGGCGAGCATGGGCACGTTACCGACGTGGTTTTGTCCAACGGCCAAGTCTTGGCTTGCGACGCGGTCGTGGTTGGAATTGGGGCTGCGCCGAATGACGAACTCGCCGTCGAGGCGGGTTTGAACTGCACGCGCGGAATTGTGGTCGACCTCGCCGCTCGGACGTCCGATCCGAATATCTACGCCATCGGCGACGTCACGCATCGGCCGCTGCCGATCTATGACCGCATGTTTCGACTCGAGAGCGTCCCGAATGCGTTGGAGCAAGCCAAGCAAGCGGCCGCGGACATCATCGGACGCCCTACGCCCCAGATGGAAGTCCCGTGGCAGTGGTCGGATCAATACGACCTCAAGCTACAGATCGCTGGCTATCCGTTCGACGTCGACGAGATCCTGATCCGAGGAGATCCGAAGACCGCAAAGTTCGCCGTGTTCCACCTTCACGGAGGACAGGTCCAAGCGGTCGAGGCGATCAACGCGCCGGCGGAGTTCATGATGGGCAAGACCCTGATCGGGAACCGCCGCGCGGTCGACAAGGCGAAACTTGTCGACCTCTCCGTATCGATGAAGGAGGTGGCGATCTAAGGTTGCGGGTCGCCACCGGATTTGCAACGCAATTGATTTTACGACTTGGTATTGCCCTGCCACGTTCTCGTAATTTACATCCTCAAGGCAGCGAACCTGAGGCGGCCACCGGGGCCAAGCTGACCAGGGACTTGCCAGAAACATTAGGGAGCTAAACGGACATGGGTCTTCTTGACGGGAAGGTCGCCATCATCACTGGCGCGGGCAATGGTCTTGGCGAAGCTTATGCGAAGCTGTTCGCGAAAGAAGGCGCAGCGGTCGTCGTCAACGACCTTGGCGGGCCGCGCGACGGCTCGGGCTCTGACACCTCGGCGGCCCAGAAGGTGGTGGATGCAATCACAGCCGCCGGCGGCAAGGCCGTCGCCAACGGGGACGACGTCTCCACTATGGCCGGCGGCGAGAACATCCTGAAGACCGCCCTGGATAATTTCGGCCAGGTGGACATCCTGGTCTGCAACGCCGGCATCCTGCGGGACAAGAGCTTCGCCAACACCAGCGAGCAGGACTGGGACCTGGTGGTGAAGGTCCACCTGAAGGGCACCTATTGCTGCACCATGCCGGTGTGGAAGTGGCTGAAGGACAACGGCAAGCCGGGGACGATCATCATGACGTCCTCGACCTCGGGCCTCTACGGCAACTTCGGCCAGTCGAACTACGGGGCGGCCAAGGCCGGCATCTACGGCTTCATGCGCGTGCTCTCGATCGAAGGGCGCAAGTACGGCATCCGCGTCATGGGCCTGGCGCCCGGCGCCTATACCCGGATGACGTCCGATCTCCCGAGCCAGCGGGATCGCGAGCCCGATCCCATGGCCCTGCCGGAGAACGTCGCGCCCGGCGTGCTCTACATGGCCTCCGACCTCGCGGCCGATCACACCGGCAAGGTGCTGGGCGTCTCGTCCCGCGGCGTGCGCGAGATCCGCATGATGCAGACGGACGGCTTCAACCCTAATCGGCCGTACACCGCGCAGGACGTGGCCGACCACGCTGGCGAAGTCTTCTTCCAAGACCTCGAGGAGCGAACCTCCAAGTCCGCTTAGCCTGACGCTGTCCCGCCACGGAGGCTGCGTGGACCTCCATGGCGGGACTAACTGAACCTCGACGTCGCCCCAACGCGTGTTGGATGCGGCGTCCGCGCCCTTGGTGGACGCGATCCTGATGGACCGCATTTGCAGACTGAGCGCCGCGGCGCTGCAGCCCTTCTCCGGAGATAGCGATGAGCAACCTTTCGACAGCAGACCTAGACGCCTTCCGCGCGGAAGCGCGAAGCTGGCTCGCCGAAAACTTTCCGCCGTCGCTCAAGGGGCGCAACGATGCGGGCAGCGAGGCCCCGGTGGTCTGGGAAGGCGATGCGGCGCTTTGGAAGCAACGCGTCGCCGATCGTGGTTGGGGAGTCCCGACCTGGCCCGTCGCCTATGGCGGCGGCGGACTCTCGTTCAAGCAGTCCCAGGTCCTGCGAGAGGAAATGTCGGCGATCGGCGCTTGGAATCCGATCGGCGGCATGGGCGTGATGATGTTCGGCCCGACCCTGCTTGAGTACGGCACCGAAGCCCAGAAGCTCCAACACATCCCGCCGATCGCCCGCGGTGAGCTGCGTTGGTGTCAGGGCTATTCCGAGCCTGGCGCAGGATCCGATCTGGCCAGCTTGCAGACACGCGCCGAAGACAAGGGTGACCACTTCCTAGTCAATGGACAGAAGATTTGGACTTCGGGCGCCCATTGGTCGGACTGGTGCTTCTGCCTGGTGCGCACCGACGCAACGAAGAAGCACGAGGGCATCAGCTTCGTGTTGATCGATATGCGCACACCTGGCGTCGAGACCCGTCCCATCAAGTTGATTTCGGGTGTGTCACCCTTCTGCGAGACGTTCTTCACAGACGTGCAGGTGCCGAAGGAAAATCTCGTCGGACCCGTCAATGGAGGATGGACCGTCGGCAAGCGGCTCCTCCAGCACGAGCGCAACGGTCTCTCCGGCGGTTCGGGTGGTCCCTCCCGCGTCGATCCAGCCAAGCTTGTCGAAGTCGCCAAGGCGTATTTCGGGCTCGATGCAGACGGACGTCTGGCTGACGCCGATTTCCGAACTCGCTTGATCCACAACAACGTCGACGCTCACGCCTACGCCCTGACCCTTCGGCGGATCGCCGACGAAGGGAAGACCGCGAACGGCCCGAGCACCACCACGTCGATCCTGAAGAATGTCTCTGCGAAGCTCGTGACGGAGTCTGCGGAGATGATGGTCGAAGCCATGGGTCAAGGTGGCGTCGGCTGGGAGGGCGACGCTTTCAGCGAGGCCGAGCTTGCGGCCGGCCGCAACTATCTGGGCGTGAAGGCGCACGCCATCGCGGGCGGCTCCACCGAGGTCCAAAACAACATCATCTCCAAGCGGATTCTCGGTCTCCCCGATAGCAACCGCCACACGTACTGATCACCTGATCGCCGGGTGTCTCGCTTCGGCGGGACGCCCTGGCGCCAGGTTCCTCGGTCGTGCCCGCGGGCGCGTCGAGCCGCAAACGTCGGCCGCAAGGCGCCACATCCTGGCCAGGACATGACACGTTCTCCACCAGTCACCGACGCCTCTACATCGACACGGCATGACCAACTGCTCGATGTCGCGGCCCGTCAGTTGAACGCTCGCGGCATGTCTCAAAGGACGCTGGCGGACCTCGCCGGCAGTCTCGGCTTCACCCGGAACGCCCTCTATCACTATGTGAAGGACTTCGAAGACCTGCTGAGCCAGGTCTATCGCCGCTCCTGCATTCTGCTCGGCGAACGCCTCGACGAAGCGATGTCGCAACGTGACCCGTCAGACATCTTGCGCGCTTTCGTCAGCACCGCGCTCGATGGCAAGCGCGCCGAGATCGCGGCGCTGAACGAGTACGGGCTCTTGCGTCCAGACGCCCGCGCCGAGGTGACGACACTCTATCGAGGGATCGAAGGGCGCCTTGCCGCTGTCATCGCCGACGGTGTCGACGCCCGGACGTTTCGCCCCTGTGACCCCGCGCTTGTCGCCCGCACCATTCTCAGCATCGTCTACTGGGTGCCGCTGGGCACGCGGCGTGGGCTCAGCATGGGCCCCGACGAACGCGCCGACGCGGCTGATCTGCTGAACACCTTGCTCAACACAGGTTGGGCGGCCGACCGCCACGCCGCGATCGATCCCCCCACCATCGATCTCTCGCCCCTGGTCGTCAGCACGACCGATGGATTCGATCAAGCTGCGCTCTACGAAATGAAGCGCGAGTCGATCCTCTCGTGCGCCAGCCGGATGTTCAACGCCCGCGGAGTCGACACCACCTCACTCGACGAACTGGCGCGCGTGCTCGGCACCACCAAACCCAGGCTGTACATATACGTCGGCGACAAGGCGACCTTGGTTGAAGAGTGCTTCGCACGCGCAGACCGGATCAACCGGTTCCTGCGGCAAGCCGCCCGGGAGTTGCCGTGTACGCCGATGGAGCGTGTGGTCGCCTTGCTTCGCACGTCGACGACCATCCGCCTGGGCGGCATCTTGGAGCCTATGCGCTACGCGTTCACGGACGATGTCCGCGAGCGTATCGCCCCCGACCTCGTCAGGCGGCGGATGAAGCAGATGGTGGAATCGACCAGCCAGCTCTTCGCCGAAGGCCAGGCCGAGCACATCATCCGGCCGTTCGATGTCGAGAGGCTGAGGTTCCTCAACCTGACCGCTGTGGGCGGCATCGCCCGCCCCGACCCCGACGACGCCGCCCAGATCGCGTCGGACGCGGCGGGAATGGTCGAGGTCATGCGGATTGGCCTGGCCGCGCTCTAGGGGGAAGCCCCGGAGATCAGCGCGCGTCGAGGGCGGGCCCGGAGTATCGCGCTCGCGGCCTGATCACCGAATCTCCCTGCGCCTGCTCGATCGCGTGTGCGATCCAGCCGGCGCAGCGGGCGGCCGTGAAGATCTGGAAGGGCGCGTCAGTCGGCAGGTTCATCGATCTGCAGGCGGCGACCAGAGCAAAATCGATGGTTGGTCTCAGGCCCGCGATATCTTCCACCATCTCCGCCAGGTCGAGAAATGACTGGGCGTCTGGGATCCTGTGAAGCACTGCTGCGGCGCGAGGGTCGCCTTCAGGGTAGAGCTTGTGCCCGAAGCCTGGCAGCGAAAGGTCGTCGCGCAAGCGCCGCGAAATCGCCTCAGGTCCGCCGAGCCGCGCCGCCTCCTCGACAAACGCGTCTACCGCGACGAACGCCCCGCCATGACGCGGCCCTGACAGGGTGGTGAGCCCAGCTGTTGCGCAGGCTGCAAGGGACGCCCCCGTGGAGGCGGTGACGCGCGCTGCAAAGGCTGAGGGATTGAGTTCGTGGTCGGCGGTGAGCACGAGCAGACGGCGAGTCAGATCCGCCGCAGGGCCGTCTGGATCCTGCCCCCAGCCGCGGGCGAGGCGCCGATGAATGAGGTCGGTCCCGGGGGCGCCTGCAATGGCGTCCGCAACGCTATGCAGCAGTTGCGCCGCTTCGGTGTCCAGCGCGCGCGATGCGCGCCCTTGAAGCGGGAGATCCATCGCCGCGCGAAGGGCGAGGGTTCTGAGGACCCTCACCCGAGCGTTATCGTCAGCACCCCAAGAAGCCGACAGCACCGGCGGATCGCCTGGGATGTGGTCGTCCGGCTCGCCACGAAGCAACCTCGCCACCGACTCGAGGGTCTCGGTTTCGGCCAATAGAACTGCGTCGCGCCCGCGATAGAAGAGCCGTCCATGCGCCACTGTGGTGATAGCGCTTTCGAGCACCGGTTCGCCCCAAGCGATCGCCAGAGCTGCGACGTCGGCGACCCGCCGGCTGCGGGTCTTGCGCTTCGCTAGCACCGCGATGTCGGCGACATGGTACAGGCTGCGTCGCGGGTCGGACGGGTCGGCGCGGACCTGCACAGGGTTGCGGCTGACATAGGCATAGAGCGTCTGGGGTCTTACCCCCAGACGCTGGCAGGCCGCTTCGGCGCTGATCCACTCGTCATCCACAACCACCCCACTCACTGATTTCGATCCCGCAGGATCACGCTCAATACCGTTGAAACACTAGGAAAATTGGCGCTTTTTGGCATTGCGTAGTGGGGACGGTTTTGGCAAATTGGGGGCGGTTGAAGGGATAGAAAACGGCTTTCCGCTCCCAGCAAACGATCCCCGTTTCTCCTCGACCGATCCCAGTTGCGGACAAGGAGGAACGCATGCCAGCCCTGACCGACACCACGATCCGACATGCACTGAAGCGCGTCGAGATCAGCCGCAAGCAGGAAAATCTGGCCGATGGCGAGGGGCGCGGCACCGGCCGACTCGTCCTCGTCCTCAAGCCAATGCCGAAGCGCGTCACCGCCGACTGGATGGCGCAGCAATGGCGTGACGGC
>CAUJHW010000128.1 GCA_963205005.1 Pseudomonadota bacterium
ATGGAAGACATGACTGAAATTCGCAACCTCGTCATCCGCCGGCGTTGAGCATGCGTATCTAAGTGGGACAGTGCGCGCTGCTTGGGGAGGCGGCTAGTTGTTGACGATCGCTCAGATCACCGATCTGCACATAACGACCGACAAGGATCCGCTTAACCAGAAGCGGAACGAGGACCGTTTGCGCCAGGTGATGAAGGCTATCCATGCCCTTCGTCCGCGCCCGGTGGCGATTATCGCCAGCGGCGACCTCGTCGACCGTGGCGAACTCGAGGAGTACCTTGAGCTCAAGCGCCTGATGGATGAGAGCGAGATTCCCATCTACTACGCGCTCGGCAACCACGATCTGCGCGGCCCCTTCCTCGAGGTGTTCAGCGGCCCCGGCGCCCAGACCGACGAGAACGGGTTCGTCCAGTACACGGTCGATTTCGGGCCCATGCGCATGCTCGTCTGCGACACGCTCGAGGGCGAGAACGACGGCGGCTACGACGAGGTGCGCGCCGACTGGCTGCGCCGGACCCTGGACGAGGCGCCCGACCGGCCGACCGCGCTGATCCTGCACCACCCTCCCATTCCCAGCGGCATCCGCTGGATGGATCCCGACCCGAAGTCACCGTGGATCCTGCGCCTCGAGGAGGTGCTCAAGGGACGCGACCAGGTGAAGGTGATGATGTGCGGCCACATCCACCGCGCGTTCAACGGCATCTTCGCCGGCCACATGGTGACCGCGGCGCCCGCCACCTCGATCCAGTTGACGCTCGACCTGACGGAAGTGGATATGCATGTGCCGGACGGGCGCGAAATTCTGGTCGAGGAGCCGCCGGGTTTCGTCCTTCTGATGTCGCAGGGCCAGGACCTTACGACCCACCTTTGCCTTGCCGGAGACTACACGCCCGCCGTCACCTACAATTTCCCGTTCCGGAAGCTCGCCTGATCCATGGCGGCCGCCCGCTCGCCAACGGGAATCATGAGCCGTCTACTGGGCTTGCTGGACCACTTGCGGGCGGCCAGCGGCAAGGGTCTGGCCGACATTGTGGTCACTGCCACCGTTGCCGTCGTGGCAACCGTGGCCGCCCTCTTCCTCAACACAACCACTCCGATCCGGTTCATCGAGAACCTGACATACGACCTGCGCCTTTCCGGTGGCGCGCCGGCCGCGCAGCCCGAGTTCGTGGTCGTGAAGATCGACGCCGAGGCCACCAAAGTCATGAGCGAGTCCTCGGCCTGCCACTGTCTGGCGCCGATCGACAAGGCCTGGCTGGGCAACCTGATCGCCGCTCTCGATTCCAAGGGGGTCAAGGCGATCGCCGTCGACTATCTGCTGGACACATGGTCCTCGCCTGAGGAGTTCGCGGACTTCGAGGCCCGTATTTCGAACGTAAGGGCCCCGGTTGTCGTATCGGCCGACCCCGGACGGAAGGCCGGCGTGGATTTTCCGGTCTCCAAGCATCTCCGGTACTCGGACGCCCGGGCACTCATGCACGTCGACTACGACGACGTGATCCGCAAATACGACCCGCATCCCAGTCAGTATCTCGCGCTGGCGACGGAGGTTGGCGTCGCCGCGGCGGGCCTCAAGCCTCCCGGCAAGGCGTTCGATATCCGCTACCGCCGCCCCGATCCGAAGGTCTCTGCGGAAAATGCGGGGTCCATCAGTCCGGCATATTCCGCAGCCTATGTGGAATTTCTCCCCCCGGCCCTGCTCAAGGACAAGATCGTCTTCATAGGCAGCGTGACCCGGTCGGCGTCGGCCGACTCTGATGCGCCAAAGGAAGACATGCACTCAACGCCGCTGCGGTTCCTCCAGGGGCACCAGCAGGGAACGCCGGGGGTGGAAGTCCACGTCCACGCCCTGTCGCAGATGCTGGCCGGCGATCAGGTGCGCCGCCCGGGTTGGATCTGGGAGGCTGCCATCGTGCTGGTCGCAGCGGTCAGCGGCTCGCTGATCGGACGCTCGACCCAGACCTGGTGGGTCTCGGTGGGGATAGTCCTGCTGGGGATTGCCGTGGGCGGCTTCGTCGCCTTCGAACTCTACCAGCGGGCGGCGCTGATGGTGCCGATGACCGCGCCGGTGATCAGCTTCGCCTTCGGCTTCTTCGTGCTCAGCCGGCTGGCCGCGGCCGACCTGCAGAACCAGCGCGCCTTCTATTCCTCGACCCTCGAGCGCTACCTTGCGCCGCAGGTGATCGACCGGATGGTCGATGGCCGCGAGGAAGTGAAGATCGGCGCCGAAGAGCGTGAGATCACCGTGATGATCACCGACCTGGAGAACTTCTCCAATCTGGTGGCCAGCCTCGACCTCGAGACGTTCGAAGGCGTGATCAACGAGTACTTCGACGGCATCATCGACCTGCTGTGGAAGCACGAGGCGATGATCGACAAGATGACCGGCGACGGCATCATCGCGATCTTTGGCGCCCCCGTACCCTCCGAGGACCACGCCGACCGGGCCATCGCCTGCGCCCGCGAGATCGACACCTACGCGCTCGCGATCCGGCAGAAGATGATCGCCCGCGGCATCAACTTTGGCTACACGCGCATGGGCCTGTCGTCAGGCATCGGCCTGGTAGGGAACTTCGGCGGCGAGCGCCGGTTCAACTACACCGCCTATGGCGAGGTGGTGGTGATCGCCGCCCGGCTCGAAGCGGCCAACAAGACCTTCTCCACGCGCATCCTGTTCAGCGGCGACACCCTGCGGCTGGCCAAACGCGAGGTCCCGATCATCCCCGTGGGCGAGATCGACCTCAAGGGCGTCCCCATGCCCATCCCCGCCTACACCACGCCGACGGACGACCAGGCGGCGTAGGCCCTGTGCGGTTGGCAGGGCGCCGCAGGCGTCCATTGGGGCCACGAGCCCCGGTCCCTGCAGACCGCAGGACGCATGGGGGCCGGACTTAATTCACGGTCAGCAACTTCGACAACATCCGCTCATCCCGACGAATGCCGGGACCCAGATCTCAAGGCTGGAAGGCGGATTGGAAGCGCGCGACGGACATGGAAGCCGCCCGAGCACTATTCCATCCGGGTCTCGGCGTTCGCCGGGATGAGCAGTCTTGAGTAAGGACCCTAGCGGTCGCCCTGCTCCACCGTGCGCGGTCCCATCCATGTGGCCATGTCGACGGCGTCGGTCACCCGGTAGGGGCGGCCCCAGCGATCGGTGAAGAACCGTTCCATCTCCGGCCGGGTGAAGGGCCGTGAGCCCAGGCGTCCGAAGATGGCGATCTGGCCGCCGGTCTCGTCCACGGCTCGGTCGCGGTCCAGGCCCTTGGACATGGCCAGCGCCGGTGTTGGCGTCCGGGCCCAGCCGATCAGCTCGGGCTTCGGCTGCGGCGAGAAGCCGTAGAAGTTGGGCTGGCTGGACGGGCTGGTCAGTTGCAGCACCTTCATGCCGTTCCGGCCGTCGGCGACGTAGGCGAACAGGGAGGCGTTGGTGGAGCCGACAACCACGTCCTCAGCGTCGTTGAGCTGACCGCCGGCATCGAACTTCTGATAGACGCGCGGCCGCTCCGGATTGGTCACATCGACAATGACCAGGCCGTCCTTCTTGGCCGCGACATAGGCGTAGGTACGCGCCACATAGACCCTCCGGGCGTCCACCAGCGGGATCGTGGCGCCATCGATCAGCTTCGGCTGGTCCATCCTGGTGACATCCAGCACTTCCAGGCCGCGGGCCGTGGTCACCCAAAGGTAGCGGAACTGCAGGGCCGAGGCGCGCACGTCCTGCAGCGCCACTGTGGTCACGTGGCGCGGCTTGAGCGGATCGGCGAGATCCACCACCACCAGGCCGGCGTCGGCGGCGATGTAGGCATAGTGACCGCCCAGGGTAATGTGCCGCGCGCCCTTCAGCACCGCGCCGGCATTCCAGGTCACCGCGCGCTTCAGCTTGTTGTTGCGCGGCTCGCCGTCGGCCAGCGTGTTCACGTTTACGAGGATCAGGCCTTCCTCTGAGTCGGTGATCACCGCGTAGGAGTAGATCGGCAGGAAGGTCTGTTCCTGGTTGATCCGCAGCAGGTCGGAGTCCTCGCCGGTGGCGGGGTCCTTCATCTTCATGCCCTGCATGGCTTCATTGCGCAGCGGGGCGATGTTCTGGTTGGTCGGCAGGGCCATGCAGGTGGCGTTCTTCGTCGCCACATGGGTGTCGTGTCCCAGCGGTGAGAACGGAGCGGTGATCACGCGCTGCGAGAAGCCCTTGTTGCCGATGCTGGCGATGTCGAGCACGCGGAAACCATCCGACCCGCTGGCGACGAACAAGTACTCGCCGCGCATCTGCAGGCAGCGCGCCGCGTCGCCGGTCTTGTGGACGGTGTTGGAGATCTGCTCGACCGAGTCTTCCTCGCCGCCCTTGAGGCCCTTGGTGAATGGCTTGCCGCGCACCCAGCTCTTCAGCTCACGGCCGTTCTTCTCGACGTGCAGCTTGTAGAAATCCGGATAGGCGTAGCGGTGCAGGTAGGAGCCGAAGACTGCCTGGGGTTCGCTCCATTCGGAGACCCGAACCGCCTCGACGCCCCCGCCCAGCCCGACCCAGGCATTCTGGCCGACGAAGTTCACGTAGTTGGTCCCCAGCAGCAGGAGCTGGGCCATGATGGCGTTGTTGTCGTTGGCCTCGGAAACGTGGCAGTCCGAACAGGTCTTGGTCTCGGTCCGGCGCACCGTGTGCGCGAAGTGCGGCGCGAACGCCTGGCTCGAGAAGCCCGAGGCTGCGATCGGCGGCTGCTGGGTGTAGATCCGTTCCCGGTTCACATTGGTCGAGGACAGGATCAGCGCCGAGGACGAGCGCACCGGCGCGACAGTCGCACCCTTGGTGGTCATGTGCTTGCCCAGCTGGAACATGTCGTCACGCGCCACCTGGGGGTTGTAGGTGGCGTAGTTCCGGGTCTCCTCGCCCTCGTACTTGTGAGCCTTGGTCTTCCAGTTGGCCTCGATGGGCAGGTGGCAGCCCGCACACGCCGTGGTCCACGAGGTGTGGCAGGCGAAGCATTCCATCTCGTCATCGTTGTGCGCACGGTCAGCCGGCGCGACACCCTGGCCCCAGGTGAACGGCTTGCCGTTCTGGCTGATCTTGGACATCAGCTTGGCGCGGGCGGCCTTGGGATTGAAGTCCGGGCTGGCGCGGTCGACCGAGTCCTTCACCAGGTGGATGCGCCATTCCAGCTTGGGATCCAGCAGCGAGCGCTGGATCAGCACCTGGCGGCCGTCCTGCTCCACCCATTCGAACCGGCGCTTGCCGTCCGGGTTGCGCAGCAGGCTGAGGTCGTTGCCCTTCGGGTCCGCGGCGGGACCGGAGGTGCGCAGTGTTGGGTAGGCCTGGGACGAGCCGTGGCAGTCCTTGCAGCGGATCTCCACGGCGTTGGCGACTTCACCCATGATCAGGCCGGAACCGTGGCTGTCCTGGGCGAAGTGGCAGTCGGCGCACTGCATGCCCTTCTCGGCGTGGATGTCCATCATGTGGACCGCCTTGCCGGGCGCGTTCTGGCCGACAGGCGTGAACTTCGGCGCATCCTTGCGGACGAACTTCTCCGGGTCGTCGTTGGCGACGATCTTGCCCTCGGCGTCGAGCAGGTTGCCCTCGCGGTCACGCTTGAAGATCGCCCGGAAGTTCCAGCCATGGCCGTGATAGTCGGCGAACTGGGTGTCCTTGAGCTTCGCGTTCAGGTCGAACACGTTCCGCAGGAAGTCGAGGTCGGCCCACAGGCCCCGCGGCGCGGCGCCTTCCGGGTTGCGGTCCAGGACGTGGCGGATTTCCTCAGCGGTCGGATACTTCTGGCGCTCCGGCCACATGAACGGCGCGTCGGCCTCATAGTCCCACATCGTGTAGCCGAGGTAGGTGTTCACGAACATGTTCGGCTGGTGCATGTGGCAGTTCATGCACTGGGCGGTCGGAATGGCGCGCGTGAAGGCGTGCTGGATCGGGTGGCCTGACTCTTCCTTGCTGATCGTCGGGTCGACAGTCGCGGTCTTGCCGTCGCGGCCGTACTTCGCCCAGGTCAGGCTGGCGTGCGGCTGGCGGTTGTTGGCGTAGACCACGTGGCAGGACGCGCAGCCCGACGAGCGGTAGTCGCCCGGGTTGTCGTTGGTGCCGAGGAACCAGGTGAAGGGGTCGTTCAGGCGGGTCTTGTGGATGTTCAGGACCGGGATCGCCACGCGCAGGCCCGTCGCGGGACCGCGGTTCGACTGCTTCAGATCCGGCCGGCCCGGCTCTTCCAGGCGCTGCAGGGCACCGTTGGCGTTGGGCAGGCCGACTTCGGCGAACTGGGTGTTGATGTTGCGCCCGCCGCGCTCGAACACACGGAAGATATCGCCCGGGGGAACCACCTGCCACGTCGGGAGCGGATAGAGGGTCGGCAGGGCGCCGCGCTTGATCTGCTCGGGCGTCAGCTTGCCCGGAGGCGTGCCCGGCGACAGCAGCCGCGCCGGCTCGCCATGCGTCGTGTAGGCCTCGCCCAGGACGTAGTTCTTGAACGGCAGGATGCCGTTGTTGTACGAGCCGCCGCCCCACAGCATGGCGCCCGTGGCCATCATCGAGCGCTCGGCCTTCTCGATCAGCTCCATGTGGCAGGCGCCGCAGGCATCGCGGGCCACGCGGTAGTCCGAAGGGTTCACGAAGCGGATGAACGCCGGCGATTCCTTGTTCAGCAGGGTGTAGCTGGCCTTTGGATTGGCGGAACTCGGATAGTGCCAGGTCTTGGGGAAGCGCGGCAGGACGTGCGCCTTCTCCTGGATCCGCATGTACTCGGGCGAGGCCTTGGTCAGGCCCGCCGGAATCGCCGCCGTGGCGTCGCCGCCGTGGCAGGAGACGCAACCCAGCTTCACGGCCTGGGACACGTGCATGCTCTTGGCGTCGGAATCGGTGTGGCAGGAGACGCAGCCGCGGCTGGCCTGGTCGACCTCCTCGTCGGTCATCCCGAGCTTCGCGGCCGGCGCGGCGACGTAGGTCCGGGCAACCGGCTTCTCAGCCTCGCTCGCCTTCAGCGACAGGGGCGCGAGCACGGTCAACGCCAGCAGCGCCCCCAGCTTCAGCAATTTTCCCCTGAATGTCAGCATCTTGCCCCTAGAAACTGAGAACGGCGTTGAGCAGCACGGAATAGTATCGCTTGTGGCCCGGACTGTTGGCGAACAGATCGTTGAAGCCCTTGCCCGGATCGAATGCCGCGGCCGAGGCGCGCAACACGATGTTCTGGGTCATCTTGGGCCTGTAGATCGTCGAAACCGACGCATCCCATCCCAGCGATTTCGGGATCGACCCCTCCTGGCGGAGTGTCTGGACGATCGTCGTGTTGGCGAACGAGATGTGATTGATGTTGGTGGTGACCCGAAGCTCGGGCAGGACGTCAAAGTCGGCGCCGGCCCCGAGGACGACGGTTCCCGGGTTGTTGAAGTTCGACTGCCCCTCGTCCTTCGACGAGCGCAGGCTGTTCAGGATGCCGTTTCGGCCGTTGATCGCGATCACCCGCCCGCCGCCGGCGAACGGAATGGTCTGGCGGATCCAGTAGCTGGTGTCGGAGCCGGCGAACTGCGGGTTCTCCGAGATCGCGTCGAAGCCGCGTTCCTTGTTGTCATAGGGGTTCTTGTCGCCCGAGGCGTAGAGCCCGGACAGCCGCACCCGGACCCAGTCGAAGTCCATCGAAGGCTCGGCGGCGAGGAAGAAGCTGCGGATCTTCGCCTTCCGGCCGGTGAAAATGCTGTTGCGGTCCTCGCCCAGGGCCAGGAAGGCCGAGGCGGTCAGGTTAACCCGGCCGATGCGCCCGTCGGCGTTGTAGCCCAGGTAGGTCACGTCGTAGTCGCGGCCGCGCAGGTTCCCGATCAGCGCCGGGCGTACCGGGAAGCCGTTCTTGTCGACCTGGATCTCGCCGCCTTCGCGGTTCCTGTTGTAAGCGATCATCACCTGCGAGGTCAGGCCGGGCAGCGGCAGGTCCTGGCGATAGACGCTGGCGACGAAGACATAGTCCTTGCGCAGGTCCTGAGTGATGTCGTTCAGGCCGGAGTTCGTGTCCTTCTCGATCCGCCGGAAGGCCGCCAGGTTGTACTGGAACCGGTTGTTGTCGCGGTTGCCGAACAGGCGGACGCCCAGCTGGTTGTCCTGGAACAGGAAGCCGCGGAATTCGGTCGAGAACGGCTGGATCCCGACCCGCAGGCTGTCGAAGTCGTAGCGCTCGGACACGTTGCGCAGGTGATAGTCGACGAACACTTCCTGCACGCCGATGAAGGCGTCGTTGCGGTGGGTCTTCCTGCTGGGCTCGACGTAGAGGACGCGCTTCTCGGGCACGTCGACGTAGTTGTCCTGGAACGCCAGCGCGACGCGGAACTCCAGTTCCGGCGGCTTGAAGGCCGTCGATCCCTTGATGACCGAGGCCGCAGCGATGAAGGTCTGTGCCAGCACCAGGCTGGAGTCGCGGCCGAAGATGTCGACGCTGCCCGGCCGGGAGGTCGTCTGCACGCTCACCGGGATCGGGAAGCTGCGTGGCTCCACCACGGTATCGGAGATGGCGTTGATCGACAGGAACCAGCCCTCGGTCCCCTTGATGGGCAGATCGCCCTTGAGGAAGTTCTGGTTGTAGGGGTCGTACCAGCGCGGCTTGGTCACGCCGAGCGCGCCGGCCAGGCGCCAGCGGTCCGGAACCGGCAGTTCGTCGGTCGGGAAAGCTTCGGGCGGCGGCGCGCGCACGGCGCCGGGGTTGGTCTGCTCGATCCGCTCGGGGAAGGTCTCGACCCGGCCCGGCCGGCGGCGTCCGTCGAGCGGCCCTTCGTCGGCCGGCGGCGGCGCGGTTTCCTGGACCTCGGCCGGCGCGGGCGCAGTCTCCTGGGCTGCGGCGTCACGGCCGGCGACGGTCGCGGCGGCGGGGGCCGCACAGGCCACGCGGTCTGCGTCGAGGATGTCGTCGATCGACAGCGGAGCCACCGCCTGCGGAGCACTTCGCCGGGGCGCGGCGCCGGCCTGTCCGGCGGCCAGGGCGGCGGCGGCGGCGCTGAGCGCGAGAAGATGGGCCCTGCGCACGCCTATTTCCCCTGGCACACGTTCTGGTCGGAAGTGTCGAGGAAGGGCGCAAACGGACAGCCCACATAGCGCAGCCGCGCCGGCGCGCTGGGTCCGACGACCAGGGTGTCGGCGCGGACCGAAGTCGCCGCATTGCCGATACCGCCGACCCGAAGGCCGCCGTTGTGAACGCCAAGGAACGAGACCATGTCGTCCTGGTCGATACCGTCACCCGAGACGCCGATGCCGCCCACCACCCGCGTGCCGCGATAGATCGGCACGCCGCCCGGGAAGATCTGAAGACCGTTCTGCAGCCGGTTCTGCCCGGGTGCGACCTGCGGCAGGGCCGTACAGACGGCCGGGGTGTCGGTGGCCAAAGCACCGGTCACGAAGCCAAGGTGCTGGCCGATGTTGCCGATGACCAGCGCCGACTGCAGCCCCGTGGACAGCGGGCTCCACTGGGCGATCGGCCGCGAGAGCGGACCATTGGGACGGCCAACCTCGCCATCCGGGTAGTAGGGCCGCGCCAGGTTGCCGATGGTCCGGGCGCCGAAGGCGGTCTTCCCGGTCAGGGCCGCCGGATCGGCGAAGAAGTCGCGGGTCTTCTGCACGAAGCCGCGGACATCGGCGCTCGGATCGGCGCCGAGTTCGGTGGCGGCGAAGTTTGCCGAGAACAGGGTCGCGGAACGCGCCTTCTGGGCCGCGACATCGATGCCGAACACCGGGGCGTCCGGCGAACGCACGAGGCCCAGCACCTGACCGCGGCTGTCGACCACGGCGATTGAGACCTGGGCGCGGCTGTCGAGCGGACGACGGATCTGCGCCCGCGCCCGGCTCATGATGGTGAAGGCCTCTTCCAGCACGGCCCGGACCTCGGGCTCGGTCAGCGGGGCGAGCCCGTCGGCCGCATCGGTGCCGCCGCGGATCGGGAAGCGGTTCTGCCCTGCCCCGTTGGTCAGGATCATGGCGTTGGGATTGGCGAACTCCGACGCGGTCGCCAGACGCAGGCCCGAGGCCTCGGTTCCGTAGACCTGACCCGCGAGCGCCGCGCCGCCGGCATAGTAGCCGGTGACGGCAGTGAACGACCCCGTGCCGCCCGGCAGGCTGGCGAAGGCCGGCGCGCTGGAAGGCGTGGTCTTCAGGGTGCCGGAACTGGCGTCGCTGAACCGCAGGGTGGTGCCGTCGACGGCGATCCGCTCGGCGCGGATCTCGGTGGGCGCGTCGAAGCCGGTGGCGCCCGCGTAGGCAATGGCCTCCTCGGCGTCGTCGTCGATATCGAGGATGTTCTTGTCGAAGCCGTAGTCACCGTCGGCCATCACGCCGATGCCGCCGACCAGAACCCCGTTCTTGTAGAGCGGGAAGCCGCCGGCGTCGGCCGCCAGGCCCAGCGGCGAACGCCGGGGACCGATCGAGGCGGTGGCGACGCGGGTGGTGATGTCCGAGCAAGGCAGGGACGAGAACTGCACGCCGAACAGCGGCCCGCTCTCGAGACCCACGGTCGAAGGGCTGGGCGGGAAATGCTCCTGGACGATCTGGCTGGCCGTACGGGTCGAGAAGGCGTTGCCGCCGGAGGAAAGGTAGGCGCCGGTGATGGCCTTGGCGATGGCGGCGGCTGCGGCTGGAACCACCACGCCCTGCGCGTCCAGGTTCTGACCGTTCGGGGCGGCGCGAAGGGTGGCGGTCCCCCGCGCCCCGGCCATGGAATAGACCGCCAGCACATTGCCGACCCGGTCGGTCACCGCGATCACCGCCGGCAGGTTCCGCGCCTTCGATTCGGCGACAGCCTGGGCGATCACCTGCTGCACATCGGCCGCCGTCAGGGACTGCGCCGCAGGCAGGGCATAGAGCCCCGCCGTCGGCGTCGGAGTCGGCGTGGGCGTCGGGGCGGTCGTCGAGCCGCCCCCGCCACCACCACCGCCCCCACAGGAGGCGAGCGCCAACGCGAGCGCGGCGACGCCCCAGCGCAATCCGGATTTCATCTCAGCGACCTCACGGCCTGCGCCACCTGCGCCAGGGAGTCCCTGAAGGCGTCGGGGCGGTAGCTGTTGGGGTCGCGCACCTGGGCGTAGGCGCGGTCCAGGCTGGGACGGACGCGGGCGGCGACGCCGCGATCCACCTGGCCGGACGACACAAGCGCGTTCAGCAGGGTGTCGGCCGCCATGACCGCCTGGGCGCTGCCCGTGTAGTCTGTGTAGCGGCGCTGGATCTCGCCGGAGAGCACGGTGTCGAGGATCGCCAGGGTGTCCGTCCGCGAGAAGCTGCGCGCGGCGAAGGCGTCGGCCAGGGCCCGCGAGGTGGCGGCCAGGCGTCCGGCGGCCCGGACCGATTCGGCCTTGTCGCGCGCCAGAGCGGCGTGGAAGGCGCGGGAATCGGCCTCAAGCCGGCCCGACAGGCCCGGCGCCACGACCTTGGCCGCCGCCGAGAGCATGATCATGTTCTCGTCGTTGAAGGGCGGCTGGCCAGCAGGAATCGGGCGCCCCGGATTGGCCTGCCACGCCGGGCGGGCCTTGGGATCGTCCGAAATCTGCCGATGGCAGCTGTGGCAATCGAAGAAGTAGAGCTCGGGAAAGGCGCCCTGCCCGCGGCCTGGCTCGCTGTAGAGCGTCAGGGCGCGGTCGAGCGCCATGGCCTGACCGACGGCCCAGGTCTTCACGCCGCCGGCGTAGCCCTTGCGCTTCACGTAGTCGGCGTCGACGGTCCAGTGCTGCTGCAGGCTGGAGAACAGGTCGAGCTCGTAAGCGACGCGCGGGTGGCCCGCGGCCATGATCTGGTGGGTGACGAACTGGCCGGGCTTTGAGCCACCGAAGTGGCAGTCGAGGCAGACGCCCGCCCGGACCTTCGGATTTTCGAGAGCCTTCATGCCCGCAGCCACATTGGCCGCGTGCGTGCCGTTGACCGCGCGGTGGCTCGCCAGCCAGGCGCTGGAGCCGCCGTGGCAGCTCTCGCAGCCGACCCCGTCGGAGATCTGGAACTTGGCGCCACGCAGCGCGGCGGGCGCCGGATCGGCGTGGCAGCCCAGGCACTCCTTGGCGTCCTGGGCCGGTCCGATACCCATCTTGCGGGTGATCGCCTGGGCGCGAGGCTCTGTCAGCACCCGCCAGGCGCGGCTATGCACGCCGGCCGGGCTGGAAGGGTCCTGCCAGGTGATCAGTTCATTCTGGCGGACGTTCAGGCCCGAATCGACCTGGCGGCTGTGGCAGGTCGAACCTGCGCAGGATGCGACACCTTCGTGAACGCCACGGTTGGCCATGGGCTCCGGCGCGGCGACAGCCGCGCGGCCCAACAAGACCACGATCGCACAGACAACGAATGCTGTGGCGACGCAAAGCGCGCCAAGAATCCGCGACGCTCGTGCTCCCCCCATTGGCCCTCCCCCGGCGCAGCTAGCCCAGTCTTAGCGAGGTCATTGGCGTAACGGTAGTCCGAATACCGTTCCAATATGTCCAAAAATGCCCGTTGACTTTTTCCGGCCTCATTTCGCCTTCCAGGGGGTCTTCGCTTAACAACGTGTTTCGAGGGAGGTAAGACGTTCCCAGGCCGAACCGGGGGGTGAGCGTATGGGCGTGTTGCGCAACAGGATGCGAGGCCATCGCATTGGAGCGCGTCTCAGCCTTGTCGCGCTGGCATCGACCGCCCTCAGCACCGCCCTTCCGTCCATGGCGCAGGCCCCGGCCCGCCCCACTGTTGCGACGCCCGGAACCAGCGCCGCCGAGCTGAATCCCGGCACGCGGGTCAGCCGTCCGCCGCCCCGGCGCAGCGCCGGAGCCTTCACGCCGGAGCCGCCGGGCCCCTGTCCGCTCGAGACGTCCACCGTCGAGGTGACGCTGAACACGGTGGCGTTCAGAGGCTCCACTGCAGTCCCCGACGCCGCGCTGCGCGCCGCCTATGCCGAGTATCTGGGCAAGCCCAGCCCGGTCTCGGTGATCTGCGCGATCCGCGACCGCGCCGCCCAGATCGTCTTCAACAGTGGTGTGCTGGCGCGGGTCGAGATCCCCGAACAGCGGATCGCCGGCGGGGCCCTCGTGCTCGAGGTCATCGAGGCCCATGTGGTCAACGTCCGGGTCCGCGGCGACGTCGGCCCTGCCCAGGCCACGGTGGAGCGGTACGCCGAGAAGCTCCGGGGCATGAAGCCCTTCGACATGGCCAAGGCCCAGCGCTACCTGCTGCTGGCCTCCGATGTGCCCGGCCTGCGCGTGCGCGCGGCGGTTCGGCCCTCGACCAGCGCCGAGCGGGGCGCCGTCGATATCGACCTGACGGTGACCAAGGACGGCCCGGACGTCTTCGCCAACGTGCAGAACACCGGCTCGAAGCAGGTGGGACGCTGGGGCGGGCTGGTACGCGGCGAGATCGCCGCCCAGACCCAGTTTGGCGAAAGCACAGCGCTGACCGCCTTTCACACCCTCGACTCGAACGAGCAGTGGCTGGTCCAGCTGGCCGGAACCGGACGTTTCGGCGCCGAGGGCCTCGTGGGACGCGGGTCGGTCGTTTACGGCGAGAGCCGTCCGGGCGGCGTGCTGAAGCCGCTGGACATCCGCAGCAAGTCGACGGTCGCCAACATAGAGGCCGCCTACCCGGTCGTGCGCTCGCGGAACCAGAACCTCAACGTGGCCGGGGGCCTGGATTTCGTCGACCAGAAGACGAGCATCGCCGGCGGCCTGCAACGCAGCCAGGACGATCTGCGGGTTGTCTATGCGCGCGCCGACGGCGACTACCGCACCGAGATCGCAGAGCGGCCGGTCCTGGTGAGCGGCGGGGTGACCCTTCGCAAGGGCCTCGCGGTGCTGGGCGGCAGCGAGAACGGCGACGTGGGTCTTTCCCGCGCGCTCGGCAAGCCGGAAGCCTGGGTCCTCAAGGGCCAGGGCGGGATCGACATTGCCCTCAGCGATCGGCTGACCGGAATGCTGCGGGCCCAGGCGCAGTACGCCTCCAGCGGCCTGCTGCCCTACGAGCAGATTTCGCTGGGAGGCCTGACGGTCGGCCGGGGCTACGATCCGGCGGCCCTGCTGGGCGACAAGGGCGTGTCCGGGGCGTTCGAACTCCGCTACGGCCCGATGCAGCTTCACCCCAAGGTGATCGCCGCGCCCTATGCCTTCTTCGACGCCGGTCGCGTGTCCAACAACAATGCCGCAGCTTCCGGCCTGGCCGGGGCGCGGACGCTGAAGTCGGTCGGCGCCGGCGTGGTCCTGCGCGTATTCAACCGTGCAAACCTCGAGATCACCTACGCCCATCCGATCGATGCGACCCGCGCCGGTGGCGTTCCCAAGCCCGGTGACCGGGTGCTGATCCAGCTCACGGCCAGCCTGCTATGACCCTCGACGTGAACAACATCGGGCCGCAGGTGCGCACCGCGGCGACCTTGGCCAGCCGTCGTCGGCAACTGCTGACCCGCTCGGCGCTTTGCGGCGTACTGGGCGGCGCGGGCGCGTTCTCCGCCACGGTTGCCCTGGCCCTGCCGATCGGCGGCATCGTCGAGGTGAACGCCGGCGGCGGCAATCCGGTGATCACCGAGGGCGTTGGCCGCACGGACATCACGTTGAACGCGCCGCGCACGGTGCTGTCCTGGACGACCTACAACGTCAAACCCGACGAGACGGTCACCTACAACTTCGGCGCCCGCAACTGGATCGTCCTCAACAAGATCATCGGCCTTCAGGAATCAAAGATCGAAGGCACGATCGAGGGCAAGGTCGGCTCCGGCTTCGGCGGCAACGTCTGGTTCGTGTCGCAGAACAGCATCATCATTGGCCGTGGCGCGCGCGTGGACGCCGGTGGTCTGCTGTTCGCCATCGGGACCCCGGACACCACGGGCTTCCTCGATCCGAGCAACAACCTGTTCTCGTTCAACGGCGGTGACGCCTTGCCGGGCTCGCGGCTGTGGGTCCTGGCCAACGCCAAGGTGAACGCCCAGGGCGGCATGGTCGCCTTCGCAGGCCCGACGATCGTCACCCGCGCCAACGCCACCGTGACCGCGACCGACGGCAGCGTCCTTTACGGTTCGGCCAAGACCTTCAACATCCGGCTGGCGCCGGGCGCCGGCGGCGACTTCGACCTCGTCGACTTCGTGGTTCCCGACATCACAGGCGGCAGCGACGGCAAGATCGCCGTGGACCTGGCAGCCGAGACCCGGGCCAACAGCGTGTTCGTCGCGGCGGTCAGCAAGTCGGCGATCGGCAGCGCGATCATCAATCTCGAAGGCATGGTGACCGCCCAGGCCGCCCGCGCGGATGGCGGCGACATTGTGCTCTCGGGCGGGGGCGGCATCGTCAACCGCGCGGCCGCGCCGACGGTCAGGGACGCCGCGCCGACCGACATCTATCTTAACCGCGCGGTGGCCTCCCGCGACCTCCAGGTCCGCAACGTCGGCAAAATCTTCGCCCGACCGTGGGTGCGTCCACCCGAGGAGTTCAAGGACCCGACTTCCCTCGCCCAGGACACAGCCACCCAGGAGGCCTGCGACCTCGATCCCAACTGCTCGAATGGCTACAACAACGGCAACGGCAACGGGAATGGAAACGGCAACGGTAACGGAAACGGCTTCGGCAACGGATTCGGCCCGCTGGTGGTCGATCAGGCAGAGCTTGTTTCCACGCTGTTCGATCCCACAGCCGTCTCGACCATTTCGACGGGCCGCGACGCCAGGATCCAGGCAACCGCCAGCATCGAGCTGGGCCGGATCGTCGCCAGCCGCGACCTTTCGGTCGACGGACCGGATGTCCAGGCCAACAGCCTGATCGCCACCGGCAATCTCACTGTCACCTCCAGCCAGGGCGTGGTGGAACTGGCCGGCATCGGCGTGGGCCGAGAAGGCGTCGTCAGCGGTAAGACCGACGTGTCCATCGACGCGATCTCCGCCCCCCAGAAGCTCACGGTTACGGCCGGTGGCGGCATCACGCTGGGCGACGGGACGTCGTCCGTGGCCGGGGTTATCAATCTTTCGGCAGCCCAGGGCGTGAGCCTCAATCTCGCTTCGGCCAAGATCGACACCATCACCGCCGGAGCCTTCGCCGACCTGCGTGGCGGCGCGCTCGATATCGGCACGGTCACCGCGCCGCGGTTCTTCGCCCAGTCTGAAAGCCTCAAGATCGGCACAGCCAATTCGACAGGCGACGTCTACGCAATCGCCACCAGTGGCGACGCCATCGTTGGCACAGCCAATGCCGGGGATGATGTCTTCGTGCTGGCCACCCACGGGACCGCGTCCCTGGGATCGGCCACGATCAGCGGCTCAGGGCTGGACACGGTCAGCACCGGGTTCGTCGGCAATACGGACGTGGCCGGCAACGGGCGCATCGTGAACGTCCAGTCCAGCGACCTCGACGCCAAGCTCGGGCTTGGCGCTGGCGGCGTGACCGGGGCGACCGCAGTGACCGTTACCGCAGGCCGCGACGCCATCGTCGACGTGATCAAGCCGACGCCGGGGACCTTCAAGGTCACCGCGGCGCGCGACGCGACGCTCAAGGCGCCGACCGTCACGCTCGATGCGGTCTCGTCGGGTCGCGACCTTTCGGTGGGCAGCACCACCGGCGACTTCACCCTGCTGACAACCCTCACCGCGACCCGGAACATTTCGGTCAGCGCGGCCGGCGCGTTGCGGGTCGGCGACGTGAAGGCCGACGCGGGCTCCATCGCCCTGACCGGCGCTACCGTCCAGGCCGGCAACGTCTCGGCCAGTGAGGACCTCACCCTGAAGGCCCTTACCGGCGGGGTGACCACCACCAGCTACAAGGTCGGCCGGGACCTCATCGTCCAAGGCCTGACACTTTCGCTCGGCTCAGCGATTACGCCGGTTGCCCGCGATCTTTCAATTACTTCGCTCGGAAACTTCACCTCGACCACGCCGCTCGTGGCAGGTCGGAACCTGACCCTGGATGTCGCCGGCAAGGCCGTGGTGGGCCAGACCAGCGCTGTCCAGAACGTGCGGATCGTGGCCGGGGACCTGGACCTCACCGGCACACTGACCGGCGCCACCGCCCAGATCGAGTCACGCACCGGCGCCCTGCGTGTCGGCGGGACCGCGGGCGATACGGCCGGGACGATGACCTTCGACGACAGCGACTTCGGCCAGCTCCGGGTCTCCGGCGCTCTGCGCATTTTCGCCGGGTCCACGACGAGCACAGCCCGGGGCGACCTCACGCTCCAGAACCTGACCATCAACCCCGCGCAGACGCCGAACGTCGCTTTCCTGGTCGGATCCGCCAATTCGGCCCGGGTCACCGGCGTGGTCGCGCCCACGGTCACCGGCGGGATTCTCCGGATCGGTGACGCCACGGACCTGAACTGGCGGCCGAGCTCAATCCTGGTCTCCGGATCGCTCGGCGTCGCGACGTTCTCTGGCGGCTCCTACTCGAACGTCCGCGGCTTCGACGAACTGCGACTGGCCGCGCGGCAGGACATCCTGCTCGGCTCGCAACGCTTCATCACCCTCATCCAGGGTACGGCGGTCGGCGACATCGACTTGGCCGGAGGTCGGCCCGCGGGCGTGACCGCCACGGCGGATGAGCAGTTCCGCATCTTCGCGGCCACCGGCAAGCTGGAAGTCTCGGCGGACAACAAGGTCGTTCAGCAGAACACCGCCGCGCCTGGCAGCCCCCAGCCGGTGGGTCTGTTCCTGACGGGCAAGTTCAGTCCGGCGCTGATCATCGATCCGCCCCGGGTGGTCGAACTCTACGGCGTTCTCGCCGGGGCCGACGGTAAGGTGGTGGGCGGCTCCACGGCCGGCGGCCAGCTCACCTTCACGGTGGTTGACACCAACGGCCAGCCGATCGCCAAGCCGGCCGGGGCGAACTACCGGTTCAACAGCTGCGACGTGGGCACCACCGCCTGCACCCTTTCCCCCGTTTCCAATGTCGGCGGCGCTGCCAATGGCGGCGCCGGCGGAAGCGGCGGCGGGGCGTTCACAGGCGCCATCAATGCCGGCCTCCTGGCCGCCCGTGACGGAATTCCCGGCTCCGGATCCGGAAACGGCGGCGCGGGCAGCGACGGCGGCAGCGCCTCGGCCGACTCGCAGTCCTCGGAAGAAGCCGGGGCGGCGGCGGTGGCCGGGACGGCGAACCTCACCAGCCCGCCGGTCCTGCTTTCCATCGCTCCGGTCGAAGCGGACGAGATCGTTGTCGACCCGGTGGTGACCGGAACCGGCAGCGAAGAGATCTGGCGCCAGCGCAGGCAGAACAAATGATCGGCCAGAACATGATCGCAAGACGTCTTTTCCTCGCCCTGGGTGGCGCGTTCGCGCTGTTCGCCCTGCCCCAGTCCACGGGAGCCCAGACCCGGGCTGACCTGATCCCGCTTGGTCAGAGCGGCGCGAGCGGCGCCGTCTGTCAGGCGGTGCGCGACTACGATGACCCGGTGGTCCAGGCGGCCGGACGACGGGCCTGGAACATCCGCTGCCGTGGTTGGGAAGGCAGCCTGGGCCGGCTCTACGCCCTGCCGAAGGCAGCCGATTCCGGCGCCTGGGAGACGGCGCTGAAGACGCGGGCTGACTGCGACGCGTCCGCGAAGGCTGAAACGGTGTCCGGACTCGGCGCGGTGAACCGCCGCGCCTGCCGCAGCGCCGCCGGCAAGGCGCCCTACCTGGCCTATGCCTCGAACAAGGGCGGCGGTCTCTATGCCGCCGAAGGTCCGGCCCAGATCGCCGACGTCCTCGAAACCGGACTCAAGGTCGTTTCCGGCGCTATGAAGGCCCCCGCCGCCTCCGAGGTCCAGACCTCGGCCGCCAGCGCCGAGATCGCGGCGGACTTTGGCGGGGCCACGGGCGGCCTGGCCCGCTCGCAGGCCGCCGCCGCGGCCGACCCGGCCCGGCTGCGCGCCCGCGCCTATGTCCAGAACAACGAATGGCGCTTCGAGAAGGCCGAGACCGACTTCCAGGCGCTTGTCGCCGACGCGGAACGGCGCCGCGCGCCGCCGGCGGAGATGGGCGAGGCCCTGCTCAACCTGGCCCTCAACGTGTCCAACAATGGCCGCTTCGTCGAGGCCGACCGCCTGATGCGCGACGCCGACGCCCAGGTGGCGATGGCCGGAGACCCGCTGCTGGCCGCCCAGGCGCGAACCTACCGGGCCCTTCACCTGCGCAACGCCGGCCGCTTCGCCGAGGCTGTGGAAGCCGGCCAGGCCGCGCTGCGCGCCAGCGCCGAGGTTCGCGCCGCGCGCGGGATCAGCGCCGGCGGCCCGACCGTCGCCAAGACGGCCGACGGTGCGGTGACCATCGGCGGCGATCTGTCGACCGCCCTCAACAGCCGGCCCGCTGGCCGCGACGTGATGGGCGGCAGCAAGGTCTCGGTCGCCGACCGCCTTGTCGTACAGGACGCCCAGGCGCTGGAAGTCGTGGGCTCGTCCCTCGGGGCCCAGGGCGACGCCGCCGGCGCCCGCGCGGCGCTGGACCGCGCCAGCCGCATGCTCACCGCCGCCGAGGCGACCGGGGCGCTCAATGTGTGGCTGCGCGCCCGCATCGAGGCGGACCTGGCCGAACTGGACATGGACGCCGGCCAGCCCGCCCAGGCTGTCACCAAGTACGCCAGCGCCATCCGCACCATCCGCCTTCGCCATGCCGGCACCGCCGCCGAGGGCGGCCTGCTGCTGGACCTGGGCCGCGCGCAGATCGGCGCCGGACAGGAAGACGCGGCCCTGGACACCTACGACCGGGCCTTCAAGCTGTTCCAGGAACAACGGGGCGCCCTGGGCGCGTCTGCGGACGACGCCGCGCCCTATTTCGACCTGCTGATCAAGCGCATCGGGACGGATCCGGCCAAGGCCGACGACTACCGCAGCCGGTTCTTCAACGCTGCCTCCAGCGTGATCTCCAACGCGACTGCCCAGACGGTGTCCAAGCTGGCCGCGCGGGTGGCCTCCGGCGACGGAGCGGTCACCGGGCTGGTCCGCGCACTGGATGACACCCGCCGCGAACTCCGCGCCGCCGAGGCCCAGGCCGCCAACCTGCAGGCGACCAACGCCTACGTGGGCCAGGAGCGCACCGACCTGGAAGCCCGCCTGGCGACGCTGCAGGCCCAGTCCGACGGTCTGGAAACCCAGCTGCTGTCCGCCAATCCGCGATATGCCCAGCTGGTGTCGTCCAGCGCCACCCTTGCCGATCTCCAGAAGGCGCTACGCAAGGACGAGGTCTATGTGAAGATCCTCCTCCTCAGCAACCGGGGCTACGGCCTGATGGTCTCGCCCACGGCGGCCAAGCCCTACGCCATCGCTCTCAACCGGGGCACGGCCGGCGCCGCGGTCGTGAGACTGCGCTCGCCGTTCGAGCAGGAAGACTCCCTGCCTCCCTTCGACCTTGCCAAGTCGCACGAGCTCTTCAACCAGCTGTTCGGACCGGTCGCCGCGGACGTGATGGCTGCCAGGCACCTGATCTACGAGCCCGACGGCGCGCTGATCTCGCTCCCGGTGGCCACCATGGTCACAGCCGATCCCTCCGCCCTGCTGGCGAAGGCCGGGCCGGGCAAGGATCCCGACTACCGTCAGGTGGCCTGGCTGGGTGCGAAGGTCGACAGCGCCCTGGTGCTGTCCGCCGCCAGCTTCCTCCAGTCGCGCGCCTTCGCGCCCTCAAGGGCCAAGCGCAGCTTCCTGGGCTTCGCCGACCCCTCCACGCCGACCCGCAGCGACCAGAAGGCCTATTCGTCGGTCGTGCGCCGGTCGGTCAGCATCCGCAGCACCGGGCGAGACGTGTCCAGCATCTGCGAGAACACGCGGCTGGCCCTGCTGCAGATGCCGCCCCTGCCCGACACCGCCGACGAAGTCCGGCAGGTCGGCGCCAGCATCGGCGATACCCAGAGCGAGCAGATCGTCGTCGGCGCCGCGTTCACCGACGACACGGTGAAGGCGCGCACGGATCTCGCCGACTACAAGGTTCTCTACTTCGCTACCCACGGCCTCCTGCCGCAGCCCTCGGCCTGCCTGCCCGAGCCTGCCCTGATGACCTCGGTGGGCCTGGGCGATTCCGACGGCCTGCTCGACACCAGCGAAATCCTCGACCTCAAGCTCGACGCCGACCTTGTCGTGTTGTCGGCCTGCGACACAGGCGGTTCTGGCGGCGACGCCACGACCACGGGCATGCAGGGCGGCGGCGAGGCGCTGGGCGGTCTCACACGCGCGGTGATCTATGCCGGCGGGCGAGCCCTGATCGTGTCGCACTGGTCGGTGGACTCGGTGGCGACGGTCCGACTGATGACCGGGATGTTCTCGGCCCCGTCACCCAGCAAGGGCGAGGCCCTGCGCTACGCCCAGGTGGCGCTGCAGCAGAGCGAGCAGTTCGGCCACCCCTATTTCTGGGCGCCTTTCACGATCGTCGGCGACGCCTCTGGCCCGCTGCCGAACGCCTCGGCCCGTCCGGCGGACCAGTGACGGCAGGGGTCTCCGGACGCCTCCGTCCCGGGCCCATGGCCAACGCTGCGATCCAGTTCAACACCGAGCCCTATGACGCCTCGATCCCGCGTCCCATGGGCCGCAACTCCGCGGGTGAAGGCTTTCTCCGCGGGTTCCTGCACCACGCCGATGTGGACCGGCTTCACCTGTGGAACCTGTACGACCAGGAGCAGGGCGAGCTTGAGCAACTGGTCCAGCGGCTGGGCCCGCCCCGCCAGCCGGTGGAATGGCTCGGTCGAGGCGACCGGGCGCGGCTGACCGAGGCCGGCGCGCTCTACATACCGACGCCCGAACTGCGCGGCGAGGCCTGGGCCAGGCGGGCCTTCGGAGCGACCGCCTATTCCCTGACCGGCGTCACCCACACGATCGCCGAAACCTACATCATGGACGAGATCGCCGGTCTGCTGACGGCGCCGGTTGAGTCCTGGGACGCGCTGGTCTGCACCTCGGAACCTGGTCGAAGGGCCGTCGAGACCCTGCTGGACGAAGTCGCGGGCTATCTGCAGGAGCGGTTCGGCGCGACCAGGATCCCGCCGGCCCAGCTGGTGACCATTCCGCTGGGCGTCCACGCCGACGATTTCCGCCTCGATCCCGCCGCCCGCGCGGTCTGGCGCGAGCGCCTTGGCATTCCACCCGATGCGCCGGCGGCCCTGCACCTGGGTCGGATGAGCGTCGGCACCAAGATGCACCCCGGCCCCATGGGAATCGCGTTGCAGGAGGCCGCGCGACGCCTGGGCGCGCCGGTCTACTGGATCCTGTTCGGCGGGGCCCGCAAGACCGAGGAGGAAGAGGCCTTCCTCGCAGCTGCCGCGGCCTTCTGCCCGGATGTCCACCTCTGTCCGGTCGGCGACACCTCGGCCGAGACCCGCGATGAGATCGTCTCGGCCGCCGACGTCTTCCTCTCGCTCTCAGACAATGTGCAGGAGACGTTCGGCCTGACGCCCCTGGAAGCGATGGCGGCCGGCCTGCCCTGCGTGGTGAGCGACTGGGACGGCTACCGCGACACCGTGCGGCACGGGGTGGACGGCTTCCGGATCCGCACGGTCACGCCGCGACCGGGTCTGGGATCGGACCTCGCCTATGCCTACGCCCAGCGCCTGGTCACCTATGAGGCCTACGCCGGTTCGGCGGCGCTGCTGACCGCGATCGATGTGGGCGAGGCCGCGGAGGCGCTCACCGCGCTGTTCACCGACGCCGACCTGCGGCGGCGCATGGGGGCCGCCGGGATGCGACGCGCGCGCGAGACCTTCGACTGGCGGGTGATCATCCCGCAGTATCAGGCGCTCTGGGCGGAACTGGCCCGGCGGCGGCTGGCCGCGGACCCGCAGGCCCCGATGGAAAACCCCTACCGGCTGGACCCCTTCCGGATGTTCGAGGGCTATCCCACCGCCACACTGGCCGGCATGGACATGGTGATGCTGGACCGCCCTCTCGCGGTGGGCGAAGCCTCGGCGCTGATGGACCGGCATTCGGTTCGGAACACGGCGGCCAGGCTGCCCACGGACAGCGAGATCGAAGCCGTCGTCGCCCGCCTGACCGCCGGTCCGCGATCGGTCGCGGCGGTCCTGGCCGAGATTCCGGCCGAGCGGCGCCCCTTCGTCGAACGGGGGATTCTCTGGCTCGCCAAGTTCGGTATCGTGCGTCTGCGTGGCGTCTAGGCGCGTAATTGAGTTCGACAGACAACTTGTTCAGGTACCGTTCACGGCGTCGATGTGCTAGTCGATGCACCTGCGCACCAACAACCATTGCAGATCTACGGGGGTCCCCTTGATGCGTAAGCTAATGATCGGCATCGCGCTTTCCGTCGCGTTCGGCGGAGCCGCCATGGCCAGCGACTATATCGTCGTGAATTCAACGGATCCGGCCATCAAGCGCGGCCAGGCCTTTGACGCCGGCGCGCGGGTGCCCCTGGGCGCCGGCCAGACCGTCACCCTGATGCGGGCTTCCGGCGAAGTCACCACGCTGCGCGGCGCGGCCGGCGGTGTCGCGGTTCCGGGCGCGCGCCTCGCCGCCGCCGATGCGGCGCGGTTCGAGACCCTCCGCGCCCTGGTCCAGCCGCCGCCTGAGGGCCGCACCTTCGGAGCCCGCCGCGGCGGAATCTGCCCGGCGCTGGAAAGCCTGACCACCCTGGACGACATCGTCCGCGTCGCCGAAACCAGCGGCTGCAAGACCGTCGCCCGTCAGGCCCTCGAAGCCTATCTGGCCAAGGACGCGCCCAAGGCCAACTAAGGGCTGAAGATCATTCTGCCAAAGGGCCGGGCGGGCGACCGCACCGGCCCTTTTCGTTGGGGCCAATAAGGCCGCTGAAACTTGGTAGGCCGGGTGAGGATCGAACTCACGACCATTCGATTAAAAGTCGAATGCTCTACCGCTGAGCTACCGGCCCGCGACTCCTGGGTCCTTGCGGACGGCCGGGCGAAGCGGCGCGGAACCTAGAGGGCTGGGGGGCAAAGGGGAAGCCGCTTTCGGCTATCCATGCCTTAACAGCGCCGCAAGTGGCGGTAAGGTGTTACCCATGCGTGTCCATTCCATCCGCCTGATCGTCGCGAGCCTGTTGATCGCGGGACTCGCTTCCACCGCCGAAGCCCAGACGCGGCCAGCGGCGAAGACATCCCCGGCCCGCGCGGCGACCCGAGCGCCCGAACCGCCGCCGCCGCCGCCTCCGGATCCCCGCGAGCAGGTCAGGACCTCCGACCAGCTGAAGCGCGAGAGCGTCCAGGGCGCCGCCACCGCGCCGCTGCGGGATCTCAACGTCATCAAAGCCGAGATTCCGGACATCCTGCTGAACGCCCTCAACGATCCCTATGCCCGCCCGCCGAAGAACTGGAAGTGCCCGGCGCTGGCCGCCCTGGTCCGCCCGCTGGACGCCGCCCTCGGCCCGGACATCGACCGTGTCCCGGTCGGCGACGAGAACCTGATGGATCGTGGACGCCAGACCGCGCTGGGCGTCGCGGGGGACCTGGCCTCGGGGGCAATCCCGTTTCGCGGCGTTGTCCGGAAACTGACCGGCGCGGAAAGCCACGACCGTCTGGTGCAGTCGGCCATCATCGCCGGCAACGTACGCCGGGCCTATCTGAAAGGCCTGGGCGAGGCCCGGGGCTGCACGCCGCCCGCCACCCCGTCGCATGAACGCGCCACGATGGCGGCCAAGCCGGTGGTCGAGGAGAAGAAGCCGGTTACGCCGAAGTACCCGACGCGGCCTGGCGCGCGCTGAAGGCCTTCCGGAACGCCTCCATGCGGCCTTCGGCGATGGCGGCGCGGAGTTCGGCCATCAGGGCCTGGAAGAAGGCGAGGTTGTGCCAGGACAACAGCACCTGGCCGAGGATTTCTTCCGACTTCACCAGATGGTGCAGATAGGCCTTTGAATAATCGCGGCTGGCCGAGACGTTGCTTGTCGGGTCGAGCGGCGTGTCATCCTCGGCGAAGCGCGCGTTCTTCAGATTGATCGCGCCGTCCCAGGTCCACGCCTGGCCATGGCGGCCCGACCGCGTCGGCAACACGCAGTCGAACATGTCGACGCCGCGATAGACCGCCTCGACGATATCGATCGGCTTGCCCACGCCCATGAGATAGCGCGGCCGCTCGACCGGCAGCATGGCGGGCGCAAAATCCAGCACCTCGCACATGGCCTGGTGCCCCTCGCCCACCGCCAGGCCGCCGATCGCGTAGCCGTCATAGCCGGTCTCGACGAGGCGCGACGCCGACTCTGCCCGCAGGCCGTGGTCGACCCCGCCCTGCTGGATGCCGAACAGCGCCTGGCTGTCGCGCTCGCCGAACGCCGCCTTGGAGCGCTCGCCCCAGCGGGCCGAGCGACGCATGGCCTCAGCCGCCCGTTCCGGCGTGGCTGGCAGGGCGACCAGTTCGTCCAGCTGCATGACGATGTCCGAGCCCAGCAGATCGGCCTGGATCTCGATGGACCGCTCGGGTGATAGCCTGTGGCGGCTGCCGTCAAGGTGGCTCTGGAAGGTGACGGCCTCCTCAGTGACCTTGGCGATCTTCGACAGTGACATCACCTGGAAGCCACCGGAGTCCGTCAGGATCGGCTTCTCCCAGCGCATGAACCGGTGGAGCCCGCCCAGCCGTTTCACGCGCTCCGCCGTGGGCCGCAGCATGAGGTGGTAGGTGTTGCCCAGCAGGATGTCGGCGCCGGTCGCCGCCACCTGTTCCACCGTCAGCGCCTTCACCGTCCCGGCAGTGCCCACAGGCATGAACGCCGGCGTGCGGATATCGCCGCGTGGCGTCGCAAGGACGCCAGTGCGGGCGCGGCCATCGGTCGCCGCCAGGGTGAACGGAAACGCGCCCATCAGGCAGCTCTCCAGAGCAGGCTGGAGTCGCCATACGAGTAGAACCGGTAGCCGGTCTCGATGGCGTGGGCATAGGCCTGGCGCATAGTCTCCACGCCGGCGAAAGCGGAGACCAGCATGAACAGGGTCGACTTGGGCAGGTGGAAGTTTGTCATCAGTCCATCGGCAGCGCGGAACCGGTAACCCGGCGTGATGAAGATTGCGGTCTCGGCGCGGAAGGGGCGCACCGTCCCGTCCGGGTCAGCTGCGCTCTCAAGCAGCCGCAGGGAGGTGGTGCCGACACAGACGATACGCCCGCCCCTCGCCCGGACAGTATTCAGCCGCGACGCGGTGTCCGGGTCGATCTCCCCCCACTCGGCATGCATCCGGTGATCGGACAGGTCGTCGGTCTTCACCGGCAGGAAGGTGCCCGCGCCCACATGCAGGGTCACCCGCTCGACGCCGACGCCCATGGCGGCAAGGCGATCCAGCAGTCCGGGCGTGAAGTGAAGGCCCGCTGTCGGGGCGGCGACCGAGCCGTCTTCCGCGGCGTAGACCGTCTGGTAATCGGCGCGATCCTGGGCGTCCTCGGTGCGCTTGGCCGCGATATAGGGCGGCAGGGGCATCATTCCGCGATCGGCGATGGCCGCCATCAGATCAGGGCCGGCCAGGTCGAAGGCCAGTGTGATCTCGCCGCCCTCCCCCTTCTCGCGGACCGTGGCGTCGAGGCCGCCGAGCAGGCAAGCGCGGTCACCGGTCTCGCCAAAGGCGATGCGATCACCCGGGGCCAGCTTCTTTCCCGGTCGCATGAAGGCGGTCCAGACGTTCGCGGCCAGCTGGCGATGCAGGGTCGCCTCCACAGCCACCCGGCTGTCCCCACGGGCCCTCACGCCCTTCAGCCGCGCCGGGATCACGCGGGTGTCGTTCACCACCAGCACGTCGCCGGCGCGCAATTGGTCCGGCAGGTCGCTGACCCGCAGATCCGCCAGCGGTTCGCCCGGCCGAACGAGCAACAGGCGCGCGGAATCCCGCGGGATCGACGGCCGCAGCGCGATGCTGGCCTCAGGCAGGTGGAAATCGAAGTCGGCAAGCTTCATGAAGGGTGAGGTGAAGCACACGCGGGGCCATCCGCGTCAAGCTCGGGGGCGGGATGCGGGTCCGGAAGGCGTTCGGCGCGACAGTCCTGCTGGTCCTTGGGACCCTGGCCGCGACGGGCGCGGTGCTCGGCAATGGCGGGCGGTTCAGCCCAGCGCTGGATCTGTTTGCGCACTTCGCCCCGCTCTACGCCGTCGCCGGCGCTCTGGCGGCCGTCCATGCCGGTGTCTTCCAGGCCCCATTCCGGCGAACGACGATTGTTGCGGGATTCATTAGCCTTGTGGCCAGCGCCATGCTGATTGTCCCGGAGTGGACGCGGGGAACCGGCCCTGAAACGCCAGCGACGCCGCCCGGGACGATCAAGGTCATCCAGTTCAACGCACTGCGGACCAACGGCGACATCCGCCGGGTAGCGGACTGGCTGATCGCCCAGAACGCCGACATCATCACAGTGACAGAGGCGCGCCATGATCTGCGGGACCGGCTGCGCAGGGCCGGGTGGAAGACCGCCGGGTCAAAGGGCTCGCTGATGATCTTCACGCGGACGCGCTACCAGCGCATGGACCGGCCAGAGCTGAGGCGCGGCTCGCAACTGACGTTCGTCAACGCGACCTATGAGCTTGGAGGTCTGCCGCTGGAGGTGGTCACCACGCATTTCGACTGGCCCACGCGTCGCAATTTCCCCGGGCAGCCGCGCGACCTGGCCTACGTCGCCTCGGTCCGTCCCAGGGCGCGTATGATCCTGACGGGGGATTTCAACGCCACGCCCTGGTCGGCCGAACTGCGCAGGCTCGACCATTCGCTCGGACTGACGCGCCGCGACCGGGGGGTTGCGACGTTTCCGGCGCAGGTGTTCGGACGCCCCTGGCCCTTGCCCTTCCTGCCGATCGATCACGTCTACGCAGGCCCGGGCTGGGCGACGGTGAGCGTGCGGCGCGGGCCCTGGCTGGGCTCGGACCACTATCCGCTGATCGTCACCCTCGCGCCGGTGCGCTAGGCGTCGGCGGCGATCTTGGCCGAGACGATCTTGCCGGGGCTGCGCGGCGGCTCGCCCTTGGGCAGGGCGTCGACGTTGTCCATACCGTCGGTCACTTCACCCCAGACGGTGTACTGGCCGTCCAGGAAGCGGGCGTCGTCGAAGCAGATGAAGAACTGGCTGTTGGCCGAGTTCGGGTTGGCCGTACGGGCCATCGAGCAGGCGCCGCGGACGTGCGGCTCGCGCGAGAATTCCGCCGGCAGGTCAGGCTTCTTCGAGCCGCCCGAGCCGGTGCCGGTCGGGTCGCCACCCTGGGCCATGAAGCCCGGGATCACGCGGTGAAACACCACGCCGTCATAGAAACCCTCGCGGGCCAGTTCCTTGATGCGCTCCACATGCTTGGGCGCCAGGTCCGGGCGAAGCTTGATCGTCACCGGGCCAGCTTCGAGCTCCAGGATCAGGGTATTTTCGGCGTCCATTACTTCACCTCGACAGGAATGTTGACATCGCACGCCGTGAATTCGGCGCCCTTGGCGGCCTGGGCCCGGGCGATCTCCGCCTTGAACCACTTGCCCGCCGGATCGATCACGCGGACCTTCGGCCGCTCCTTCTCAGGAATATCGCTGAGCAGACGAACCCGTTCCATCCGGTCCTGCGGATCGGGAACCGGCTCGCCCACCTTGATGGCGGTCACTACCTCCTGGCCGGCGATCACCCGGCCCCAGGCGGTATACTTGCGCTCCAGCTTGGGGAACGCGGCCCGCATCAGGAAGAACTGGCTGTTGGCGGAATTCTCATCCTCACCGCGGGCCGCACCCGCGACCCCCGGGCAGTAGAGGCCGTACCCTGCGATCTTCCCGTCCCGAGTCATCGGCGCAAGCATCATCGACTGGGTCGCCACCGGTAGCGACTTGATAAAGCCGATCTCGGCCACGCTCTGGTCGACAGCCAGCACGAACGGCGTTTCCGGCCCCCGACGGAACAGGAACTCCGCCTTGACGTCGGGTTTGGTCGAGCCGCCGGTGCCACGGTTCTCCGGGTCGCCGGTCTGGTCCATGAAGTCTTCGATGACCCGGAAGAAGGTCTGGCCATCGAAGAAGTGTTCCAGCGCCAGCTCGCGCATGCGGTCGGTGTAGAGCGGGGCCGCCTCCGGAACCATCTCGACGATGATCCGGCCCTTGTTGGTGTCGATCACCAGCACGTCCTCTGCCCTGGGCGTGCGCCAGTCGGCCGCGGTGGGCTTTGCCGGCGCGGCCGGGGCGGCCGGCTTCGGCGCGACAGGCTTCGGCGCCGCCACGGCGGCGGTCGACAGCGCCGCCAGCGCGGCGATCAGGACGGGGGTTTTTCTCATCGGCGCCTCTCGTAGCGGGCGAAGGACGCCAGCGCCAGCCTCAGGCGCGGCCGACCTTGGCCAGCAGTCGCGCCTTGACCGACGGGCTGACGAACTTCTCCACCTCGCCACCGAGCTGGGCGATTTCCTTCACCAGCTTCGAGGCAATCGCCAGGTGGCGGGGATCGGCCATGAAGAACACCGTCTCGATCTCGCGATCGAGCTGCTGGTTCATGGCGGTCATCTGGAACTCGAACTCGAAGTCGGCCACAGCGCGAAGGCCTCGCACGATCACGGTCGCCTCGATGCTGCGTGCGAAGTGCATCGTCAGGCCCTCATAGGGCTGGACGACGATCTGGGCGTTCTTGCGCCAGGGCTCGACCGCCTCCTCGACGATGGCCACCCGCTCTTCCAGGCTGAACAGCGGACCCTTGCCGGCGTTGATCGCGACGCCGATCACCAGCTTGTCCACGAGCTTTACGGCGCGACCGATGACATCGGTATGGCCGTTGTGGATCGGGTCGAACGTGCCCGGATAGAAGCCGACGCGAGTCATCAGACCTGAAGCCCCCAACACACCTTGAACCGGCTTTCGCCGCCGCCGCCGGTTCTGGCAAGGAAAAACGTCGCGAGGCTGGCCGGGGGCGGCGGCTTTCCTGCCAGGATGGCATTCCCATCAATGTGATTTGATGTAATTAACACTAAGGCTGACAACGCTTTCATGATCGACAGTCCCAGCCGTCCCGGTCCCGCCACGCCCGAACTTCTCGGCCTCGCCGGGCATCCGTTGCGGTGGCGACTTCTGGCGGAACTCGCGCGGAGTGATCGCTCGGTGCACGAACTGACAGGGCGTGTCGGCGAGGCCCAGAATCTCGTCTCCTATCATCTGGCCCGGTTGCGGAATGCCCGCCTGGTCTCGTCGCGGCAGAGCGCCGCCGACCGCCGGGACACATACTACGGCCTGGACCTGGCCCGCTTCGGCGCGCTGCTGGCCGCCACCGGCGAAGCGCTTCATCCCGGTCTCAGGCTCGCTCCGGTTCCCGGCGACACGGCCCTCGCCGCTCCGGCGCGGGTCCTGTTCCTCTGTACGGGCGCCAGCGCGCGCTCGCCGATGGCTGCAGCCCTCGCCCGGCTTCACTCGCGCGGCGCGGTACAGGCCAGCTGCGCGGGAAGCCACCCCAGGCCCGTCCATCCCAACGCCGTCCGGATCATGCGGGAGATCTACGGGCTGGATCTGTCCGGGCATGAGCCTGTCCACATGGGGGCCTTTGCAGGCCAGACGTTCGACGCGGTGATCACGCTCTGCGACCGGGTGCGCGAAGTGTGTCCCGAGCCTGCCGGCCGGCCTGACATGATCCACTGGAGCCTGCCCAACCCGGCGACGGGAGAACCCGACGACATCACCTATCCGCTGTTCCAGCAGACGGCGGCCGAGCTTTCCAACCGTGTCGGCTACCTGATCGCAGGCCTGGCCGCCCGACTTTCCACGTGAAGCTGAGGAACCCGAAAATGCCTGAAGCCCAAGATCTGGTCAGCGTAAGGTACATGGTCGACGACGTGGCCGCGGCAGTCGAGTTCTACACCCGCGCCCTCGACTTCGAGGTCCTCACCAGCTTTCCCCCGGCCTTCGCCGACGTCGCGCGCGGCGGCCTGAGGCTGCTGCTGAGCGGCCCGGCCAGTTCCGCCGGCAGGTCGATGTCCGATGGCGCCCGGCCTGGTCCCGGCGGCTGGAACCGCATCCACCTGATCGTCGATGACCTGGCCGCGGAGGTTGAGCGGCTGCGGGCGACCGGAGCGACATTCCGCAACGAGGTGGTCACCGGACCCGGCGGCTCACAGATCCTGTTGCTGGATCCGGCAGGAAACGTGATCGAACTGTTCCAGCCGGCGGCGCGTGGTTAGTCCCTAGCCTTCGGCCTCGGGCGGCGCGTCACCGGCGGCGTCGGGGGCGATGTCTTCGGCCTCGTCCTCGCCGGTGTCGGCAAGACGTTCGACCGAGACCACATGCTCATCGGCGCTGGTCCGGAAGATGATCACGCCCGAGGTGTTGCGTCCCACCATCCGGACCTGGCTGACCGGCGTGCGGATCAGCTGGCCCTGGTCGGTGACCAGCAGGATCTGGTCGGTGTCGTCGACAGGGAACGAGGCGGCCAGCTTGCCCCCACGCTTGGTAAGATCCTGGGCCAGAAGCCCTTGTCCGCCCCGGCCGGTCCGGCGGAACTCGTAGGCCGAGGTGCGCTTGCCGTAGCCTTCGGTAGAGACGGTAAGGATCACTTCCTCGCGGGCGCCCAGCTCAGCAAAGCGCTCGAGCGACAGGGCGGCCTCGCCGGTCGCTTCATCCTCGTCGTCCGGCGAGGCGATGTCCTCGACGTCGTCGCTCTCGCCGCTGGCGGCGCGGCGGTTGGCGTTGGACTGCTTCACATAGGCGGCCCGTTCGGCGGGCGTGGCGTCAACGGCGCGCAGGATCGCCATGGAGATGACGCTGTCGCCTTCCGCCAGCCGGATGCCGCGAACCCCGGTAGAGTCGCGGCCGGCGAACACCCGGACTTCCTCCGTGGCGAAGCGGATGCAGCGGCCAAGCGCCGTGGTCAGCAGGATGTCGTTCGCCTGCGCATTGCAGACGCCGACGCCGATGATCGAGTCGCCCTCGTCCAGCTTCATGGCGATCTTGCCGTTGCGGCGGATGTCAATGAAGTCGGAGAGCTTGTTCCGCCGCACGCCGCCCGAGCGGGTGGCGAACATCACATCGAACTGATCCCAGCTGGCCTCGTCCTCGGGCAGCGGCAGGATCGAGGTGATGGTCTCGCCAGGCTCGATGGGCAGGAGGTTGACGAAGGCCTTGCCGCGCGAAGTTGGCGTGCCGACCGGCAGACGCCAGACCTTCAGCTTGTAGGCCTTGCCGCCCGACGAGAAGAACAGCATCGGCGTGTGGGTGTTGGCCGAGAAAACGCGGGTGACGGCGTCCTCGTCCTTGGTCGCCATGCCGGAACGGCCCTTACCGCCCCGGTGCTGGGTCCGGTATATCGACAGCGGGGTGCGCTTGACGTAGCCGCCATGGGTGACGGTAATCACCATGTCCTCGCGGGCGATCAGGTCCTCGTCCTCGACATCGGCGTCGCCGTCGATGATCTCGGTGCGACGCGGCACGGCGAAGGCGGTGCGAACCTCGACCAGCTCCTCGCGGACGATGGCCATGATCTTCTCGCGC
>CAUJHW010000129.1 GCA_963205005.1 Pseudomonadota bacterium
GCCCGCAGCCAGTCCATGGCCGCTTCCATGTTGCCGTCGTTTTCCTGCAGGGCGCGCTTGCAGTCCATCATGCCAACGCCGGATTTTTCGCGCAGGTCCTTGACCAGCGCAGCGGTGATTTCCGCCATGGTCAGCTCCTCATAAGATTGCAGACCGGCGGCCCCCGGAAGGGAAGCCGCCGAAGTTCAGGATGTGATGGCTGGACCGCTGGATCGCGGTCAGCCGGCAGGTTTACGCGTTCGCCGCGGGGGCGCCGTCTTCGGCCGTCACGGCCCCCGCGGCGGGGGTCTCGGGCTCGGCGGCGACGCCGGTCATCTCGGCTTCGAGGGCCGCGGCTTCCGGGGCCGACACTTCAGGCTCGGCAACCGGTTCCGGGGTCAGCGTGCGCGCCAGGGTCGGCTCCATCGGAGCTTCCGAGGCGCCCAGGTCGACGCCCGAGGCCGACTGGCCGGCGGCCAGACCGTCCAGCACCGAGTCGGCCATCAGGTCGCAGTAGAGCTGGATGGCGCGCGCGGCGTCGTCGTTGCCGGGGATCGGATAGGTGATGCCGTCCGGGTTGCAGTTGGTGTCGAGGATGGCGATGACCGGAATGTTCAGCTTCCGGGCTTCCTGGATCGCGATCGCTTCCTTGTTGGTGTCGATCACGAACATCAGGTCGGGGATGCCGCCCATGTCCTTGATGCCGCCCAGGCTGAGCTCGAGCTTGTCGCGCTCGCGGGTCAGCTTGAGGATTTCCTTCTTCAGGCGACCGGCGCCCTCGCCGCCTTCCAGCAGGCCTTCCAGCTCGCGCAGGCGGGCGATCGAGCCCGACACGGTGCGCCAGTTGGTGAGCGTGCCGCCCAGCCAGCGGTGGTTGACGTAATACTGGGCGCAGCGCTTGGCGGCCACGGCGATCGGATCCGACGCCTGACGCTTGGTGCCGACGAACAGGATGCGGCCGCCGCCGGCGGCGACTTCACGCACCTTCACCAAGGCCTGGTGCAGCAGCGGGATCGACTGCGACAGGTCGATGATGTGGATGTTCGAGCGCGAGCCGAAGATGAACTTGTCCATCTTCGGGTTCCAGCGGTGCGTCTGGTGGCCGAAGTGGGCGCCGGCTTCAAGCAGTTGGCGCATAGAGAAATCGGGCAGAGCCATGGTCTGTGTCTCGTCTTTCTTCCGGTTGAACCTCCGCGGGCAAACCCTCCGAAGAGGACCGGAACGGACAAGGACGGGATGTCTCCCCGCCAGGCCGCACACCCGCGTGTGGATTGGAGCGGCGCATGTAGGGGGAAACGGCCGGAAAATCAACTCCGCCCTGCCTGGCGGTTCGCAACCTAGCGCTTCTTGCGGCTGTCCGGTCCGAAGACGCTGGTTCCGGGCGAGGACCTGTAGGGCTCATACGGCTTGAACGTGCTGGCCGCCGGCGCGCCATAGGTCTGCGGCTTCGGCGCCATCGTCCGGTGCTGGGCCGAATAGGGCGCGCCGTATATTGAGGGCGCCGGCCCCGGGCTCATGCCGGTGCGCGGTTTCGCGACACCTGGTGTCCCGGACATCGTTCCGAATTCGGCGGCCGCGGGCCCGGCAACGGCTGCCAGAGCCGCGACCAGAACGATAAAAGCTCTCATGATAACTCTCCGGTTGTGTTTTCACACAACACGACCGAAGCGGCAGCCGTCAAGCCGACGTTCTCTAGATGTCCTCGACAAACACCACGCCGGGCGCGGTCTTCAGGGCGCCGCGTACAGCGCCGTCGAGCGTGAAGCGACCGGGCAGCTTGAGCTCCACCTCGCGCCCGCCGCCCAGGCCCGCCACCAGGATCACCTCGCCGCCCCGACTGCTTGAAACCCCTTCCAGCCGCCGCTTCAGCGCCTCGATCTCGGCGCTGCGGGGCGCCAGGTGGACGCGCAGACCCGCCACCACGTTCTCGACCGCCTTCTCGATGGTCTCGACGTCGTCGCCGAAGAAGCGGACCTCACCGTCGCTGGCCTTCACACGCACCTTCAGACAGACCGCCTTGCCCGGCTCGAGCAGCTCGCGGCATTTGCGCAGCGACTCCGGCGGGAACAGCACCTCGTACTCGCCGGTCGGGTCCGACATGGTCACAAAGGCGAACTTCTCGCCGGTGCGCGACGGCCGTTCCTGCTTGCGGCGCACCACGCCGGCCATCCGCAGCGCTTCGGCGCCGCCCAGCGCCTTGGCGATGGCGTCGGTGAGCAGGTCCGTCCGCTTGCGGCGCAGGGCATCCACCATGTCGTCGAGCGGGTGGCCGGAGAGATAGAAGCCCACTGCCGCCAGTTCATGATCCAGCCGGTCCACCGGGCTCCAGGTCTCCGCCCGGGTCATGCGCGGCCGATGCCCGCCGCTCAGGTCCTCGCCGAACAGGCTGACCTTGCCCTCGGCGCGATCCGACGCCAGCGCCTGGCCATGACCGATCAGCGCCTCGGCGGAGGCCAGCAGCTCGGCGCGGTTGGGGTGGATGTTGTCGAAGGCGCCGGCCCGCGCCAGGGTCTCGAAGGTGCGCTTGTTGACCTGCTTTGGGTCCACCCGCTCGACGAAATCGAAGATGTCGCGGAACGGCCCGCCCTCGCGACGCACAGCGGCCACATGCTCCATGGCCTGCAGGCCCACGTTGCGGATGGCGCCCAGGGCATACAGCACCTCACCGCCCTCCACGTCGAAATCGGCGGAAGAGCGGTTCACGCAGGGCGGCCGGATGGTGACGTTGAAGCGCTTGGCGTCCTGATAGAACACCGCCAGCTTGTCGGTGTTGGCGATATCGAGGCTCATCGAGGCGGCGAAGAACTCGACGGGCGCGTTCGCCTTCAGCCAGGCGGTCTGATAGCTGACGACCGCATAGGCGGCCGCGTGGCTCTTGTTGAAGCCGTAGCCCGCGAACTTGTCCACCAGATCGAAGATGGCGCCCGACTGGGCCGCCGGCACGCCCTTGGCCTCGGCGCCCGAGATGAACCGCGCCCGTTGCTGGTCCATCTCCTCCTTCTTCTTCTTGCCCATGGCGCGACGCAGCAGGTCGGCTTCGCCCAGGCTGTAGCCCGCCAGGATCTGGGCGATCTGCATCACCTGTTCCTGATAGACGATGATCCCGTAGGTCTCCTTCAGCACCCCCTCCAGCGTGGGATGCAGGAAGTCGATGGGCTTGCGGCCGAACTTGCAGTCGACGAAGGCCGGGATGTTGTCCATCGGCCCCGGGCGGTACAGCGCGCCGATGGCGGTGACGTCCTCGATCGACCCCGGGCGCAGCTGCCGCAGGGTGTCGCGCATCCCCTGCCCTTCAAGCTGGAAAACCCCGATGGTGAGCGCATTGCTCATCAGCTCGTAGGTCTTCGGGTCGTCGAGCGGCAGCAGCGCCATGTCCACCGACGCGCCGCGCTTCTCGAGGAACTTCAGCGCGCGGTCGATCACCGTCAGCGTCTTCAGGCCCAGGAAGTCGAACTTCACCAGACCGGCGCTCTCCACCCACTTCATGTTGAACTGGGTGGCGGGCAGCTCCGAGCGCGGATCGCGGTACAGAGGCGTGAGCTGGGTCAGTGGGCGGTCGCCGATCACCACGCCGGCGGCGTGTGTCGAGGCGTTGCGGTAAAGGCCTTCCAGCTGCAGGGCGATGTCCAGCAGGCGCGCCACCGCCTCGTCGTTCTTCCGCTCCTCCTGCAGCCGGGGCTCGATCTCGATGGCCTGGGCCAGGGTCACCGGGTTGGCGGGGTTGGCCGGCACCATCTTGGCCAGCCGGTCCACGTGGCCCAGCGGGAGTTGCAGCACGCGGCCCACATCGCGCAGCACGGCGCGGGCCTGCAGGGTGCCGAAGGTGATGATCTGGGCGACCTTGTCGCGCCCATATCGCTGCTGGACGTAGGAGATCACCTCTTCGCGGCGCTCCTGGCAGAAGTCGATGTCGAAGTCGGGCATCGACACCCGCTCGGGGTTCAGGAACCGCTCGAACAGCAGGCCGTAGCGAAGGGGATCAAGGTCGGTGATGGTCAGGGAATAGGCCACCAGCGAGCCGGCGCCCGAGCCCCGTCCGGGTCCCACGGGGATGCCCCGCGCCTTCGCCCACTTGATGAAGTCCGACACGATCAGGAAGTAGCCCGGGAACCCCATCTGGGTGATCACCTGCAGCTCACGATCCAGGCGCGCCTCGTAGTCGGCGACCGGGAATGACACCGCCTGGCCCTTGGCGATCCGCGCCTTCAGCCCCTCACGCGCCTGGTGGGCCAGTTCGTCGGCCTCGGTCCGGCCCGCCTCGGCCGGAAAGCGGGGCAGCAGCGGGTCGCGCTTGGCCACCGTGAAGGCGCAGCGCCGGGCGATGTCGAGGGTGTTGTCGCAGGCCTCCGGCAGGTCGGCGAACAGGGCCCGCATCTCGGCCGTGGACTTGAACCCGTGCTCGGGCGTCACCCGGCGGCGCTCGTCCTGGCCGACGAAGGCGCCGTCCGAGATGCAAAGCAGCACGTCGTGGGCGGCGTAGGTCTGGGCGTTCTTGAAATAGACGTCGTTGGTGGCGACCAGAGGGACGTCGGCCTCATAGGCCCAGCCCACCAGCCCCGGCTCCGCGATGGCCTCGGCGGGCGCCTCGTGCCGCTGGAGTTCTACATAGAACCGGTCGGCGAACACCCGCCGCATCTCGGCGAGCGCGGCCCGCGCCAGTTCAGGTTTTCCGGCGGCGAACAGCGGGTCCACCGGACCGTCTGGCCCGCCGGACAGCAGGATAAGGCCCTCGGAATGAGCGCAGACCTTGGGCCACGGCACATGAGGATCCTCGCTGCCGTCCCCGTCCAGATAGGCCGCCGAGGAAAGTTCGCAGAGGTTGAGATAGCCCGCCTCGGTCTGGGCCAGCAGCATGACGGTGGGGGTCTTGGCCCAGCGGGCGGTCTGGCCCGCGCCGATGCCGGTCACCGGCAGGGCGCAGCCGATGATCGGCTGGATACCCTCGCCCTTGGTGGCCACCGAGAATTCCAGGGCGCCGAACAGGTTGGCCCGGTCGGCGATCGCCACGGCGGGCATGTGGTCGGCCTTGGCCAGCCCGCCGATCTTGTCGGCCTTGATGGCCCCTTCCAGCAGCGAATAGGCCGAGCGGACCCGGAGATGGACGAAACCGTTCGCGTCGTCCGTCACCCTTGCCGCCTCTCCCATTCGCATGGCGTCAGCCCATCAGACCGGCCACCGTGCAGACCATCCAGACAAAGCTCGCCACCGACGCAAAAGCCAGTGATTCCCGGGCCAGACGAACCATCGCGGACATCCTCCTGTTGAGCGCCTGTGGGTAACCCGTGGACGCGTTCCGTTTTCGTTCTTAGTCCCCTTTTGTTCTCACCGTCAAGCCGCTATGCAAGATGCTCGCATAGGAGGTTTGTCCACATGAGTCGCTTTATACTTGCCGCCGTAATTGCCGTTGTGGCGGCGTCCGTTGTGGCATCGCCCGTCCTGTCCCAGACCCCGGTCCCGCCTCAAGCCTGCGGCGCAAGGCTGGACGGCGCGGGCAAGGCCATCACCTTTTCCGAACCGCTCACCGAAGAGGTTCGCCTGGGGCTGTCCGCCGGAGTGTACCTCGCCCTCCGGGATGAGAGCGGCCGCGGCGACTGGCCGATGTCGGAGATCGAAATCTCCTCGCCCTGCGTGATCGCCCGGTTCGAAGCGGACGACGCCGACTGGGAGCTGTTCGCCGGTGAAGGTCTGGCGCCGCCACGCTGGGCCAAGGCTGTGGGACGTGAGGAGTTGCTGTTTCTGGCCGAAGGCCCGTCCCTCGAGGCGGCTGGCGCCTGGTCGCGCATCCGTCGCGGCGCACCGCCCGCTGGACCGAAGGCCTACTATCTTGGGGGGCTGATCAATGAGATCCTTTACGTCTTCAAGGTCTACCCAGAACGCCCCGCCCCTAAGCAATTGGTCGATGATCTACACAGTCTGATTTCGCAGAAAGCCGACGCCCTCGCCGCACTGGATTCAACAGGCGACGCCGTAAGCCTCTACCTTGAGACGCAGTCGCGTCGAACCGCGGTTCTCTACCGGCCCAACCTCCTGAACGGTGTGCGAAAAGCCGTGATTTCAGGCGCCGATGGGCTCTACTTCATGCCAACGGTGCGCGACGGTGTGGTCCTGCAAGGCTCGGACACGACCTGCGCCAAGACCTACGGGCTGTATGAGCGCCGTAATCTTACCGTCCTGGACTCTCGCGAAGAACGCCTCGACCTCGCCTGCTACTACAGCCGGGACGACAGCAACGACCTCTTTGCCTACGTGACCCTCTCGCCCGACGCAGGCGACGACCGCAAGCATTTCAAGTCCGTCATCGACGCTGCGCTGAAGGAGACAGGCGCCGTCAGATCCAGCGGTGGAGCTCGAAACGTGCGGGGCTCTGGCGCTTCGATGGACAAGTTCTGGTTCGACAGGTCCGGGACCGGACATGGCATCTGGCTGACCCGCCGCGGGGACTATGTGCTTGAGGTCCGGTTGACCTTCGCCACCGACCAGACCGATCCCGCGTTCGACGCCCTGGCCGGGCTCCTGAGGGATTTCAACCCGGCAGAGAAGTGAAGCCCTACTCCCCCGTCCACGGCTCCAGCCGGCCGTCCTTCAGTGCGAAAACCCGGTCCATGTGGCTGGCGAGCGCAAGGTTGTGGGTGGCGACGAGGGCGGCGACGCCTTCCTGGCGGGCGAGCGCGTAGAGGCTGTCGAACACCTGGGTCGAGGTGGTGGGGTCGAGGTTGCCGGTCGGCTCGTCGGCAAGCAGCAGCCGGGGCGAGTTGGCCAGCGCGCGGGCCACGGCCACCCGCTGCTGTTCGCCGCCGGACAGCTGGGCCGGCTGGTGATCGCCCCGCGCCTTGAGCCCCAGGCCTTCCAGCAGCACGGCGGCCCGCGCCAGGGCGGCCTTGCGCGGCTCGCCGGCGATCATCCGCGGCAGGGCCACGTTGTCGAGCGCGGTGAACTCCGGCAGCAGGTGGTGGAACTGGTAGACGAAACCGATGGTCGCCAGCCGGACGCGGGTGCGCGCGGCCTCGTTCAGGTCGGTGCAGTCGACGCCCTGGATGGTGATCCGGCCGCCGTCGGGATGCTCCAGCAATCCGGCGGCGTGCAGCAGGCTGGACTTTCCGGAGCCGGAGGGGCCAATCAGGCCGACAATTTCACCCGGCTGGATGTCGAGGTCGACGCCCTTCAGCACATTGAGCGACCCGGCCGCGGTGACGTAGGTCCGCTCCAGACCCCGGATCGAGAGGACGGGCTCACTCATAGCGGAGCGCCTCAACCGGATCGAGCCGCGCGGCCCGCATCGCCGGCGGCAGGGTGGCGAGGAAGCTCATCCCGAGCGACCAGGCGACGATGACGGCAACCTCAGCCCAGTCCACCTTCGCCGGCACCCGGGACAGGTAATAGACGTCGGAGGCGAACACAGCCTGGCCGGTGACAAACTCCACCGCCGCCTGGATCGGGTCGATGTAGATGCAGAACAGGGTTCCGATGGCGAGGCCCGCCGCCGTTCCGAGCATGCCGATGCTGGCTCCGGCCATGAAGAAGATCCGCAGGATCGACCCCTGCCCCGCCCCCATGGTCCGCAGGATCGCAATGTCGCGACCCTTGTTCTTCACCAGCATGACCAGGCCGGAGATGATGTTCATCGCCGCGATGGCGACCAGCAGCATCAGGATCAGGCGCATCACCACCCGCTCCACCTGCAGCGCGCCCCAGTAGGACGAGTCCCGCTGGGCCCAGTCGGTCACCAGGGCGGCCGGCCCGGCGGCCTTGTTGATAGCGGCCTTCATGCGGGCGGCATGGTCGGGATCCTCGACCCGGATCTCTATGGCGTCGGCCGTGTCCTCGCGGCCGAAGAACAGCTGGGCCTGGGCCAATGGCATGTAGATGTAGGCCTGATCGTACTGGCTCATGCCCACGCTGAACGTGGCGCCGACCGTATAGGCCTTCTGCAGCGGCGTGCCGCCGAAGGCCGTCGCCCCGCCCGACGGCGAGATCAGGCTCAGGGTGTCGCCCGGGGCCACGCCCAGCGACTGGGCCAGCCGCTCGCCGACCACGATCACGTCGCCGCCATACTCGCCGGCGCCGAAGTCCTTGAGGCTGCCCTTGGTGATGTTGCCCGAGACCAGCTTCGTACCCTGCAGGTCGGCCGGACGGATGCCGCGCACCAGCGCCCCGGTGATCTGGCTGGGGCCGAGCGCGATCACCTGGGCCTCGATGATCGGCGCGGCCTGCACCACGCCCGGAACCTTCAGGATCCGCGCCGCCGCCAGGTCGCGCTCCGGTCCATCCAGCACACCGCCCGTGACGAACACATGGCCCTGGAATCCCAGGATCCGGCTGAGCAGCTCGGCCCGGAAGCCGTTCATCACCGACATCACGATGATCAGTGTCGCCACTGCGAGCGTAATGCCGATGAACGAGATCACCGAGATCAGCCCCACGCCGCCCTGGCTGCGCCGCGCGCGGAGGTAGCGGATGGCCAGCATCCGTTCCCACAGGCCGAAAGGCCTGGCGCGCCCGCCGAGCACGGGGGCAGCGGCGTTGCTCACCCGATGATGGCCTTCAGCGCCGCGTCCAGCGGCAGCGACTGCTTTTCACCGGTCGCCCGGCGCTTCAGCTCGACCACGCCCTCGGCGACGCCCTTGGGGCCGACGACCAGCTGCCACGGGATGCCGACGAGATCGGTGGCGGCGAACTTGGCGCCCGGACGATCATCACGGTCGTCGTAGAGCGGATCCTTGCCGGCGGCGGCCAGCGCCCTGTAGGCGGTTTCGCAGACCTCGTTACAGCCCGCGTCGCCGGCGCGAAGGTTCAGGACCGCCGCGCCGAAGGGCGCCACACTGTCCGGCCAGATGATGCCGCCCTCGTCGTGGCTGGCTTCGATGATCGCGGCCACCAGTCGCGAGACGCCGACGCCGTAGGAGCCCATCTGCACCGGCGCATCCTTGCCGTCCGGACCGGTGACATTGGCTTTCATCGGCCCGGAATACTTCGTGCCGAAATAGAAGATATGGCCGACCTCGATGCCGCGGGCGGTCATCCGCTTGTCTTCCGGCATCGCCTCGAACCTGGCGGTGTCGTGCATCTCGTCGGAGGCGGCATAGAGGCTGGTGCGGCGGGTGACCTCGCCTTCCAGATCGCCGTCCCAGTCCAGGTCCGGCCCGGGCGCGCCCATCTCCACCAGGTCGCGGTGGGCGAAGACCTGGCTCTCGCCGGTGTCGGCCAGGATCATGAACTCGTGGCTCATGTCGCCGCCGATCGGCCCGGGATCAGCCTTCACCGGGATCGCCTTCAGCCCCAGCCGCGCATAGACGTTGAGGTAGGCCAGGAACATCCGGTTGTAGGAACGCCGCGCCGCGGCTTCGTCGACGTCGAAGGAATAGGCGTCCTTCATCAGGAACTCGCGGCCGCGCATCACCCCGAAACGGGGCCGGCGCTCGTCACGGAACTTCCACTGGATGTTGTAAAGATTCTTCGGCAAGTCCTTGTAGGACTTCACATAGCTGCGGAAAATATCGGTCACGACCTCTTCCGCCGTGGGGCCGTACAGCAGGTCGCGGTCGTGGCGATCCTTGATGCGCAGCATCTCCTCGCCGTAGTCGTCATACCGGCCGCTCTCGCGCCAAAGGTCGGCCAGCTGCAGGGTCGGCATCAGGATCTCGACGGCCCCGGCGCGGTCCATCTCCTCGCGCACCACCTGTTCGATCTTCTTCAGCACCCGCAGGCCCAGCGGCAGCCAGGCGTAGATGCCGGCCGCTTCCTGTCGGATCATCCCGGCGCGGAGCATCAGCTGGTGCGAGACGATCTGCGCATCGGCCGGCGCCTCGCGGAGGGTCGGCATGAAGTATCGCGAAAGGCGCATGGATTCTCTCAGGTGGCGAAGGCGCCCTGATACCCTTGCCGCGAAGACCTTGGCAACGATGAGGCGAAGGAACACACAACCTTGCCCCTCTCGGGGGGAGCCGGCGGCGAAACCGACCGAGAGGGCTTCCGCCGCGATCCGTCCACCGGCGAGGATGCCCCCTCCACTCCCCCTTCAGCGGGGGAGGATCGAGAGCCTACAGCCCGCCCGGCACCCGCGGCAGCTTCACGACGCCGAAGTGGATCACCAGCCACAGCAACACGAACACGACCGCCGAGATCGCCGTCGTCAGCAGGAACTTCTGCTTCAGCTTGGGATCCACCGGGGCGCCCGGGTCACCGCCGTCACCCTTGTCGATGCCGGCTTCAGCGTGGCTGATCGTGCCGAACGGCAGCACGCAGAACAGCACCGTCCACCAGATGGTCAGGTAGATGGCGATCGCCGCGAAGGGCGTCATCAGTGGGCGTCCTTCGGAGTTTCCATCAGTTCGACCAGCACGCCGCCCATGTTCTTCGGGTGCACGAAGATCACCGGCGTCCCGTGTGCGCCGATCCGCGGCGTCCCGCCGTTCAGAACCGTCGCGCCCTTGGCCGCCATGTCGTCGCGCGCAGCGATGATGTCCGGCACCTCGAAGCAGATGTGATGCTGGCCGCCGGCCGGATTCTTCTCGAGGAATCCCTTGAGGGGCGAGGCGTCGCCGTAGGGCTCGATCAGCTCGATCTGGCTGTTCGGCACATCGACGAAGCAGACCCAGACGCCCTGTTCGGGCATGGCGAACTTCTCGCCGATCTTGGTGGCGCCCAGCATGTCGCGATACATCGCGACCGAGGCTTCGATGGACGGCGTGGCGATCCCCACGTGGTTCAGTTTTCCGATCATGGCGGCGGTATACGCCGACCCGGCGTCCGGCGCGAGATCACCTTGCGTCACACCGAACGGTCAGCCTCACGGCGTCTCGAAGGCCGCGCCCGTGGCCAGCAGGTCCGCGATCCGCGCCTCCGGCACACCATAGTCGCCCAGCACCTCGCGGGTGTGCCCCGCCAGCTCCGGCGTCGGGCGCACGAAGCCGGTCGGCGAGCGGCTGAAGTCGCTGTAGTTGCGCGCGCTCACCCCGGGGCCGAGGCGCGGGTGGCTCCAGCGGTCCATGTGGCCGTTGTCCCACGCCCAGTCGTCCTCCAGCACCTCATCGAAGCGCCGCACGGGCGCGGCGGGGACGCCCGCCGCCAGCAGGGCATCGACCGTCTCGTCCCGCGCCCGGCCGGCCAGCGCGGCCTCGATCCGCCTGGCCAGGTCGCCATCCCGGGGCTCGGCCAGGTCAGCGGCGCCCAGGTCCAGGCCCAGCACCTGCCCGACGCCCCGCGCCTCGGCGCCGGTCTCGCAGGCCAAGGCCAGCCAGCCGTCGGCGCAGGGATAGAACCGGTAGAGCGCCGTCAGGCCCACGCAGTCGCGCCCGCCCAGGTCGTTCGGCGGCCGCCCGGCGTAATCCACCATCTCGCCAAGCTGGTAGAGAAGGCTCTGGGCCAGCAGGCTGGAGACGATTTCCTGCCCCTCCCCGGTCCGTTCCCGTGCGTTCAGGGCGGCGACGACCGAGGTCGCCACCACGGCGGCGGTGGCGATGTCATTGACGGCGATGGTGTAGAGCACCGGGTCTCCGTCCCCGCCCTGGGCCGCCATCATCCCGCCCTCCGCCTGCATCAGCGGATCGAAGCCCGGCAGCGCCGCCCACGGTCCGGTGTCGCCATAGGCGTTGATCGAGCAGGAAATGATCCGCGGATTGATCGCCTTCAGCGTAGCGTAGCTGATGCCCAGCCGCTCGCGCACGCCCAGGCGGTAGTTGTCGATCACCACATCGGCCGAGCGGACCATCTCAAGGAAGGCGCCCCGGGCGGCGGTCTGCTTCAGGTCCAGCCCAAGCCCGCGGACGCCGCGGTTGTAGACCAGGAACTGGACGCCGTCGGAGCGGAACGGGTCAGCTTCGGGCCCCTCGATCTTGATCACGTCGGCGCCGAGACTGGCCAGAAGGGTTCCGGCATATGCGCCGGCGATCACTGTGCCCAGGTTCAGCACCCGGATGCCGGCGAGCGGCGCCTTTGTGTCGGCCGCCTTCGCTGCGGGCGCGGGCTTCGCCGGCCAGGACGGGGGGGCGGAAACCGCCTTCGGCAGGCCGCTGACCCGCGCCGGCGTGGCGCTCAGCCGGGCCGGCGGCGCCGGCATCGCCACTTCACCCAGGCTGGGATGGTTGAACATCAGCCGCATCCCGGCCTCCGCCACGACCGGGCCGCTGAACCACGCCTCTCTGCGCCCCACCGGGCCGCAGGGCACATCCTTGGACTTCAGCAGCTCCAGCCATTCGTCGCGGGGCCGGGTCTCGAAGATGCCGATCAGCATCTCTCGGGCGCCGACCATGTCCTGCTCCAGCACGTCGAACAGGTCGCCCAGCTCCAGCGCCTCGAAGGCCTTGCGGTAGAAATTGGTGAACAGGGTGCCCAGGAAGAACCACTCCCCGTCGGCGCACTGGTACAGGCGGTAGCGTGGATTGGCGCCCGGCGGAATGCCGCGGGGCAGCGGGTCGATGTTCTCGAACCGCATGGGCGGCGCGGCCTCACCCGAGCCGTGCAGGCCGCTCACCGTCACCGCCTGGCCAAGCCCGCTGCGGCTGCGTTCGAACAGCGCCGCGCCGATCGCGCCCGCGCCCAGCACCGCCTGCGACGACCACGCCACCGGCAGGATCATGTGGATGGGCGACTCGGGGTCCCAGGCGCCCTGCCGGAACGCCATACCGGTCAGGGCCGTGAGCAGATTGTGGTGGGCCGGAAGCTCGCTCCAGCGCCCGGATGTTCCATACGGCGGCATCCAGGCGTGGATCAGCGACGGATGCGCCGCAGTCAGTGACGCGGCGTCCAGCCCCAGCGCCGCCAGCCGCGACGGCGCATGGTCGAACAGCGCCACGTCGGCCCCGGCGATCAGCGCCCGCGCCGCGGCCATGCCGTCCGGCGTGTCGAGATCGAGCGTCACCACCTGCTTGTTGCGGTTCCAGGCCTGGTAGCCCGGATGGTCCTTCCGCCGGTCACCGCCCGGCGGTTCGACCTTGACCACCTCCGCGGCGAAGTCGCCGAGCAGCATGGCCGCCATCGGCGCCGCCATGCCCTGACTGAAATCAGCGATCCGCACACCCTGATAGGCGGTCATGCTCCGGCGTCTCTCCCTGCCCAGGCGGCGCGCTTCCCGCGTCTCGCCGCCGACATCAAACCCAGTGTTCGAAGGCGCCGCAAGGGACGATGGTCATGCTAGGTATTTCGCACACAGGGGGAGACACCATGAAGACCGCGAAACTGGGCGTCCTGGGCGAGGTAAGCCGGCTCACGCTGGGCGGCGGCGGCGTCGGCCAGATCTGGGGCGAGACCAGCCGCGACGAGGCGGTGGCCACCCTGCGGGCCGCCGTCGACGCCGGCATCTCCGTGATCGACTCGGCCCCGATGTACGGCGCCTGCGAGGAGAACATCGGCCTGGCCTTCGAGGGCCAGCCGCCCGCCGGCCTGAAGTTCACCACCAAGTGCGCCATCGGCTCGCCGGAGGCCGCGAAGATCGGCCCGGGCCTCGCCGCCTCGCTGGAGGCCAGCCTGAAGGCCATGCGGCTGGAGCGGGTGGACCTGTTCTTCCTGCACTCCAACATCCACGCCGACGACTTCGTCTATTCCCACGGCAATGACCGCCGGGACCAGATGGGGACGTCCTGGTCGCTTTACGTGAACGAGGTGATCCCCGCGTTCGAGGCCCTCAAGACGGCGGGGAAGATCGGCGCCTGGGGGATCACCGGAATCGGCGTGCCCACCGATGTCCTGCGCGCCATCGACCACACCCCGCGTCCCGACGGGGTCCAGGCGATCGCCAACCTGATGGACTCCGCCGGCGCGCTGCGCCGCTACGCCGAATCGGAACGCGCCCGTGAGGTCGCCGCCGCCGCGAAGACAGCCGGCTGCGGCGTGATGGGCATCCGAGCGGTGCAGGCCGGCGCCCTCACCCTGGCCGTGGACCGGGAGCTGCGGCCGTCCAGTCCGGACAACGCCGACTACGCCCGCGCCGCGCCCTTCCGCGCCCTCTCCGCCCGCTGGGGCGAGGATCCGGCCCAGGTGGCGCACCGCTACGCCCTCAGCATGCCGAACATCGACACGGTGGTCCTCGGCGTGAAGAACCGCGCCGAGCTCGCCATGTGCCTCGCAGCCGAGGCCGCGGGGCCGTACAGCGCGGCGCAGATGGCGGAAATCGACGCGCTGGGTCTGGGGGCGCGCTGACCCGGGGCGGCGCCGTCGCCTTGACTCAGATCCGCAGCACCGTGGTCTCGACCACAGGCCGGCGGCCCCAGATGCGCTGGCTGGCCTTCTTCACGCCGCGCGAGATGGCCTTCTCGATGGACTCGTCCAGTTCCATCTCGTCGCCCTTCAGCCGCTTCAGGGCGTGTTCGGCCTCATCCGCCAGCGTATTGAGCACGTCGTCCAGGTGCTCCTCGTCCTCGGTGGGCAGGCCCAGGGCGCGCACCTGCGGGCCCGAGACGATGCGGCCGCGCTCGTCCAGCACGACCGACACCGCAAGCATGCCGTTGTAGGCCGCATGCCGGCGCTCGCGCAGGGCGTCGCCGTGTTCAGGCGTCAGCACGCCGGCGTCGAGGTAGAGCCGTCCGGCCTGCACCTCGTCGATAATCTCGGCGCGGCCCGGCGCCAGCCGGACCATGTCGCCGTTGCGGGGCGTCACCTGCTGGGGAACCTGCAGATCGCGGGCGAAGGCGGCGTGCTCCATCAGGTGGCGGCGCTCGCCGTGGGTCGGGACCGAAATCTCCGGTCGCGCCCAGGCGTACATCTCGGCCAGTTCGTCGCGGCACGGGTGGCCGGAGACGTGAATGCCCGGATGGTCGCGCTCGGTGTAGAGCCGGACACCACGCTCGGTGAGCTTGTTCTGCAGGTTGCGGATCGGAATCTCGTTGCCCGGGATCACCCGGCTGGAGAACACGCAGGCGTCGTTCGCGCCCAGCTTCACGTGCGGATGGGTGCCCTCGGCGATCCGCGACAGGGCCGCCCTCGCCTCACCCTGGCTGCCCGTGCAGAGATACAGAACGCCCGTCGCCGGCAGGTGCTTGGCCTCGTTGTCGTCGACGAAGGGCTTGATGTCCTGCATCAGACCCACCGACTTCGCGCCGGCCGCCATGCGGTGCATGGACCGGCCGACCAGGCAGACGCGGCGGCCGTTGGCTTCCGCCGCCCGGATCACGCTGTCCATCCGCGCCACGTTCGAGGCGAAGCAGGCCACCGCCACCCGGCCCTTCAGCCCGGCGATCAGCGGGATCAGCGCCTTGCGCACGTCGGCCTCGGACCCGGCATGGCCGTCCACGAACACGTTCGTGGAGTCACAGACCATCGCCAGAACGCCCTCGTCGCCCAGCTTGCGGATCGCGTCGATGTCGGTGGGGCCGCCCAGCAGCGGATCGGGATCGATCTTCCAGTCGCCGGTGTGCAGGATCGTGCCCAGCGGCGTGCGGATCGCCAGGCCGTTCGGCTCCGGGATCGAGTGGGTGAGCGTGATCAGCTCCAGCTTGAACGGGCCAAGCTCGATGGTCCCGCCCAGCGGCACCTCGGTGATCTTCGCCTCATCCAGCAGGTCGGCCTCGCGCAGCTTCTCGCGCAGGATGTAGGCTGTGAACGGCGTGGCGTAGATCGGCGCCTTGAAGCGCGGCCACAGGTGGGCGACCGCGCCGATATGATCCTCGTGGGCGTGCGTCAGCACGATGCCCAGCAGCCGGTCGGCGTTCGCTTCCATGAACGCCGGATCGGGCAGGATCACCTCGACGCCGGGCGTGGTCTGGTCGCCGAAGGTGACGCCCAGGTCCACCACGATCCACTTGCGGTCATGGGGCGGCCCGAAGCCGTAGAGATTGAAGTTCATTCCGATCTCGTTCGAGCCCCCGAGGGGCAGGAAGACGAGCTCGTCGTTCTGATTTTTCGCCATTAGGCCTTCGTTGAATTGCGGCGCCAGATTTCCAGCATGCCGCGGATTGTCAGATCAGGATCGAACTGGTCGATCGATGTGGTTGCGCCGTGGAACAGGGAGGCCACGCCTCCCGTCCCCACGACGGTCATGGGTCGGCCCCATTCGGCCTTGATGCGGTCCACCAGGCCTTCGATGAGCCCGATGTAGCCCCAGAAGACGCCCGACTGCATGGCGCCCACCGTGTCCTTGCCGATCATCCGCGGCGGCTTCTGGATCGCCACGCGCGGCAGCTTGGCGGCCGCCTGGTGCAACGCCTCCATCGACAGGTTGATCCCCGGCGCGATGGCGCAGCCCTCCAGGCCCCCGTCGGCGGCGACCACGTCGAAGGTGGTGGCGGTGCCGGAGTCGATGACGATCAGGTCGCCGGGATAGACGATGTGCGCCCCGATTGCGTTCACCAGCCGGTCCGCGCCCGCTTCCGATGGCTTCTCGATGCGCACCTGAATGCCCAGGTCCACGTTCTCGCCGATCACCATCGGCTCTACATGTAGGTATCGCCGCGCCAGATTGCGAAGATTGAAGATCGACTGCGGCACCACGCTCGAGATGATGCAGCCGTCGAAGGCGCCCATGGCCAGTCCCGCCATGCCCAGCAGCTGCGACAGCCATACCGCATACTCATCCGCCGTGCGGCTGGAATGGGTGGCCGCCCGCCACTGGGCGATCCAGGTCTGCCCGTCATGCACGGCAAACAGCGTGTTGGTGTTGCCCTGTTCAATCGCCAGCAGCATCGCTCGCCTCACTCGCCCCCGAAAAAAACGTCGCCGGCCGTTATGCGCTCCAGCGCGCCGCCGTCCAGCCTCAGCCGCAGCGCGCCATCGGGGTCCATGCCCTCGGCAACGCCCTCAAGGGTCCGGTTGGGCAGCCGCGCCACGCATCGTTCGCCGAGCCC
>CAUJHW010000130.1 GCA_963205005.1 Pseudomonadota bacterium
AACGGCGAAAGCCCCCGACGGCAATCGGAGGCTTTCGTGAAATTCGATCAAGCTGCTTCTGGGCGGCGTTTGATGGGGACAGGCTAGGCGTTTCGTTTTTGGCGTCAAGACCCCAAACGCTTTCTTGTGGCCGTCGAACAGCACACGCCGGCGCCGGCCTCGTCCTTGAGAAGGACGACCACCATGCCCGCCCCCTGACCGTCTGATCCGGGCCTTCGGGCCCGTGACCCCTCGCCGAGGCTCTGCCTCAGCGTGATCGCCCGGTCTTGGCCGGGCCCAACCAGGATCTGAACCGTGACCTAAGACGAGACCCTAAAACGGCGAAAGCCCCCAGTTGGCGCTGGAGGCTCTCGGAAATCGCAGTGCCGTTGTGAGTGGCGGCAAGAAGATCGGTCCTACCTATGGCGCGTTTTGAACGTCGTCAAGGACCGGATGGCGGAGCTTTGCCTCTAAATCCTGCGTGTTTCAGCCTGTCGATCGGCCTCGTCCCGACCTGAAGGGACATCATGCAAACCGCACATTCCGAGGATTGGCGGCCCGGCTTCGCCAAGCGCGCGGAGAACTTCCCGGCCGTCTGCGCCGCGGCGGAAACCTGGCGCTGGCAGCCGGGCGAGACCATCGCCCGCGTCGCCGCCGCCGTGCTGAAAGGCACGCCGTCGCTCAGCATCCCGCAGCGCATGACGCTGCTGCTCTATGTCGAGCATCTCAACCAGGATCGGCTGGAGCAGGACACCGCCTGCGTCTGGCCATCGACCGGCCTGGTGGCCGAGTACCTGGGCTGCAGCGAGAGCCAGGCCCGTGCCAACCGCAAGGCGCTGGAGGCCGCCGGATACCTGGTGCGCGACTACACGCGCTCCAACCGGCCCGCCGGCGCCGAGGCCTATGACCTGCGCCCGCTAATGGCGCGGCTCGATGAGCTGGAAGGTGTCGACGAGGCGATCCGTGAGGGCGTAGCCGCCCGCAGGGCTGCCTATTCAGAGACGGTAGCCTTCCCGATGAAATATAGCGCCCGGGCGCCGGAATCCCGGCGCCCAGAACAGTCCCAAAATAACTTCACGTCTTCTGTACGAGAGAAGGACGCGGCTACACCGCGAAATGATCCTTCAGCGCGGCCCTCTACGAGGCCCGCAAGCGGAAACGCCGACAGATACTCGACCCAGCGCCAGCGCAACCGACAGGACACCGCCATTGGCTGTCCAGGGGGAGCCAGCGGCTTGGGCGGCGCGAAACCGGACACCTCGGTGTACGCGGAAATGGTCCGCCAGGAGCTTCGGACGGCTGTCCGAGTGTGTCCGCGCCTGGCTCCGCTGGTCAGGGACGCCTTGCTAGCCAACCCCGCCAGCGCCACGCCAGAAGACGCGGCCCGGGTAGCGGCAGCGGCGGCGGAATTCCTGCCGCAACCCGAGCGTAACAACGACCAGACGGCGATCTGGGGCTGGCGCAAGCACGGGATCCGCATCGTCACGATGATGGCCATCGCCCTGGAGGACCCTGAGGTCCGCAGCGCCTGCAGCTACTTCGGCAAACTGGCCACCCAGGAACGGGGGGCCTCAGACCTACGGCTGAATCTGGCTCGGATCCTGCGCCACAAGGGAGATTTGCGGCCGGCCGAAGAACCCGCCCTTGTGGCCGAACTTGAATTGCCGCCGCTGATGTTCGCCCCCGGTGCCGACGAGGCGCCCTGGCCCGAGATGAACGCCGAGCTGCGTCGGCTGATCAAGGACGGCGCCCATGGCAGCTGGTTCAATCGGATCGGATTCCACGGCATCGATGACGGCGTGATTTCGCTTTCAACCCCGACCGGCATCGCCGCAGACCGGATCAAACGCGACTATGTCGAGGCTATCAAACAGGCGGCGGAAAACGTCGACGTCTTCGTGGAGCGGGTGATGATCTCAGTGCGGAAACGATGATTCCGGCGGCTACCCAGGACAACATATGGCCCATGGGCTGTAGGAGTTTTGCTAATTTATGGCCTATAGGATGTTTATCTAGACTTCAGAAACAGCCTGTGGGGTATGCCATGGATCGCCGAAAGTCCGCTGCCGACGCGCGCCGCGCGCTCGATCGGGTGCTGGCGCCTTACCGGGCGCTCACCCATCGCCGTCCGCCTCGCGGCTGGGCTCGTGCGATCCGCGACGCCTTCGGCATGACCGCCGGCCAGCTCGGCGCCCGGATGGGGGTAACACAGCCGACCGTGCAGAAACTGGAGCGCTCTGAGCAGGAGGACACCATCCAGTTGGGCAGCCTGCGGCGTCTCGCCGAGGCGCTGGATTGCGAGCTGGTCTACGCCTTCGTGCCGCGCGAGCCACTTGAGCAGACCTATGGGACCGCTGCCAGGGCCGTTGCGCGGAAGGAACTTGCAGCGATCAGCCATTCGATGGCGCTCGAAGACCAGGCCGTCGATGACGCCGAGGAGGATGACCGCCTACGGCGCTTCATCGAAGACGAGCTCGATCCCCGCGAAGTCTGGGCGGCCCGGCCTTGACCGACGAGGACCTGCACGGCGGCGATGACGCCGCGACAAACCTGACGCCCGAGGAGCGGATCGGGCTGATCCCGACCTGGGTCGTCACGCGCGACGATCTCAACCGGGCGGAGCGAGCTAATATCGCCGCCGGGCTGCGCTGGGCGCGCCGGGGACGCTTCGACGTGCTCGATCCCGCCAGCCTGTTCACCCTGCACCGGCGGATGTTCGGCGACGTCTGGCGCTGGGCTGGCAAGCCGCGCGAGTCAGAGAAGAACATCGGCGTCGCCGACTGGTGGAAGGTCCGCGAGCATCTGCACCAGCTGACCGGCGACATCGCGGCTCAGGTCGCGGCGGCCACGCGGCTACCTGACGAGATCGCGGTCGACTTCCACTATCGGATGGTCTCAATCCACGTCTTTCCGAACGGCAACGGGCGCCACGCCCGTTTGTCGGCCGACCTTCTGGCCCAGCGGCTGGGGCGCGAGCCCTTCAGCTGGGGCCGTGCCGACCTGATCCATGCCGGTGAGACCCGGGCCGCCTACATCGCCGCGATCAAGGCGGCCGATGGGTTCGATCTGAAACCGCTCCTGGCGTTCGCCAGATCCTGACCGACCGAGTCCGGTCTATTCTTCGTCGCTGTCGGCGATCGGGCCGGGCTGGGCCTTGCCGACCTTGGGCCGCTGCTCGGTCGCGAGCGTGATCGAGCCGTAGTAGCCGAAGTCGTCGCGGACGGTGGCGATGGCCAGATCGACGTCCCGGTAGGTCTTGGGCTGGTCGGACTTGAAGAGGTTGAGACGATATTCGCCGGGCCGATTGATCAGCCGCACCCACATGGTCCAGCGCTCATCCTCGCCTTCAACCAGGCGCACATCCTTCAGGGCGCCGCCATTGCTGAGATAGACTGAAAGGCTCCGCATCCGGATGGCCTGCTCGGGGTTAGAGCCGACAATCCAGGCTTCTTCACGGGTCCCGGTCTTTTCACTGGGATCAGGTCGGCCCGGAGGGGAATCGAGGTCGTTGGTCAATGAAGGCATCCCGCGATGGTGCGGCCAAGCTGATGCCGATGTCAGCAAACCGGTGCAATCACTGTATCAATGATCGACGTTCCTATTTTCCGTCAACTCGTGTTTTTCGCGCGATAACCGTATAAGTTGAATAGGTTGTGGGATGGGGGAGCGCCCTCCCCCAGGACCAGAGCCTGCAGGGTCTCCGGTCACCCCCTCCAGCGGGGTGGTCCCCGCAACGCCCCCATCCTTGCTTTGCGCGTCTAGGCGCGCGCCCAGACCATGCTGAACCGTTCACCGCTCGGCGCGACATGGTCTTCGACCAGGGTGGCGGAGAGCGGTCCCGGGAAGGCCGGATCGTCAAGCTCGACGTCGATGTGAAGGCAGTTTTGATCGCAGGTTCGTTTCCAGCCGGCGCCGAGCTGGGTGTCGATGCCGTTCGGACCCTTGGCGGTGCCGGCGGCGTAGATGAGGAAGTCGGGGCTATCGGCCTTCGTTTTCGGGATGGGGCGCATCACCAGATCGACGTCCAGAGTCAAGGTGCGGATCGCGCCATGCAGATCGTCGCCACGTTTGATGAAAGTACCGATGGTCGCCATCAGAGGTCTCCTGCGTGTGATGAGACGCGCTGGTCGCGGTCCCGATGGCCCATCCCCGGAATCGACAACGCACCCGTCGGGTGCGCTGTCGCAGTGTGGTCTTGTTGTCCCGCACAGGGGCCAAGCGGCCGGGGAAACAAGTCCAAGACGGCGCGCTGTGGGATCAGGCGCGGCGTCAGCCGGAGACCGAACCGGCATCCGGCGGCCGCCAAAGCGTCTGCGCTCAACCAGAGGAGGTCGTGACGATCTCTTCAGGTGAAACGCCAGCAGTTTGGGCGGGTCCAAAGTGACTTATATATAGAAAAAGGCCTTATTTGGGGCGCGTCCTGACTTGGCCGGGACAACGGTCGGATGTGCCTCCCGGCGTCTGGACAGCCTGATGCGGATCGTTCGGCCGTAGCGCGGTGCTCAAAGGTCGGAGTGAGGGGCTGGTTTGGCGAGCAGCCCGTGTGCGGGCTTGGCCTGGCCCACGCCGGGCTTGCAGCGCTGCGGCGCTGAAACGCGGAGGTGATCCATGTCCCTGAGCCACATCGTCAAGGCGCTCGGCGGCGAGCTCTACGACGGCGGCCGGCGCGCCAATATCCCCGCCCCGGGCCACAGTTCCGCCGATCGCTCGGTCTCTCTGCTGCTGGAGGACGACCGGGTCGTCGTCCACACCTTCGGCGACGGCGACTGGAAGGCGGTGCTGGATCATCTGCGCGACAACCGGCTGATCGATGTCCACAACGCGCCGACCTCGGTGTCCGGCGCCGGTCCACGCGCGGCCGTGGTCGCAAAGCCGCCGGACCCGCAGCGCCTGGACGCCGCCCGGCGGCTCTGGGAGGGCGGCCGGGCGGTCCAGGGGACGCTCTGCGAGCGCCACTGCCGCCTGCGCCATATCCGGCGCGTCCTGCCTGGCCCCGAAATCCTGCGCCATGGCGGAGACACGCCGGTCTCCGCCTACGTCCAGACGCGCCATCGGCGACCGGCCCTGATGGCGGCGATCTGCGACGCGCAGGGCGCGTTCACCGCCGTCGAGGTCACCTACCTCGCACCGAACGGCCAGAAGGCCTGGGATCTGCGCCTGGCCCGCAAGACGGTCGGACCCGTGCCGGCCGGCACGGCCGCGCGCCTGGATCCGGCGGCGCCGGAGATGCTGGTGGCCGAGGGGGTGTTCACCACGCTCTCGGC
>CAUJHW010000131.1 GCA_963205005.1 Pseudomonadota bacterium
CGTCCGCGGAAGTCGGGGTGGGCGCAGACGCCGCTGACCTCGGTGAAGCCCGGCGCCTTCAGACGTTCTCCGGCCATGGCGGCCAGACGCCCGTCGAGGCGCAGCCCGAAGAAGTCGCCGAGCTGGTGGGTGCGGCTGAAGAACGGTCCTGGCCGGGTCAGCGTGGCCAGCGCCAGCATCTCCGTCGCGTCGGCCTCGGTCAGCGCGAGGATCTCCAGGCCCTCCGGCGGCGCCTGCGCGCGGCCGTCGTGGATCATCTGCCAGATCGGCGACTGCGAGACGACATTCGAGCCCGGCGGAACCGGCGGCGGACCGGCCTCCACCACGCCCAGTTGGCCGCCCGGCGGGATCAGCGCCGCCAGCGCGGCAAGGCCCTCGGGCGTCGGCTCGGCCATGGCGGCGAAGAAGCCGTAGGCCGGATCCATCCTCCAGGCGCGGTCGTCCCCCTGCGCCAGATGGGCCTGGCGGGTGGTCAGCGCCGTCCAGACCGCGCGGTCCAGCGGATGTTCGTCAGCCATCGCCGCAGCCTCCTATTCGAGCAGCACAGATGTGCCCGGGCGCGCCGAAACACCAGATCACGGCCAGCGTCTTCCGGACCCGGCTTGCGACGGCGCCCAAGGCTGGGGCAAATGGAGGCCAACGACAGTGAAGGGCGGAATCTCCATGGGCATTGCGAAGCAGCACGGCTTCTCGAAGGAGCGCCTCTCCCGCATCGACCGGTTCCTGCAGGAGAAGTACGTCGGCCCCGGCCGCATGCCCTGCGCCCAGTTCCTGCTCGCCCGCGACGGCGAGATCATCCACCAATCGGTGGTCGGCCAGCAGGACCCCGAACGCGGCGTGGCCCTGGCCGAGGACACGGTCTTCCGTCTCTATTCCATGACCAAGCCGATCGCCTGCGTCGCCCTGCTGACCCTGGTCGAGGAAGGCCTGATCGCGCTGGACGATCCGGTGGCGAAGTACATCCCGGAGTGGGCCAACCTCGGCGTCTTCTCCGCGGGCGCCGGCCCCTACCTGACCACCCCGCCCAGCCGGCCGATGCAGGTCGTCGACCTGCTCCGCCACACCTCGGGCCTGACCTACGGTTTCCAGAACCGCACCAATGTCGACGCCGCTTACCGCAAGCTCAAGATCGCCGACATGCACGGCGAGGACGACCTCGAGGGCATGATCCAGCGGCTGGCGAAGCTGCCGCTGGAATTCTCGCCGGGCGAAGCCTGGAACTATTCCATCGCCACCGACGTGGTCGGCTACCTGGTGCAGAAGGTCTCGGGCCTGCCGCTGGACCAGGCGCTGAAGGCGCGCATCTTCGATCCGCTGAAGATGGTCGACACCGGCTTCTCGGTCCGCGAGGACCAGCGGTCCCGCTTCGCCGCCTGCTACGAGGCCGCCCCCGGCGGGAAGATGAAGCTGCAGGACGATCCGACGACCAGCCCTTACCTGGCGCCGCCAAAGCTGCTTTCGGGTGGCGGCGGCCTGGTGGGCACCGCGGCCGACTACCTGCGCTTTGCGACCATGCTGACCAACCGCGGCGAGCTGGACGGCGCGCGCATCCTCGCGCCCAAGACCGTCGACCTGATGGCGTCCAACCACCTCCCCGGCGGAAAGGACCTCACCGAGCTGTCGCGTTCGCTGTTCTCGGAAAGCACCAACGCCGGCGTCGGCTTCGGCCTGGGCGTGGCGGTGGTTTTCGACGCGCCTCAGACCCTGATCCCCTGCAGCGACGGCGAGTTCTACTGGGGCGGCGCGGCCTCGACCGCCTTCTGGTGCGACCCGCTGGAGCAGGTGACGGCGGTGTTCATGACCCAGCTCCTGCCCTCATCCACCTATCCCATCCGCCGCGAACTGCGGACGCTCACCTATGCGGCGCTGATGGAGACCTTCGGCTGATCTCGCCTCAGGCGTCTGCGGCGGCTTCGGCCGCCGGGGCGCGGCCGGGCGCCGACATCGACGACAGCATCTTCGACTTCCGCCACGGCCCCCACAGGTAGTAGCCCCCCGCCAGCAGCAGGGTGGTGGAACTGCCGACCGGGAACGCGATCCAGATGGCGTCGGCGCCGAGGTGGGGCTCGAGGAAGTTCGCCAGGGGCACCCGCACGCCCCACAGCGATATGACCATCGCCAGCAGCGGCGGCCACACCGATCCGGTGGCCCGCATGATGCCGGAGAAGATGAACGCCACGCCGAAGGGAATGAAGCCCCACAGCACGATAGAGTTGATGTGCACGGCGATCGGCAGCGACGGGCTGCCACCCGGCAGGAAGGCCTTGAGCACCCAGGGGTCGGCGAAGAAGATCAGCACGATCGGAATGGCGGTGAAGACCACCGCGAACAGCGCGCCCTTGCGGGCCACGTCCTCCACCCGGTCCATGCGTTCGGCGCCGATGTTCTGCGCGGCCATCGACGACACCGCCGCCCCAAGCGCCATGGCCGGCATCTGGACGTAGGTCCACAGCTGGGTCGCCGCGCCGTAGGCCGCCGAGGTGTGGACCCCGTAGCTGTTGACGAAGCTCATCATGGTCACCGCCGCCAGGCTGACGATGATCATCTGGAAGCCCATCGGCAGGCCCTTGGTCACCAGGGCGCGGATGATCTCGAAGTCGGGCTTGAGCAGGCCCCATTCGTGACGGCGCAGGATCAGGATCGAGTCCTTGCGGCGCAGGTGCCAGATCATCACCGCCAAGGTGAAGGTCTGGGCGATCAGGGTGGCGGAAGCCGAGCCGGCGATGCCCAGTTTCGGGAACGGGCCATAGCCGGTGATCAGCAGCGGATTGAGGATCACGTCCAGGCAGACGGTCATCAGCGAGAAAAAGAACGGCGTACGGCTGTCGCCCGTGCCCCGCTGGGCCATCATCACGTACGAGAAGAAATACATGAACGGCATCGCCGAGAAGATCACCCGCAGATAGGCGATGGCGTCACGGCGCGCGTCGCCGGGCGTGCCCATGGCGTCCAGGATGTGCGGCGTCAGGATGAAGCCCAGCAGGCCGACGCTGATCGACAGCACAACGAAGAAGGTGGTCGACGTGCCGATCACCTTCTTGGCGCGGGCGGTGTTGTCGGCCCCCACGGCCTGGCCGATCAGGATGTTCGAGGCCATCGAGATCCCGAAGATCGCGCCCAGCATCAGGAACATGATCTGGTTGGCGTTGGAGGTCGCGGTCAGGGCCGCCTCGCCCAGGACGTGACTGACCCAGATGGCGTTGGCAGAGCCGTTCAGCGACTGGAGGACGTTGGAGCCCAGCACCGGCAGGGCGAACATCAACAGGGTCTTGCCGATCGGGCCGGAGGTGAGGTCGGGACCCCTGCGGCCGCCCGGGCCCGCCGGCGGCCCGCCCGGCCCACGCTTTCCGACCGTCGGAGCCGTCACGGCTGTTCCCCCCAAGGCGCGCATCCGGACCCGATGGCCCTGTGACTCGCGCTCACATACCGACTCTACGGTCCGCGCCCACCCCCCTTCAAGCCATTGCCGTCCGCCGGGCGGAACTTGAGGGCGACGCATTTCGCGTTATGAGGTCCGCATGACCGTCAAGATCCTCCAGTTCGGAACCACCGGCCAGCTGGCCACGGAGCTCACCCGCCAGGCGGCGACGCACGATGTGGCTCTAACCGCGCTGTCCCGCGCCGACTGCGACCTGGCCGATCCGGCCGCCTGCGCCCGCGCCGTCGCCAGCCACCGCCCCGACCTGGTGATCATCGCCGCGGCCTACACCGCGGTGGACCTGGCCGAGACCGAGCGGGACCTGGCGCGGACCGTCAACGCCCTGGCCCCGGCGGCCATCGCCGGTGCGTGCCAGGCGGCCGGCGCGGCCCTGGTCAACGTATCCACCGACTATGTCTTCGATGGCGCCGGCGGCGCGCCCTATGCCGAGGAAGCGGAACCCCATCCGCTCAACGTCTATGGCGCGACCAAGCTGGAGGGTGAACGCCTCGTGGCCGCGGCCTGCGCCCGGTCGCTCAGCATCCGCACCTCCTGGGTGGTCTCGGCCCACGGCAAGAACTTCGTGAAGACCATGCTGCGGGTCGCCGCCGCCGGAAATCCGCTGAAGGTGGTCGACGACCAGTCCGGACGCCCCACCTCGGCGGCCGACCTCGCCGGGTTTATCCTGGGCCAGGCGCCCCGGCTCGCTGCCGCGAAGACAGGCGATCCGGCGTTCGGCCTCCTGCATTTCGCCAACTCGGGCGAAGTCACCTGGAAGGGCTTCGCCGAGGCCATCTTCGCCGAGGCGCTGGGCGATAAGGCCCCCGTCGTCGGCGGCCAGAAGACCGCCGACTATGTGACGCCGGCCCGACGGCCGCTCCGCGCGACCATGGACCTTGGCCGGTTGCAGGCCGTGTTCGGCGTCACGCCCCGGCCCTGGCAGGCGGCGCTGAGCGAGATCCTGGCGGAGCTGAAGGCGGGATGAGCGAGACCTTCCGCCGGGCGACGGCGGCCGACCTGCCGGCGCTGGACCGGCTGATGCGCGGGGTAAGCGCCTATCACGGCGAGTTCGCGCCCATGCTGGACGGCTATTCGCTCACGCCCGAACAGTTCGCGCGCGACATCGTGGTTATGGCCGAAGCTGCAGGCCAGGCATTGGGCTTCTACAGCCTGATCATCGAGGGTGAGCCCGAGCTGGACCTGATGTTCGTGGCCGACGCGACCCAGGGGACCGGCCTCGGCGCCCGCCTGTTCCGCCACATGGCCGCGGAGGCAAAGGCGCGGGGCATCGATGCGGTGAAGATCATCTCCAACCCGCCGGCCGAGGGCTTCTATCGCCGCATGGGCGCCGAGCGGATCGGCACCAAGCGCCCGAAGGGGCGGATCACGTGGAGCCAGCCGATTTTCTACCTCCGCCAGACGGGCTAAGCCCCCGCCAGCCGGCTCTTCGTCCGTCCGTAGGCCAGGTAGACCACCAGCCCCACGCCGTTCCACACGAAGAACATGACCTGGGTGATCCCGGCGAGGCTGGAGAACAGGTACAGGCAGCCTCCGATCGCCGCCGGCCCGACCAGCCACCACAGCGGCGTGCGGAACGGCCGGTCCAGCTCCGGCCGCTGCCGGCGCAGCACCATCATCGCGATGGCCGTGGCGATGAAGGCGGCCAGGGTGCCGGCGTTGGCGACCTCGGCGATGAACTTCAGCGGCAGGAAACCGGCCATGGCCGCGGCGCAGATTCCGGTCAGCAGGGTCACCGCCACTGGCACGCCCCGTGGGTTCACGGCCGAGAGCCCGCGCGGCAGCAGCCCGTCGCGCGACATGGCGAAGAACACCCGGCTCTGACCGAACATGAAGGCCATGATCACCGTCGGCAGCGCGATCACCGCCGCCGCGGCGATCAGCACAGCCACAGTCGGATAGCCGGTCTCACGAAGGATGAAGGCCAGAGGCTCGGGGCTTTTGGCGAACACGTCGAACGGCATGGCGCCCAGGGCGGCGGCGGCCACCAGCATGTAGATCGCCGCGCAGGCCAGCATCGAGCCGACGATGCCAATGGTCAGGTCCCGGCTGGGGTTCTTCGCCTCCTCCGCCGCTGTTGAGATGGCGTCGAATCCGTAGAAGGCAAAGAAGATCACCGCAGCCGCCGCCATGACCCCCGTCTTGGTCCCCTGGGCGTCGATTTCGTGGGCGCTGAAGCCATAGGGCATGAACGGACGGAAGTGGCTGGCGTCGAACTGCGGCAGGGTCAGGGCCACGAAGGCGGCCAGGGCGACGACCTTGAAGATCACCAGCCAGAAATTGACCGTCGCGCTTTCGTGGGTGCCGATCAGCAGCAGCCCTGTCACCGCCAGGGTGATGAAGATCGCGGGAAGATTCACCAGGCCCGCAGGCTCGCCCCACGGCCCGGCGGCCAGCGCCTGCGGCAGACCCCAGCCATGGCTGACCAGGAATCCCTGGGCATAGCCTGACCAGCCGACCGCCACCGTCGAGCAGACCACGGTGTATTCGAGGATCAGGCTCCAGCCGATGATCCAGCCGACCAGTTCGCCCATGCCTGCGTAGGAATAGGTGTAGGCCGACCCCGCCTGCGGCATGAGGGTCGCCATCTCGGCGTAGCAGAGCGCAGCGAAGGCGCAGACGCCGCCGGCGATGGCGAAGGACAGGATCACCGCGGGACCCGCCTGACCGGCGCCCACGCCGATCAGGGTATAGATGCCGGTGCCGATGATGGCGCCGACACCCAGCGCCACAAGATGCGGCCAGCCCAGGGTCTGTTTCAGGTGGTGGCTGCCGTGGGATCGGGCCTCGGCCTCGACCGGCTTGCGGCGTGTGACAAAGCTCATGGGAATCCCCTGCCGTGAGCGCCGCACCATGGCTGGGTGGAAACCGGCTGCCAACCCTTGGCGCCGGGCTGCGGTTGCGCCAGCTTTGCCGCCGTTCTGGAGAGCCTCCCATGCGTCGCCTGCTGATTGCCCTTGCGCTGATGTCTGCCGCCGGACCCGCGCTGGCCGATGACACCGTGCTGAACCGGCTGGTCGCCGACTATGAGGCCTATGCCCTGTCGCAGGATCCGATCGGAGCCGGCCGGGAGGGCGACCGCGCCGCGCTGGCCAAGCTGCCGGACCCGTCCAACGGTGCTGACGTCCTGCGTCGCAGCAACTTCGAGGAATTCAAGGGCCGGCTCGCGGCTATCGACCCTGCAGGGCTTTCGCCACCCGCCCGGCTGAACCGTGACTTCCTGGCCTGGACCCTCGACCGGCGGCTGCGGAGCCTGGCCTTCGACGAGGCCAGGATGCCGTTCAACAGCGACTCCGGCTTCGACCAGGACATGGGCTATGTGGCTGCGACCACGCACCTCGACAGCGAGGCGGAAGCACAGGCCTGGATCGCGCGCCTCAAGGCGCTGCCGCGCTTCTACATCCGCAACATCGAGAATGCGCGCCGGGGCGTGAAGACCGGCTTCACCCAGCCGAAATCCACCAGCCAGTCTGTGGCCGACCGCGCCCGCACCGCCGCCGCAGCGCCGGTCGAGACCGATCCGCTGCTCAAGCCCTTCGAGGGCGCCCGCCTCCCGGCCGACCGCCTCGCCGACCTCAAGGCCCAGGCCATCGCCGTGATCCGCGACCAGGTCCGTCCGGCCCAGAAGGACTTCGCGACCTTCCTGGAGAAGGAGTACGTGCCCGCCAGCCGCAAGGCCCTGGGCGCGCGCAGCCTGACCGGTGGCGAGGCCTACTACCGCTGGCTGGTCGCCGACCACACCACCACGGCGATGACTCCGGACCAGATCCACGATCTGGGGCTTTCCGAGGTGAAGCGGATCCGCCTCCAGATGGAGGGCGTCATGGCCGAGACCGGCTTCAAGGGCGACCTGACCGCCTTCATCGCCATGCTGCGCAAGGACCCGCGGTTCTACGCCACCTCGCGCCAGCAGCTGCTTGAGAAGGCCTCGGAGATCGACAAGCGGATCGACGATCTGCTGCCGCGCTATTTCGGAACCCTGCCGCGGCTGACCTTCGGGGTGCGGCCGGTGCCGGCCGAGATCGAGGAAGGCTACACTAGCGCCCGCTATTTCGAGGGCGCGCCGAAGCAGGGGCTGGCCGGCGGCTACATGGTCAACACCTCGCATCTGGACCAACGGCCGCTGTACGAACTGCCTGCGCTGACCGCGCATGAATCGGTCCCGGGCCACCACCTTCAGATCGCGCTCGGCCAGGAACTGGAGGGCGTGCCGGCCTTCCGCCGCAACGCCGGCGTCACGGCGTTCACCGAGGGGTGGGGCCTCTATGCCGAGCGTCTGGCCGGCGAGATGGGTATCTACCGCGACGCCTACGAGCGGTTCGGCGGGCTTTCCATGGAGATGTGGCGGGCCTGCCGGCTGGTGGCCGACACCGGCATTCACTGGAAGGGCTGGACTGTCGAACAGGCCAGGGCCTGCTTCACCGACAACACCGCCCTGGCGCCGCTGAACATCGATGTGGAGCTGGCCCGCTATGTCTCGTGGCCAGGGCAGGCGCTGGCCTACAAGGTCGGCCAGCTGAAGATCCTGGAGCTTCGCGAACGGGCGAAGACAAAGCTCGGCGACCGCTTTGACATCCGGCGCTTCCACGACGCCGTCCTGCTGGCCGGCCCACTGCCAATCGACCTGCTGGAAGCCCGTATGGACGCGTGGGTCGAGAGCGAAGTGTCTCGCTAGACGACCGGAGCGGCGTCGCGGAAACGGCGCGCGACCGCATCTGAACATTGCTCGGAAATAATGATTCAACCGGCGTTCGCTGGTATAGTTTTGACATAACACAGAATTCGGGGATCGGACCCGATGTGGGCTGACCACCCGTCCGACGCCCCTCTGGAGGAATGATTTCATGACGAAGGCGATGATTTCCGCCCTGTTGGCTACCGCGGCGGCGGCTCTGCTGTCCGGCTGCGCCAGCGACAGCTCGGCCCCGAACGCCCTGTCGGTCGGGACCCCCGTGGCGGCCGCCGAGATCGCCTCGGCTCCGGCCCCGGCGGCGACCATCGACAACTTCATGCTGTCGGACACCGACTACATGGGCCACGAGCTCTATCGGATGACGGACGCCAGGGCGATCGTGATCGTCACCACCGGCAACGGCTGTCCGATCGCCCGCAACCTCGCGCCGCAGCTGAAGACGCTGAAGGCCAGGTACGGCGGACAGGGCGTGCAGTTCCTGCTCCTGAACTCCAACCTCCAGGACGGCCGTGACGCCATCGCCAGGGAGAAGGAGGAGTTCGGCATCGACATCCCGATCCTGATGGATTCCAACCAGCTGGTCGGTGAGCAGCTGGGCGTGACCCGCACCGCCGAGTTCTTCGTCATCGATCCCAAGACGTGGAAGATTGCCTACCGCGGGCCGCTGGACGACCGCATGGACTACGGCACACAGAAGGCCAACGCGGAGCATCCCTGGGCATCCGACGCCATCGAGGCCGTGCTGGCCGGTCGCCCGGCGATGGCCGCCACCAAGATGAGCCCGGGCTGCCTGATCGACTTCCCGGAGCGCGCCAAAGTCGCCACGACCAAGATTTCCTACGTGAAGGATGTGGCGCCGATCCTCGAGAAGAAGTGCGTCGCCTGCCATCTCGAGGGCGGGATCGGTCCCTTCCCGATGACCAGCTACGACATGGTCAAGGGCTTCGCGCCGATGATCCGCGAGGTGCTGCGCACCGACAGGATGCCGCCGTGGAACGTTGATCCTCACGTGGGCAAGTGGGCCGACGACAAGAGCCTGTCGGCCGCCGAGATCAAGACCGTCGTCCATTGGGTCGAACAGGGGGCGCCACGCGGCTCCGGCGCTGACCCGCTGGCCGCCAAGCGCCGCGTCGCGCAGCAGTGGCCGCTGGGCAAGCCGGATCTGGTGCTGGAGATCCCGGCCTACACGATCCCGGCTTCGGGTGTCGTCGACTACCAGCGGCCGGTGATGGTCAACCCGCTGACCGAGGGCAGGTGGGTCAAGGCCTCGACCTTCGTGGTCAACCAGCGGCAGGCGGTTCACCACTTCCTGACCGGCTACCTCAAGGAGGTTCCGGCCGACGGGAAGGGCAATGAAAGCCGCTGGGGCGCCTCCATGGGCGGTTATGCGGTCGGCGCCGAGAGCACGCTGTGGCCGAAGAACGTAGGCACCTACCTGCCCCCGGGCGGGGCCATCGGCGCACAGGCCCACTACACCCCCTTCGGCAAGGAGGTGACTGACAAGTCCCAGCTCGGCCTGTACTTCTACAAGACGGGCGAGACGCCGGACCTCGTCATGCGCAACTCGGTGATCGTGGACCCCACGATCGTCATTCCGGCCGGCGAGGCGCGCCACAAGGAAACCGCCTACATCGACTTCCCGAAGGAGGCCCTGCTCTACTCAGCCTTCCCCCACGCTCACTACCGCGGCTATGCCTCGGACCTGTGGATCGAGTACCCGGACGGCGCCCGCAAGCGCCTGCTGGCCATGCCGCGCTATGACTTCAACTGGCAGCGCGAATACACCTTCGCAGAGCCGCTGAAGGTGCCGGCTGGCTCGAAGCTGATCGCCAACTACTGGTACGACAACTCAAAGCAGAACCCGGCCAATCCCGATGCTTCGAAGACCATCGTCTGGGGCGACCAGTCCTGGGAGGAGATGTTCTACACCGCCGTGCGCTACCGCTGGGTTGAGGAGACCTCGGCCAAGCTGACCACCTACGACGAGCTGATGGACAAGACCCGACTGCTGGGCATGTTCGATGACAATATCGACGGCAGGATCCAGAAGGCGGAGCTGAAGGGCGAAATGGGCGCCAACATCGGCAAGTACTTCGCCATGGTCGACAAGAACGCCGACGGCGCCATCGACGCCACGGAGCTGGCGGCGATGCAGGCCATGACCCGTCGCCGCGAGCAGGCCCAGCAGGCGCCGGCCGCGACCCCGGCTCCGTCGGCGGCCAGGCCCGGCGGCCGCTAGCGCTCGGGTGTCTCCCCGGCTAACACAAAGGCTGGGGAGACACCGATGCGCCTGCTGATCCACGAGACATCCTACCGCCGGCTTCAGGCCGAGATCACCGCGCTCGGCCCCGCGGTCGAGCCTCTGGTCATGGGCGACTCCGGCGCGGTCACCCTCAACGGTGCTCCGGTCGCCGAGGATGAGATCGCGGCCGAGGCCGCCTGGACCAACAAGGACGTGTTCTTTGGTCCCGCGAACCGACCCTTCATGGTCGCCCTGCTCAAGTCGCCGGCCCTGAAGTGGGTGCAGAGCGGGGCCGCGGGGTTTGACCATCCCGTCTTCGGCCAGATCATCCAGAAGGGCGCCCGCCTGACGACCAGCCACGGCCAGGCCCTGGGCATGGCGGAGTATGTCGTGGCCGGCGTCCTCGATGTCTTCCAGCGAGGCCCCGAGCGCCGCGCCGCCCAGGCCGCCCGCAAATGGGAGCGTCTGGCCTTCCGCGAGATCAACGGCTCCCGCTGGCTGGTGATCGGCTTCGGCGCCATCGGACAGGGCGTGGCGGACCGCGCCCGGCCCTTCGGCGCCAGGATCACCGGCGTCCGTCGCAGCCAGGATCCGCACCCCTCCGCCGACCGGATCGCCGCGATGGCTGACCTGCCGGCCCTGCTGCCGGAGGCCGATGTCGTGGTGCTCTGCTGCCCGCTCACCGCCGAGACCCGCCATCTCGGCGACGCCGCCTTCTTCTCGGCGATGAAGCCCGGGTCGGTGCTGGTGAACGTCGGTCGGGGTGGGCTGGTCGACGAGCCCGCCCTGCTTTCTGCGCTGGACAAGGGCGTCCCCGGGCACGCCGTGCTCGACGTCTTCGAGACAGAGCCCCTGCCCGAGGACAGCCCCTTCTGGGGCCATCCGCGGGTGAGCCTGACGGCGCACGCGTCAGGGATCACCTCGGGCCAGGATGCCCGGAACGACGAGCTCTTCATCGAGAACCTGCGCCGCTATGTGGCCGGCGAAGCGCTGCTGAACGTGGCCGCGCCCGCCGATGTGCTGGCCGGCTAGTCCGTCCAGAGGTCGTGCAGGTCGCCCTTGCGGTTCAGCATCCGCACGGCCCGCTTGACCACCGTCAACAGGCGCTCGCGACGGGCGATCTCGTCGTAGGTCATGGAGCCCTTGGCCAGGCCCTCAAGCAGGAAGCGGCCCAGGTCGCGGCTGGTCTGGAAGCGGGGATCGTCGCCGGCCTGCACCATGGCCCCGAACCGGTCGCCGCCCAGCTGGGCATGATCGAAGGCGCTGCGGGCGCTGGCCAGCCGCTCATCCAGCATCGGATCAGTCCGCGCCGCGGCCTCGAGTTCCGCAAACGCCTGGAACGGCAGTTCGTGCAGCATGGACCAGTAGACATCGATGGCATGCTCGGCCGCATCCACGCCGGGCGTGGCCGGACCCGAGGCGGCCTGTTCGAACAGCCGGGCGCGGTGAAGCTCGATGTGGGCGATGGCCGCCTCGACCAGCTCCTCACGGGTCGCGAAGTGGTAGAGCATCGCGCCGCGCGTCAGCTGGGCGGCGTCGGCGATCACCGCATTGGTGGCGGCGTGGTAGCCCATCTCAGCGAACAGCCGCATCGCCGCATCGAGGATACGCGCGCGGGTCCGCTGCGATTTCGGCGTCGCCTTGGCGGGATAGGTTCGAGCGTCCATCGGGCCCAATTTTCAGCGACCTTGGGAGGGTCTGCCCTCGCGCCATCCCTAGCCACACCCGCGCCCGCGTTCCAGAGGCTACGCTTGTCACGCGAGCATTCGCCGCGCATCTGTCCGTCGATTGGGCGCCAATGCCCCGCCGACGCCGGGGAATGGGCGCGAACGGGCATGCGTTGACTTGACCGGAGAACTCATGACAGTGCGGCTGTCATGAAAACCCCCTCGGCCAATCTCCGCGAACGCCAGCGCGAGGAGACCCGCCAGCAGATCCTGCGCGCCGTCGGCCACCAGCTCGAGACCCGCTCGCTGGAGGACCTCAGCTTCGCCGAGATCGCGGAGGACGCCGGCGTCGGCGAGCGCACCGTCTATCGCCACTTCCCGACCAAGGAAGCTCTGCTCGGCGCGTTCTGGGCCTGGATGCAGACCGAGGCGTTCGGGCGCAACGAGCCGCCCAAGATCCAGCGCTCGGACCGCCGGCTGCGCGAGGCGATCACCGCGCCGCGGGACTCGCTGCGCCCCATGCGGATCCTGCTGGCCACCGACGCCTGGGAGCCGCAGGTCAACGGCGTGGTGCGCACCCTCACCCGCGTGGTCAGCGAGCTGCAGGCCATGGGCCACGTGGTGGAGGTGATCCACCCCGGCCAGTTCAAGACCTTCCCCCTGCCAACCTATGCCGAGATCAAGGTGGCGATCGGGGTCTACGAGCCGGTGCAGGAGCGCTTCAAGGCCTTCGAGCCCGAGGCGATTCACATCGCCACGGAGGGGCCCATCGGGCTGGCCGCCCGGCGCATCTGCGTGGAGTGGAAGCTGCCGTTCACCACCAGCTACCACACCCGGTTCCCGGAATACGTCTCGGCCCGGCTGCCGCTGCCGCTGGCCGCGGGCTACGCCTACATGAAGTGGTTCCACAAGCCCTCGGGTCGGCTGCTGGTGGCGACGCCCACCATGCGCGAGGAGCTGACGCGGCACGGCTTCCGCAACATCTCCGCCTGGTCGCGGGGCGTGGACACCGACCAGTTCCATCCGCGGCGCGAGGACGAGCCGGACATCTTCGAGGGCCTGGCCCGGCCGATCTTCCTCAACGTCGGCCGCGTGGCGGTGGAGAAGAACATCGAGGCCTTCGTGGCCCTCGACCTGCCGGGCACCAAGGTCGTCGTCGGCCCCGGCCCGCAGCTGGACGAGCTCAAGGCCAAGTACCCCAACGTGGTGTTCAAGGGCCCGAAGTCGGGCGCGGACCTGGCGGCCCACTACGCCTGCGCCGACGTGTTCGTCTTCCCCTCGCTGACCGACACCTTCGGCCTGGTGATCCTGGAGGCCATGGCGGCGGGAACGCCGGTGGCCGCCTATCCGGCGCCCGGCCCCATCGACCTGATCCCGGGCTCCGGGGCCGGCGTTCTGGCGCTCACCGCCACCGAGGGCCTGCGCGAGGCCTGCCTGCAGTGCCTGGACCTGGACCGCGGCAGGGTCCGCGCCTTCGCCGAGACCTTCTCGTGGCGGGCCTGCGCCGAGGATTTCGTCCGCAACCTGCAGCCCTACCCCGAGGCGGAGAAGACCCGCTTCTGGCGGCGCCTCCGCCGGCTGGCCCGGGTGCGGCGCAAGGGCACGGAAGTCGCCTGACGCGCCCGGCCATGACAGGTTTGTGACATGCCGATTGGCGAGGCGCCACGCGGCGTGTAAACGCGCCGTCCCGGGCTGATTTCCGGCCCCCTTCCGCGTGGAGCGCCTACAAGAGTCCATGGGCAAGAAGATCGACAGGATCCGCGCCGAACCGGACCGGGAACCCCGGACCCAGTACGCCGCCCTGCCCTGGCGCAAGCGGGCCGACGGCGCCGTGGAGATCCTGCTGATCACCTCGCGCGAGAGCCGCCGCTGGGTGATCCCCAAGGGCTGGCCGATGCGCGACAAGGAGCCCGGACCCTGCGCCGCCCAGGAGGCCTTCGAGGAGGCCGGGGTCGTCGGGCCGACCCGGCGCAAGGCGCTGGGCCAGTACCACTACGACAAGCGCCTGCGCTCAGGCCGTCTGCAGCACGTCCGCGTCCAGGTCTACGCCCTGGAGGTCCGCGAGGAGCGCGACATCTGGCCGGAGATGACCGAGCGCGACCGCAACTGGACCACCCCGGCCGAGGCCTCGACCCTGGTCGACGAGCCCGAGCTGAAGACGCTGCTGGGCAAGTTCAAGGGCTAGCTACAGCAGGCGGCTGCGGATGGCCTGGGACAGCATGTCGATCAGGCTGACCGCGGCGATGATGACGATGACGATCGCCGCCGTGCGCGAGTAGGCGAAGGCGTTGAGCGAATCGAACAGCACCTGGCCGATGCCGCCGGCGCCGATCAGACCCAGCACCGTGGCGCTGCGGCTGTTGGATTCGAAGCGGTAGAGCGCATAGGACGTCCAAAGCGGCGCGACCTGCGGGATGACCCCCCAGTTGATCTCGTGCAGCTTGGCCGCGCCGGTGGCGCGGACACCCTCGACAGGGCCACGGTCGATGGATTCCACCGCTTCCGAGAACAGCTTGGCCAGCACGCCGGAGGTGTTGATCGCCAGCGCCATGACACCCGCCAGCGGGCCGGGGCCCACGGCCACCAGGAAGATCATCCCCAGCACCAGGTCTGGCGCCGAGCGGACGATGTCGAGGAACCGGCGGACCGGCACCTGGATGAAGGCGGGCGTGATGTTGCGCGAGGCCAGAAGGCCCAGCGGGATCGCCATCAGCACGGCGATGGAGGTGCCCCAGATGGCGATCTGCACCGTGAGCCACATCTGGGCGACGTAGAGCTTCCAGTCGGTGAAGTCGGGCCGCATGAAACCGCGCCCCATCTCCTGCATGTTCGCGGAGTTGGAGAACAGCAGCGGGATCTTGCGGATCTCGGCCGGGCCGAAGGCGATGGCCAGCAGCACGAAGACACCGCCCCAAAGGAGCAGGTCCGGCGCGCGCTGGAGCAGCGTGCGGCTGGGCGGCGGCGGAACCGGGGTCGCGGTCACGCTCATGGGGCGGTCGGGTTGGCGGCGCGGGTGGCGGCGGCCTCGGCGCTGACCTTGTCGAACTCGGCCTGGGCCTTGGCGATCTTGGCCTGATCGCCCGAGCGGCGGGCGACGGCCAGGTTCTCGGCGGCGTCCATCTCGCGCACGGGGTTCAGGTAGGTGTTGTCCGCCGGGCGGAAGCCGCCGTAGGCCAGGCCCTAGAGGACCTCGCGCTGCTTGTCGGCCTGGGCGTCGGTCCCGGTGCCGTAGGTGAGGAAGAACTGGCGGATCTTTTCCTTCATCGCCGGATCCATGTCCTTGCGGACCACGATCGAGGATTCCGGAAGCGGCGGCGAGGACCAGATCACCTCGATCTTCTCGGCGATGTCGGGGGTCTCGCGGGCGGCGAAGATCAGGCCGACCGAGTTGTTGGTGGCCACGTCCAGCACGCCGTTGGCGACGGCGAAGACGTTGGCCTGGTGGCTGGCCGCCCGCACGGTCTTGAAGCAGGTGGCCGGGTCGATGTTGCGCGGCGTGAACAGGTAGG
>CAUJHW010000132.1 GCA_963205005.1 Pseudomonadota bacterium
GAAGCGGTGCGCCAGCTGCGCGGCGACGCAGGCGCGCGCCAGGTTCCAGGGGCCTCAATGGGCCTCGTCACGGGCTGGGGTGATCTCGGCGACGGCAGCCTGGCCATCTTGAGGACCTAGGACCGATGCAACCTCCCACAGTTCCCGCGCCGCTCCCACGCACCCAAGATCCCATGGATGACGCGTTCTGGCAGCAGTGCCAGGACGGTCGCTTGCGCTTCCAACGGTGTTCGGACTGCGGCTCCTGGCGGTTCTTGCCGCGCTATATGTGCGCCCATTGCGGGTCGCCTGAATTCGCCTGGACCCCGGTGCGGGGGACCGGAAGCCTCTATTCCTGGACCGTCACCCATCAGGCGCTGCACCCGGCGTTTGCTAGCGACATCCCCTACATCGCCGCCCTGGTGGAGTTGGATGAAGGCGTGCGGATGGCCTCCCGATTGGTCAATTGCGACCGTGGCGCGCTCCAACTTGGCATTCGCCTCGAACTGGTCTTCCGGCAGATCGGGGACGGTTTTCAGCTTCCCTGTTTTCAGCCCGCCGGGACGGCCGCGTCCAAGGGCGACGCATGATGTCCTGCCGCGGCCCTAGTTCGAGGATGCCCTGATGGACCTGACATACAGTCCCGAGCACGAAGCTTTCCGCCGCGAGGTCCTCGATTTCCTTGAGGCCAGCCGCGGAAAGGCTCCGCGCGGGCGCGGGGCGGCGCAACGCCCGACCGCCGAGGCCGTGGCCTGGCAGGCGTTGCTGATCGAGCACGGCTACGCCGCCCGCACCATCCCCAAGGCCTATGGCGGCTATGGCGCGTCGCCGGATATCCTGAAGTCGCGCATCATCGGCGAGGCGTTCACCCGCGCCGGCGTTCCGCCCGGACTGCAGAACCAAGGCATCTCGATGCTGGTCCCGACGCTTCTGGAGCTGGGAACCGAGGAACAGAAACGCCATTGGATCGGGCCGACCATCCGCGGCGATGTGGTCTGGTGTCAGGGCTACTCTGAGCCGGGGTCAGGTTCGGACTTGGCCAGCCTCCAGACCCGCGCGAGTGAGGATGGCGATGACTTCGTCATCAACGGCCAGAAGATCTGGACCAGCACCGCGCGGGAGGCCGACATGATCTTCTGTCTTGTCCGCACCGAGCCGGACAAGCCCAAGCACGACGGCATCAGCTATCTGATCTTCTCCATGGCGACCCCCGGCATCGAGGTGCGCCCCCTGGTCACCATGACCGGCCATGCCGAGTTCAATGAGACTTTTTTCACCGACGTCAGGGTTCCAAAGTCGCAGATTGTCGGCAAGCGCGGGCAGGGCTGGTTCGTGGCCAATGCAACCTTGAAGCATGAGCGCGGGATGCTTGGTGATCCCGGCCAGCTGGAGTCCCGGCTTCAGGCGCTGGTTGAGCTGATGCGCAACGAAACGGCGGACGGCGCGGCGATCATGGAAAACCCGGTCCTTCGAGACCGGCTGCTGAGGCTGCAGGCTGAGGTCGCGGCCATGAAATTCAACGGACTGCGCGTGCTCAGCGCCACGATCAACGACGCCGAGGCGGGCATGGCGCGGCTTGTCGTCAAGTTGCAGGCCTGCGAACTGGCCCACCAGATTTCAGCCCTGGCCATCGACGCCCTTGGCGAGCTGGGCGTGCTTTACGACGAGGCGCCGCACCTGCGCGCCCACGGCGCCTGGCAGCAGAATTACATGTTCCAGCTTGGCCTGATCATCGGCGGCGGCACCGCCCAGATCCAAAAGAACATCATCGCCGAGCGAGGGCTCGGAATGCCCCGCGAGCCAAAGCCGGCGACCGAAGGAGGCCGCTGATGGAATTCGGACTTTCGAGCGAGCAGCGCATGCTTCAGGACAGCGTCGCGAGGTATCTCTCGGACGCTTGCCCGCTGCAGCATGTGCGGGACACTGCTGCGGCCGCGTCGCCCGTGAGTGCTGCGCTCACAGCCGGGTTGGCAGACCTCGGCGTGTCCGGCATCGTCATCCCGGCCGAGTTCGGAGGCATGGGCTTGGGCCTGCTGGACGCCGCGGTGATCGCCGAGGCGCTAGGCTACCGTGTGGCACCCGCGTGCTTTGTCGGCGCCCATGTCATGGCGCCCCTGGCGATCATGTCGGGAGGATCGGAGGACCAGCAGAAGTCCTGGCTGCCAAGGCTCGCCAGCGGCGCGGCCAAGGCGGCGGTCGCCGTCACGGAGTCCATCATGCGACGCGAAGGCGCGGGGGTCGCGGCCAAGGACGGGCAGCTGAATGGAACCGCCCTCTTCGTCCTTGACGCGGCCGACGCCGACGTGATTGTCGTGAGCGACGAAACCGGGTGCCAGCATCTGGTCGCTCCAAACGCCGCCGGCGTCGAACTCACCCCCCTCCCGACGATCGACAAGACGCGCTCGGTCGGAGAGCTCAAGTTGTCCGGAGCGGCAGCCGACCTCTTGCCGCGGAGCGGGATCGAGACGACCCGACGGATTATTGACGCAGGGCGGGTGATGTTGGCCGCCGACACGCTCGGCGCCGGCGCCGCGATGATCGAGCAGTCGGTGGCCTACGCCGGCCAACGGATGCAGTTCGGCCGGCCGATCGGCTCCTTCCAGGCCGTCAAACATATGTGCGCCGAGATGGCTGCGGGGCTCGAGCCCTGCCGGTCTCTGGTCTGGTACGCAGCGCATGCGTTCGACGAGGTCCCCGGGGAGAGCGCCCTGATGGCCTGCCATGCCAAGTCGCACCTCTCCGAAGTCGGCCGCTTCGTCGCGCGCACCGCCACCGAGGTGCACGGGGGGATGGGCTTCACCGACCTCGCTGGCCTGCACTACTGGTTCAAGCGCATTGGTCTGGATCGTCAATTGCTCGGAGGACCGGAACTGGTCCGCAACGAGGCCGCCCGGCTGCAGGGCTGGATCGCCGCTTAGGGACATGAGCATGGGCTGGAATTTCGGCGACATCCTCGACGCGCTCCCGCAGGTCATGCCGCCGGCGGCGCCGGCGTTCATCCACAAGGATCGAACGATCACCTGGGGGGAGACCTCGCGGCGATCGAACAATCTGGCGCGCGCGATCTTGGACCGGGGCGCGAAGCCCGGCGACAAGGTGGCGTTCTATATGCGCAACCGCCCGGAGTACGGCGAGGCTCTGGCCGCCTGCTTCAAGGGCCGGCTGGTCCATGTGAATGTTAACTACCGCTACAAGCCCGACGAGGTGTTCTACATCTTCGACGACTCGGACGCCCAGACCGTAATCTACGGGTCTGAGTTTCGCGACACGATCATCCAACTCAAGAACCGGCTCTCGAAGGTCGTCGCCTTCATCGAGATCAACGAAGCCGATGCGCCGGCGTCCTTCGCGGATTCCTACGAGGTCCTCGCGACGACGGGTGACGGCGCGCCGCTCGGGATCGAGCGATCCCCGGACGACCTGCTGTTCATCTATACCGGGGGCACGACGGGCATGCCCAAGGGCGTGATGTGGCGCCACGACGACCTGCGTGAAGCCCAGCTTGACGCCCTGCGGCGGCTCGGCCAGGCGCCGGCTGATCTATCCGCACATCTGGACGCCATCCGCGCAGCGGGTCCGGGAAGCCGGACGATGCCGGCCTGCCCGATGATGCACGGCACCGGCCTGATTACGGCGATCGGCTGCATGATGAACGGCGGCTGCGTGGTCACGCTTGAGAACCCCTCCTTCGACGCCGAAGAGCTCCTGTCGGTGGTGTCGCATCGAAAGGTCCAGTCCATCGCTATTGTCGGGGACGCCTTCGCCAAACCGATGCTCGCCGCGCTCGACGCCGCGCCTGGGCGCTACGACACCTCAAGCCTGATCTCGATCGTCTCGTCCGGCGTGATGTGGAGCCGCGAAGTGAAGGCTGGCTTGCTTCGCCACATCCCGCAGGTGCTGCTGATGGACTCGTTCGGCGCCTCCGAGGCCCTGGGGTTCGGCGCGTCAGCCATGACGAAGGACGGGGAGGTCAGGACCGCCACGTTTCAGATTGGACCGCGCTGCAAGGTGTTTGACGAGGACGGAGAACCGGTGGCGCCGGGAAGCGGGAAGTCCGGGGTCATCGCCATGGGGGGGCCGATCCCGCTGGGCTATTACAAGGACCCGGAAAAGAGCGCCAAGACCTTTCGAACCATCGCCGGCCAGCGATACTCGATTCCAGGGGACTGGTGCACGGTGGAGGCCGACGGCACCATGACGCTTCTGGGACGCGGCAGCGCCTGTATCAACACCGCAGGCGAAAAGGTCTATCCCGAAGAGGTCGAAGAGGCGCTGAAGACCCACCCGGCCATCGAGGACGCGCTCGTGGTCGGCCTGCCGGACGACAAGTGGGGCCAGGCCGTGACCGGGGTGGTCGTGCTGGCGCGCGGCGCGACCTTCGACGAGGACGAGGTGCGCCGGCACGTGCGCGCCAGCCTGGCGGGCTACAAGACCCCTAAGCGAATTCTCGTGACCCAGGTCCCGTTGCGGGCCTCGAACGGAAAGGCCGACTACAAGACGGTCACCGAATTCGCGCGCAGTGATTTGGGATCGGTGTGAAGACCATGAACGCCAAGCGGTCGCCGTTGCGCACAGCTCAAACGGTCGACGAGTTCGACGTCGTGGTGGTCGGGGCCGGCTTCAGCGGACTCTACCAGCTCCACCGCCTGCGCCAGCTGGGGTTCTCGGTTCGGCTGCTTGAGGCCGGCGCCGACCTCGGCGGCATCTGGTACTGGAACTGCTATCCCGGCGCACGGGTGGACACCCACGTCCCGATGTACGAGTTCTCCAGCGAGGATCTCTGGCGCGACTGGACCTGGACCGAGCGCTTCCCGGCCTGGGACGAGTTGCGGCGCTATTTCCACTACGTGGACAGCAAGCTCGACCTCAGCCGCGACATCCGCTTCAACACCCGGGTCGAGGCCGCCGAGTTCGACGAAGACCGCCGCCAGTGGATCGTGAACACCCAGGGCGGTGGCGCTCTGCGTGCGCAATTCCTGGTGCTCTGCACGGGCTTCGCCGCCAAGCCCTATATTCCCGAGATCAAGGGGTTGGACCAGTTTAAGGGCGTCAAACACCACACCGCCTGGTGGCCCCAGGACGGACTCGACATGACGGGCAAGCGCGTGGGCGTGATCGGCACCGGCGCCAGCGGGGTGCAGGTGGTGCAGGAAGCCGGTCGTGTGGCCGCGGAGCTGACGGTGTTCCAGCGCACCCCGATCCTGGCGCTGGCCATGCAGCAGCGCAGCCTGGACGAAGCGACCCAGGTCGAGATGAAGCGGGACTACCCCGCCCGGTTCGCTCGGCGGCGCGAGAGTTTCGGCGGCTTCGATTTCCACGCCAGCGGGAAGTCCGCCTTGGAGGTCTCCGCTGAGGAACGGCGTACGGTTTATGAGGCGAGTTGGGCGGCCGGCGGCTTCAGCTTCTGGTCGTCGACCTTCTACGACGTGATGATGAACCTCGAGGCCAACCGCACGGCCTATGATTTCTGGCGCGAGAAGGTTCAGGCGCGAATCCGCGACCCGAAGCTGGCGGAAAAGCTCGCGCCCAAGGAGCCGCCGCACCCATTCGGGGTCAAGCGCCCGTCGCTGGAACAGACCTATTACGACGTGTTCAATCAGGAAAACGTCCAGCTCGTTGATCTCAAGGAAACGCCAATCCTGGAGGTCACGCAAAACGGCGTCAGGACCGCAGAGCGGGAATACCAGCTGGACCTCCTGGTGCTGGCCACCGGTTTCGACGCGGTGACCGGCGGCCTGACCCAAATCGACATCCGCGGCGTCAATCGGCTCACGCTCAAAGAGACCTGGGCCCAGGGCGCACGCACACACCTGGGTATGGCCACCGCCGGTTTCCCCAACCTGCTGTTCCTCTATGGACCACAGAGCCCCTCCGGATTCTGCAACGGCCCGACCTGCGCCGAATTGCAAGGCGACTGGGTGGTCGACTGCCTGAAGTACATGCGTGACACGGGCGTCAGCCGGTTCGAGGCGACCGCGCCCGCCCAGCAGACCTGGAAGGACCATGTCGAGGCGGTTGGCGCCATGACACTCTTTCCGCTCGCTGACTCCTGGTACATGGGTGCGAACATTCCGGGTAAACCACGGCAATTATTGAACTATCCAGGAGGGGTCCCGCTTTATCTGCAGATGTGCCGGGCAAGTGCGGCCAAGGAATATGAGGGATTCACCCTCGAACGTGAAGGCTACGCCGGCGACGGCGATGCGCGGAATCTGGAACGGAGACTGACATGAGCGATGGATCGATCGATCTGAAGGCCGAAGCCCGGGCGAAGGCCTATGCGATGCCCCTGGAGGACATCAATCTCGCCGACACCGAAATGTGGCGCACGGACACGGCTTGGCCCTACTTTGAGCGGTTGCGCAGTGAGGACCCGGTCCATCTGCATCCGGCCCACCACCACCCGGACGGAGCCTTCTGGTCGATCACCCGGTACACGGACATCATGGCGGTGGACACCAATCATGAGGTGTTCTCGTCCGAGCCGTCGATCACGATCTTCGACCCGAAGGAAGACTTCAAGCTTCCGATGTTCATCGCGATGGACCCGCCCAAGCATGACGTCCAGCGCAAGATCGTCAGTCCGATTGTCTCGCCGGCCAACCTGCACCTGATGGAGCCGCTGATTCGTAGCCGCATCCAGAGCACGCTGGACAGCCTGCCCATCGGCGAGCCGTTCGACTGGGTCGACAAGGTCTCCATCGAACTGACGACACAGATGCTGGCCACCCTGTTCGACTTTCCGTGGGAGGATCGGCGCAAGCTGACCCGCTGGTCGGACATCGCCACGGCGGGTCCCGAGTCCGGCCTGTTTGTCACGGACGATCACGAGACCGAGCGAAGGATGGAACTGTTCGCCTGCGTGGACTATTTCACGCGGCTCTGGAACGAGCGGGTCAACGCTCCGCCCAAGGGCGACCTGATCTCCATGCTGGCGCACGGCGAAGCCACCCGAAACATGGACCGGATGGAGTACCTCGGGAATCTGCTCCTACTGATCGTCGGCGGCAACGATACGACCCGTAACACCATGACGGGCTCAATCCTGGCGATGAACGAAAACCCCGACCAGCTTCGGAAGCTGCAAGCCAACCCCGATCTGATCCCGTCCATGGTTTCGGAGACGATCCGCTGGCAAACGCCGCTCTCCAACATGCGGCGCACGGCCACGCGGGACTTCGAACTGGGCGGAAAGCTGATCAAGAAGGGCGACAAGGTGCTGATCTGGTACGCCTCCGGCAACCGGGACGAGACCGCCATTGAGAACCCCAATGCCTATATCATCGACCGTGAGCGGCCGCGAAATCACCTGTCCTTCGGGTTTGGGATCCACCGTTGCGTCGGCAACCGGCTGGCGGAACTCCAGTTGAAGATCCTCTGGGAGGAAATTCTGCCCCGGTTCCCCGAGATCCGGATTGTGGAGGGGCCTCATCGTGTGGCGTCGGTGCTGATCCGTGGATACTCGTCCATGCAGGTCGTCATTCCAGTCCGCACCTGAAGCCGGCATTCACCCCGACAGGGCGACACCTCAACCAAGTCGTCCTGTCACGCGCCGATGTGGCGCAGTTAACTTTCAGCTAAGCCCGACGGGCTCAAGAGATCGGCAAGAGGACTCATGGCCAAGATCACCTACGTGGAACACAACGGGACGAAGCACGTCGTCGACGTCAAGCCGGGCCTCTCGGTGATGGAAGGCGCGGTCAAGAACAACATCCCGGGCATCGACGCAGACTGCGGCGGCGCCTGCGCCTGCGCCACGTGCCATGTCTATGTTGACGAGGCCTGGCGGGATAAGACCGGCGAGCGCTCGACCATGGAGGTATCGATGCTGGACTTCGCCGAGGGCGTCAAACCCAACAGCCGGCTTGCCTGTCAGATCAAGGTCAGCGATGCGCTCGACGGGCTGATTGTGCAAATGCCGGAGAGCCAACATTAGCACCCATCCCCTTGGAATGGAGAGTTACAACCGGAACAAACGGGTTCTACGTCTTCTGATTTCGGGCCTTCCCCATTTGATCGGGAAGGCCTCTATGGCGGTCCGTCGGAAACCGTCATCAACCCTGCGAAGATGGCGCTCACCCGGTCGATGAAGACCCTACGCTCACGGCCCTCAAGCGCCTCGCCTCGGACCAGCCGCTCGACCAGAAATCCGATGTAGCTCGCGGCAAACACCCGCGCGCGCGCGTCGGCGTCGGCCCCGCCAAGCCAGACGCGGATCGGCTCAAGAAAACGGTCTTGAATGAGGACGTTCAGGAGCGGCGCCGTCGTAGGCGATGTGGCGGCGCGAAGCAGAAACTGGAACCGGTGGGTTCGCTCCTCGTCGACGTGAGGGCTGTCCGCCAGCGTGATCGCGATCTCTTGGGCGAAGGTCGCACGATCCCACGCGCGCATACCATCCGCCACAAACGAGGCCTTCAGCGCCTCCACAAACAAGGCTTCCTTGCCGCCGAAATAGCGTTTGACTAGCGCGACATCAACACCGGCGTCCTGGGCGATGTCACGCAGCACCGCGCAGTCGTAGCCCAGGCGCGCGAAATGTCCCTTAGCAGCGTCCAGGATGGCCGCACGCGTGGCCTCCGCATCACGTTTGCGCGGTTCGGCCGGCGCACGGGCGAGGGCGGTTGCGTCACTCATGGGCGCAGAGATTGCAGAGCTTGGACTAACGATCAAGTCTGCGGGTCGAACCTAAGTCAATGCGTGTTGACATAATCACGCCTTGCGATCAACCTGCCCAGCGCTGTCCGCACGGTCGACACGCTCCGAGAGGCTGGCAAACAGCGACACTCGAACTGGGAGAGCCAGCCATGAATATCGCCGTAAAAGTCTCAGCCGTTGACGCGGCGGCCGAAGTCGCTGCGACGCCCCTGGAGGCGCTGAATCCCGCCCGGGTGGACCGCTTCTACAACGATACCATCTGGCCGGTGTTCGAGCGCCTTCGGCGTGAAGATCCCGTCCACTTCACCCCCGAGAGCGAATACGGCCCCTACTGGTCGGTAACCAAGTGGAACGACATCATGGCGGTCGACACCGACCATGAGACCTTCTCCTCCGCCGAAGGCATCAGCCTTCCCAACCTTGAGGCCCAGATCGAGCAGGAGAAGATCATGGGCAAGCGCCGCCGCGGCGCGGCCGGCTTTATCACCATGGACGAGCCCGAACATAGTCAGGGCCGCAAGGCCGTCAGTCCGACGCTGGCGCCCAGCAACCTGCACGCCATGTCGCCGCAGGTACGCGAGCGCGCCGGCCAGATCCTCGACAGCCTGCCCATCGGCAAGGAGTTCGACTGGGTCGATCTGGTGTCCAAGGAACTGACGGCCATGACGCTGGCCACCCTGTTCGACTTCCCGTTCGAGCAGCGCCGCAAGCTTACGTGGTGGTCGGACATGATCACGAACATGCCGGGCCACGGTCCGGTGGAAAGCTGGGAGCACAAGGGAGCGGCGATCTTTGAGTGCTTCGGCGCGTTCCAGGACCTGTGGAACCAGCGGGTGAACGCCGAGCCCGGCAACGACCTGATCTCGATGCTGGCGCACAATCCGGCGACGCGAGACATGCCCATGGACGCTTACCAGGGCAACGTCATCCTGCTGCTCATCGGCGGCAACGACACCACCCGCAACACCATCTCGGGCAGCGTCTTTGCGCTCAACAAGAACCTCGATCAGTACGCCAAACTGCGCGCCAACCCGGACCTGATCCTGCCGATGATCTCCGAAACCATCCGCTGGCAGACCCCGCTCGCCCACATGAGCCGGGTGGCGACGCGCGACGTCGAACTGGGCGGCAAGACCATCAAGAAGGGTGAGCGGGTGGTCATGTGGTACATCTCGGGCAACCGCGACGAAGAGATGGTCGAGAATCCCAATGCGTTCATCATCGATCGCGAACGGCCCCGCCAGCATATGTCTTTCGGCTTTGGCATTCACCGGTGCGTCGGCAACCGCGTGGCCGAGCTGCAGCTGACCATCATCTGGGAAGAGATCCTCAAGCGCTTCCCAGAGATCAAGGTCGTCGGCGATCCCGTCCTGAACTGGTCGGCCTTCGTGCATGGCTATGAGAGCCTGCCTGTGGTCATTCCCTATCGGAACTGACGGGGCGCTCGTGACCGATCCGTCCGACGCCGAGGCGATCGAGAAGAGTCGTGAGATCGCCGCTGCGCGGGGCGGGGACCTGACGCCAATTGTCTATGCGCGCCTCTTCGACCGCCAGCCGGACATGCAGGCGTTGTTCTGGCGCGATGCGCACCACACCATCAAGGGCGAGATGCTGATGCGGACTTTCGAGGCGATCCTCGACTTCGTCCGGGCCCGCCAGTTCGCCGACCACCTGGTCCAGACCGAGGTGGTGACCCACGCCGGGTACGATGTGCCGCCCGATGTGTTCGCCACCTTTTTCGGCATCATCGCTGAAACTGTGCAGGA
>CAUJHW010000133.1 GCA_963205005.1 Pseudomonadota bacterium
CCGGTGATGGACAACCCGCTGAAGGAAGGCCGCTGGCTGAAGGCCTCGACCGCCAAGGTGGTCCAGCGCCAGGCCGTGCACCACATCCTGTCGGGCTACATCCCGCCGGGCCAGGACCGCCTGGGCGGCATGGCCAACTGGGGTGGCAGCGTCGGCGGCTATACCGTCGGCATGGAGAGCATCGTCCAGCCCAAGGGCATCGGCACCTACATCCCCGGCGGCGGCGCCATCGGCTACCAGATGCACTACACGCCGTTCGGCAAGGAGGTGCTCTCGACCCAGCAGATCGGGCTGTACTTCTACAAGGACGGCGAGAAGCCGGACCTGATGATGCGCGAGAACACCATCGTCAACGCGTTCATCAAGATCCCGCCGAACGCCGAGTCGCACAGGGAAGTGGCCTATCTCGACTTCCCGCACGAGGCGCTGCTGTACTCGGCGGTGGTGCACGCCCACTACCGGGGCACCTATTCGGACCTGAGGATCCGCTATCCGGACGGGACCGAGAAGCAGCTGCTGAACGTGCCGCGCTATGACTTCAACTGGCAGCGGATGTACGAGTTCGCCGAGCCCATCAAGGTGCCGGCCGGCTCGAAGCTGATCGCCAGCTACATCTACGACAACTCCAAGCGGAACCCGGCCAACCCCGATCCCAGCAAGGAAGTGGTGTGGGGCGACCAGTCGTTCGAGGAGATGTTCTTCACCCAGCTGCGCTATCGCTGGATCGACGAAACGGCCGAGAAGCAGACCACCTACGACGACGACATGATGAAGACCCGGCTGATGGGGATGATGGACTCCAACATCGACAGCAAGGTCCAGATCGACGAGCTGAAGGGCGGGCTGGGCGATGCGATCCGGCCGCGCTTCGCGCTGGCTGACGCCAACAAGGACGGCGGGATCGACGCCAAGGAGTTCGAGCCGATCCTGAAGATGATGCAGGGCGGCCCGCGCCGCCGTCCCCCGCCGCAGCAGCAGCCCGTCGCCGACAAGTAGGCGGCGGACCGGCGCCGGCGGCTAGAGGTAGCGGCCGGCGGTCAGGTCGTGCTCGCCGCGTTCGTGGACGATGTTGGCCCGGCCGACCAGCAGGTCGTCGACGGCGCCGATGCGGTCCACGTCCTTGCCCGCATAGGGCAGCGAGTGCAGCACGTAGCGCATGGCGTTGAGGCGGGCGCGCTTCTTGTCATCGGACTTCACCACCGACCAGGGCGAGTCGGCGGTGTCGGTGTGGAAGAACATCGCCTCCTTGGCGCGGGTGTAGTCGGCCCACTTGTCCAGTGAGGCCAGGTCGACCGGCGACAGCTTCCACTGCTTGAGCGGATGGACCTGGCGCTCCTTGAAGCGGCGGCGCTGCTCGTCCTGGCTGACCGAGAACCAGAACTTGATCAGGTGGATGCCGCTGCGGACCAGATTGCGCTCGAACTCCGGCGCCTGGCGCAGGAACTCCTGGTACTCGGCGTCGGTGCAGAAGCCCATCACCCGCTCGACGCCGGCGCGGTTGTACCAGCTGCGGTCGAACATCGCGATCTCGCCCGCCGTGGGCAGGTGCTGGACGTAGCGCTGGAAGTACCACTGGCCGCGCTCGACCTCGCTGGGCTTCTCCAGGGCGACCACGCGGGCGCCGCGGGGGTTGAGGTGCTCCATGAAGCGCTTGATCGCCCCGCCCTTGCCGGCGGCGTCGCGGCCCTCGAAGAGGATGATCACCCGCTGGCGGGAGTCCTTCACCCAGGCCTGGAGCTTGAGCAGCTCGGTCTGCAGGATGAACTTCTGCTCCTCATAGTCGCGGCGGAGCATCTTGTAGCGATAGGGATAGCCCCCGGTGCGCCAGTCGTCGGCCAGGTCGTCGCGGGTGCGGCGCGGCGCGCGCGGGGCGGGTGCGTCGAGGGCGGCGCGCAACTTGACGGCATCGTCGGGCGCATCGCCCTCGAGGATCGCGGCGACGGAGGGTCCATCGCCCTCCGCGGCCTCGATGGCGTGCAGGGCGGCGAGCTCGGACTCCCGGGCCGCCTCGATCGCCTGGCCCACCGTGTGGCGGCGTACGCCGTCAGGGGTGAGCACCTGGGCGACGTCGCCATCCTTCACCCGCTTGCCGGCGGGGAGCGGCGGATGATTGCGTCGTTCGGCGGTCGGGGCGGGCGTCGGCTTGCTCATGCGGTCGGGCGCGTCCTGCAAAACGCGGACGCTGGCGCGGGCCGGCGGGGCCGTCCTTGATCTGGCGCAAACGCAAGGCGGCGGGGCCGGGCTCAGCCCCGGCGCCTGCGTCCGCCCTGTGCTTCGGCCGCCAGCTCGCGCAGGGCGGCGTTGGCGATGGTGAGCTTTGCGAAGGTCCAGCCGCCGCCGCCGGCCTCGATCTCCTCAATGGCCCGGGTGGCGGCGCGGCTGTGGTCCGGTCGCAGGGCCGACCAGGCGCCGACCGCATCCCGGGCGCGCGCCGCATCCTCGCCCGCCTGGGCGCCGCCGGCATGGGCCATGATCGCCCGCGTCAGCTGGGCCTGCTCGGCCAGCAGGTCCTCGATCAGGCGGCGCAGCGCCGTGCGCTCGAAGATGTCGCCGGCCCGGAAGTCGCCCGCCGCCGCACGCAGCCGGTCGAACCCGAAGGCGGCGTCGGTGGCGTAGTACAGCCGGGCCACGTTGGGCAGAGGCCAGCTGGACGCCTCCGCCAGGTCGACCAGGTCGGCGGCGTTGGTCAGCGGGCCCAGCACGGCGACCGCCATGGCCGCCTCGGCCGGCGCGCCCCGCTCGGTCATCTGGGCCACCTGCAGGGTCACCGAGCGCGCCTCGGCCGGCGACAGGACTTCGGGCATCAGGGCGTGCAGGCTGCGGAAGCCGGGCGCGTAGCGGGCCGTCAGCCCGGCGATGTCCAGCCCCTCGCGGCTGGCCCGGCGGGCGAGCCAGAAGGTGGCCCCGCGCAGGGCGGCCGAGAGCCTGCGGAACAGGGCCATCTGGCCGGCGGCCGGAACCTTCAGGTCCATCGCCGCGACGCGGGCCCACAGGTCCTCGAAATCCAGCGCCTGCTTGGCCGCCTCGTAGCCGGTGACCAGGGCGGTCACGTCGACGTTGGCCGAGGTCATGGTCCGGCTGGGGAACGAGGGCCCGCAGCGGTTGATCATGTCGTTGGCGATGACGGTGGCGATGATGTCCGGCCGCAGGCGGTGGGCGCGGATGGCGTCCCTGTACTTGCGCAGCCCCCTGGGGAAGTAGGCCTCGAGCCGCGCCTCGAAGTACGGATCTTCGGGCACGCGGCTGGCGACGATCTCGCGTTTGAACTCCAGCTTGCCATAGGCAAGCAGCACGGCCAGCTCGGGCCGGGACAGCCCCTTGCCCGCCTTTAGCCGCTCGGCGATCACGAGCGCGTCGGGCAGGCCCTCGACGGCGCGGTCCAGCCGGCCGGCGTGCTCCAGGTCGGCCATGAAGCGGGCATGCGGTTCCAGCTCGCGCACCGAGTCCATTTCCAGCAGGGAGAGGGCGAGCGTCTGGTCGTAGTTGTGCGCCAGGACCAGCGCCGCAACGTCGCCAGTCATGGTCGGCAGCAGCCTGTTGCGCTGGGCGCGGGTGAGCTTGCCCTGGCGTTCGAGGATGCCGGTGGTGATCTTGATGTTCACCTCGTGGTCGGACGAGTCGACGCCGGCCGAATTGTCGATGGCGTCGGTCTCGACCCGGCCGCCGGCTTCGGCGAACTCGATGCGGCCGGCCTGGGTGAGGCCGAGGTTGGCCCCCTCGCCCACCACCTTGACCCTGAGGTCGGCGCCGTTGACCCGGACAGCGTCGTTGGCCTTGTCGCCGGCGTCCATGTGGGTCTCGTGGCGGGCTTTCACATAGGTGCCGATACCGCCGAGATAGAGCAGCTCGGCGGGCGCCTTGAGGATCAGGTTGATCACCTCGACCGGTGACAGGGTCTCGGCGTCGGTTCCCAGGAAGGCGCGGACCTCCGGCGTCAACGGGACGGTCTTCAGGCTGCGCGCGAAGACGCCGCCGCCCTTCGAGATCTTCCGGCGGTCGTAGTCGTCCCAGGAGGAGCGCGGCAGGGCGAACATCCGCTCGCGCTCGATGAAGCTCTTCTCGGGATCGGGACTGGGATCGAGGAAGATGTGGCGGTGGTCGAAGGCGGCCTGCAGGCGGATCTGCCGCGACAGCAGCATGCCGTTGCCGAACACGTCACCCGACATGTCGCCGCAGCCGATCACCGTGAACGGCTCGGACTGGATGTCCTTGCCCATCTCGCGGAAGTGGCGCTTGACCGCTTCCCAGGCGCCGCGGGCGGTGATGCCCATGGCCTTGTGGTCGTAGCCGACCGAGCCGCCGGAGGCGAAGGCG
>CAUJHW010000134.1 GCA_963205005.1 Pseudomonadota bacterium
CGCCGATCACCATCTACGCCAAGCTGGACGCCAACGTCCGGCTGCAGCTGGACGAGGACGTGAAGGCCTTGATCCAGAAAAACCCGAACCTGTTCTGAGGAGACATGACCATGCAGGGACGTGATTTCTTCAACGTCGGCGCCGCCGTGATGGCCGCGCTGGCCGTGACCCCCGCCGCCGCCCAGGCGATGGACGCCAAGTCCGCCGTGGACGCCGCCAAGACCGCCGGCATCGTCGGCGAGCAGGCCGATGGCTTCCTCGGCTGGGTCAAGCCCTCCTCTGATCCGGCCCTCAAGGCGGCGGTCGGGGAGATCAACGAAGGCCGCGCCGCGCTCTACCGCCAGGCCGCCGCGAAGAACGGCGTCTCGGTCGAGGTGGCCGGCGCCTCGGCCTACACCCAGGTCGTCCAGGCCAAGCTGAAGCCGGGCGAATTCTACAAGCCCAACGGCGGCGGCTGGGTAAAGAAATAGCTCCGTCATCCCGGCCGGCCGACAGGCCGGTCCGGGATGACGGATGACGGATGACGGATGACGGATGACGGATGACGGATGACGGATGACGGATGACGTTGCGGGCGGCTAGCTCGCCGCCACGGGCACGGCGACTTCGTTGCGGCGCATGGGCGGCAGGGTCCACGGCGGGTCGTAGAACCAGACCACCGGCGCACCCGTCACCTTCCAGCCCATCTCCGCGGCCCGGGCGCTGAGCTCTTTCGTGCGCGCCGCGACGGCGCCGCGACCGGCGAGGCCCGAGAAGCGCAGGACCGCGTACTGCTCGCCTGGCAGTTCGACAATGCGGACGTCGGGATTGTTCGGCGTCGGCAGGGTTTCGCGCGTGTACTTCGCGGGCATGAAGAACTGCACCCGCCAGCTTCCGTCGGCGGCCGGCGCCTGCGCCACCGGCGCGGTCATGGCGATCTTCTCCGCCTTTGCCTGGGCGACAGGGGCGGTCATGGCGATCGGGGTCTTCGACCGGTTGCCGCCGAAGATGTAGCCGGCGATGGCCTGAAAGCCCTTGTTGCGGGCCGAAACCTCGTCGCCGCGCACGACCGTCTCGGCGGCGAGGCGCGGGGCATAGCGCCGCAACTCCAGCGCCCCCTCCCTGTGCAGCACGGTGTAATGCGGCTGTTCGGTCGCGGCGCGCGCCAGTTCCGGGGTGAAGGTCGCGCTGAGCACGCCGGCGACCAGCGCGCCGATCTTCGTCGAGGCCATGGTTGACTCCAGGATCAGGCGGAAAGGGAAGTGGCGCGGCGTTCCGACCAGGCCGCGACGGCGTCGGCGACCCCGGCGAGCTGCGGCAGGTTGCGCAGCCCCGGGAGCACGAAGCCGGGAAGACCGGGACAGGCGCCACCCGCCCAGATCTCGGTGGTCTCGGGCAGGGCGCTCCTCAGGCGGCGCAGTTCGCGCTGCGCGGGGGTGGCGCCGAACATCGATGAGAACGACAGCGCCACCACGTCGGCGCCATGGGCGCGCGCCGCGCGCGCCACGTCGTCGGTGGGGGTCTCTGTCCCGAGCGGCACGCAGCGGGCGCCCGCGAGGGCCATGAGGCATTCGGCCATCAGCAGACCCAGCGCATGGGGCTCGCCGGGCAGGGTTGTCAGCAGGACACGCGGCCCCTCACGGCTGGTCTGCGACACCCGCTCCAGCGCGCCGCGCAGGACGCGGACCATCAGCTCGGTGAACAGGTGCTCCTCGAACACCTCAAGGCGTTCAGCGACCCAGGCCTCACCCACCGCCTGGGTGAGCGGCGCCACATTGTCTACGACAAAACGTTCCAGCCCGTGGGCGTAGAGTGCGCCGACGAACAGGCCGTGCAGGCCGTCGATGTCGCGGGCCTTCAGAAGATCCAGGGCCTCGTTCGCCCAGGCCGATCGCCGCCCGGCCACCGGGCCGGCTCGCGAAAGCTGAGCTTCGAGGGCCGTCAGATCCTGGCTGACCAGCGTCGAGGGTCGGCCGCCGGCGTCGAGCAGCATTCTGATAATGCGCAGCTTTTCGACCTGATCCTGCGGGTAGAGACGATCGCCCGAGGCGTCACGAACGGGCGTCGGAAAGCCATATCGCCTTTCCCAAACCCGAAGCGTGTCCTTGGGCACGCCACTGCGCCGCTCGGCCTCACCGATCGAGACAGGGTCGTGGGCTGGGAGGTTGTTGATGGGAGAATCTTTCGGCAAACGCATTTTTGTCCTAGACAAAGTCGCACACATTCGACCTCTTGTTCAACATAAATCCTGCAATGGAGCTGTCGATGAACGCGTTCACGCCCACAGACCTTCCGGACGTCCAGGCGACGCGTGACGTGCGCGGCCATGCAATCCAGCGTGTCGGCATCCGCGGGGTGACCCATCCGGTAACGGTACAGACCGGGCAGGGCGTCCACGCGTCCATCGCCCAGGTGGAGATGTACGTCAGCCTGCCGGCCGACCAGAAGGGCACACACATGTCGCGGTTCGTCGAGATCCTGAACGGCCTCGACGCCCCCCTCGATACCTCAAGCCTGTCGCTGGTGCTGCGCGCGATGCTCGCCCGGCTGGAGTCGGACGGCGGCTTCCTGTCGTTCCGCATGCCGGTGTTCCTGCGCAAGTCGGCGCCGGTCTCCGGGATTGAAAGCCTGATGGACTACGACATGTCGCTGCGCGCCGAGCAGGTCGACGGCGAGGCGCGCATCGAGCTGGAGGTGACGACGCCGGTCACCAGCCTGTGCCCCTGCTCGAAGACGATCTCGCGCTATGGCGCCCACAACCAGCGCTCCCACGTGACCATCGCCGTGACGCTGGCGCCCGGCGCGCTGATGATGCCTGACGAACTGATCCGCATCGCCGAGGCCGCCGCCTCCTGCGAACTGTGGGGCCTGTTGAAGCGGGCGGACGAGAAGTACGTCACCGAGCGGGCCTACGAGAACCCGAAGTTCGTCGAGGATCTGGTCCGCGACGTGGCCGCCGAGCTCTGCGCCGACCCGCGGGTGCTGCGCTATCAGGTGGCCTCGGAGAACTTCGAGTCCATCCACAACCACTCGGCCTACGCCCGGATCGAGGGCGTCTCCGCCCCCGCGGCCTAGGTCGTGGCGGCTCCCAACCGGCGGGTGCTGGACGCGGCGATGGCCCTGATGGGCCAGTACGGCGATGACGCCGAGATCATCGCCGTACTGCGGGCGGCAGAGTACGCCGCCATGGGCGACGCCGAGGGCCTCGCCGAGTGGGACCGGATCATCGAATGCCTCGCCGGCCTGTCCGAGGGCGCCGTGCCGCCCGGACAGATCAACTGAGGCCTCAGGCTCCGGCGATCTGGGCCTTCCTCTGGCGCCGACGCCGGGTCAGCACGTGTTCAGTGTAGCCGTTCGGTTGCGCGCGTCCCTCGAACACCAGTTCCAGCGCGGCCTGGTAGGCGATGCTGTCCGGATTGCCGGCCATCGGCGTGTACAGCGGATCGTCGGCGTTCTGGCCGTCCACCACCTTCGCCATGCGGGCCATGGTCTCGCGCACCTGATCCTCGGAGCAGACCCCGTGGCGCAGCCAGTTGGCGATGTGCTGGCTGGAGATCCGCAGGGTGGCGCGGTCTTCCATCAGCCCCACATCGTGGATGTCCGGCACCTTGGAACAGCCGACGCCCTGGTCGATCCAGCGGACCACGTAACCCAGGATGCCCTGGGCGTTGTTGTCCAGTTCCTGCTGGACGTCGGCCGGGCTCCAGTTGGAGCGCGCCAGCGGCGGGGTCAGCAGTTCGTCCGTGCCGGTGGTGGCGCCTGCCGCGGCCATGGTCGCCTGCAGGGCCGGGACGTCGACCTCGTGATAGTGCAGCGCATGCAGCACGGCCGCGGTCGGTGAAGGCACCCAGGCGGTGTTCGCGCCCGCCTTCGGATGGCCGACCTTGGCGTTGAGCATGTCCTTCATCATGTCGGGCGCGGCCCACATGCCCTTGCCGATCTGGGCGCGGCCGGGGAAGCCGGCGGCCAGGCCGATCTCGACGTTGCGCTTCTCGTAGGCCGGCAGCCAGGGCTCGGCCTTGATGGCGTCCTTGCGCATCACCGGGCCCGCTTCCATGGCGGTGTGGATCTCATCGCCGGTGCGGTCGAGGAAGCCGGTGTTGATGAACACCACCCGGTCGCGGGCCGCGAAGATGCAGGTCTTGAGGTTGGCGCTGGTGCGGCGCTCCTCGTCCATGATGCCCAGCTTCACCGTGTTGCGCGGCAGGCCGAGCTGGTCCTCGACCAGGTCGAACAGTCTGACGGCCAGCGCCACCTCGTCCGGCCCGTGCATCTTCGGCTTCACGACGTAGACGGAACCCGCCGGGCTGTTCCTGCGCGCGCCCTTCAGGTCATGCAGGGCGGCGGTCACGGTGATCAGCGCATCGACGGCGGACTCATAGGCCGGCTGGCCATCGACGGTGACCATGTCGGTCAGCATGTGGTGGCCGACGTTGCGAACCAGCATCAGGCTGCGGCCCTTGAGCGTCAGCGGGCCGGATGCGGTCTGATAGACCCGGTCTTCGTCGAGGCGGCGGATCTCGGTCTTCCCACCCTTGGCGAAGCTGGCGGTGAGGTCGCCGCGCATCAGGCCCAGCCAGTTGCGGTACACGCCGGTCTTGTCCTCGGCATCGACGGCGGCGACGGAGTCTTCGCAGTCCTGGATCGCGGTCAGCGCCGCCTCGACCAGCACGTCGGCGACCCCGGCCGGATCGTCCTTGCCGATGTTGCTGGCCCGGTCGACCTGGATCTCCAGATGCAGGCCGTTGTGCCTGAGCAGGACACCTTCGGGGGCGTCCGCCGCGCCGCGCCAGCCGCCGAACTGGGCGGGGTCGGCCAGGCCGGTCTCGCCGGCGGCCAGCCGGACGACCAGCGTGCCGTTCGCCACCGCATAGCCGATGGCGTCGGCGTGCGAACCGGACGCCAGCGGCGCGACCCGGTCCAGCAGCTTGCGGGCATATGCGATCACCTTGCCGCCGCGGACGGGGTCATAGCCCTTGCCCCCGGTCGGTGGCTCCAGCGCGTCGGTGCCGTAGAGGGCGTCGTAGAGGCTGCCCCACCGCGCGTTGGCCGCGTTCAGGGCGTAGCGGCCGTTGGAAACCGGCACCACCAGCTGAGGACCCGCCACCTGGGCGATCTCGGGGTCGACGGCGCCGGTGCTGATGATGAAGTCGGCAGGTTCGGGCAGCAGATAGCCGATCTGCGTCAGGAAGGCCGTTTCCTCGGCGACATCGAAGGCCTTGCCCCGGCGCGCCTGCCACCAGGCGTCGATCTGCGCCTGAAGGTCATCGCGGCGCGCCAGCAGGGCGGCGTTGCGCGGGGTGAAATCAGCCAGGACGGCGTCCAGCGCCGACCAGAAGGCCGCAGGCGCCACGCCCGTCCCGGGCAGCAGTTCCTGTTCGACAAAGGCGTGCAGCAGGTCGTCGACGGTGACGGTCGGGGAAACGTTCATGAGGGCTCTCAACACAGGGACCTTCTCCCCTTGCGGGAGAAGGTGTCAGCGCAGCTGACGGATGAGGGGTCGCGCCGTCATCTGGTTCGAAAGTGGCGAAGTCGGATGTGAGGTCGATGCGACCCCTCATCCGACCCCGTTTCACGGGGCCACCCTCTCCCGCAGGGGGAGAAGGGGCCTCAAGCGGTTGTCCTAGGCGAACTGGCCCATCGTGTTGTGGACGCCGCCGGCCTTCAAGGCGGCTTCGCCGGCGAAGTATTCCTTGTGGTCGTCGCCGATGTCCGAGCCCGACATGTTCTGGTGCTTCACGCAGGCGATGCCCTGGCGGATTTCCTGACGCTGCACGCCCTTGACGTAGCCGAGCATGCCCTGGCTGCCGAAGTACTCCTTGGCCAGGTTGTCGGTCGACAGCGCGGCCGTGTGGTAGGTCGGCAGGGTGATCAGGTGGTGGAAGATGCCGGCCCGCTTGGCGCTGTCCGCCTGGAAGGTGCGGATGCGTTCGTCGGCCTCGGCCGCCAGTTCGGTGGCGTCGTAGTCGATGCTCATCAGGCCGTCGCGGCTGTAGGCGGAGACGTCCTTGCCGGCCGCTTTCCAGGCGTCATAGACCTGTTGGCGGAAGTTGAGCGTCCAGTTGAACGACGGGCTGTTGTTGTAGGCCAGCTTGGCGTTCGGGATCACTTCGCGGATGCGGTCGACCATGCCCGCGATCTGGGCGATGTGCGGCTTTTCCGTCTCGATCCACAGCAGGTCGGCGCCGTTCTGCAGCGAGGTGATGCTGTCGAGAACGCAACGGTCCTCGCCGGTGCCTTCGCGGAACTGGAACAGGTTGGACGGCAGGCGCTTGGGGCGCAGGAGCTTGCCGCCACGGTTCAGCACCACGTCGCCGTTCTTCATGTCCGACGGGGCGATCTCTTCGCAGTCGAGGAAGCTGTTGTACTGGTCGCCGATGTCGCCCGGCTCATGGCTGACGGCGATCTGCTTGGTCAGGCCGGCGCCGAGGCTGTCGGTGCGGGTGACGATGATGCCGTTGTCGACGCCCATCTCGAGGAAGGCGTAGCGGCAGGCGCGGACCTTCGCGAGGAAGTCCTCGTGCGGCACGGTGACCTTGCCGTCCTGGTGGCCGCACTGCTTCTCGTCGGAGACTTGGTTCTCGATCTGCAGGGCGCAGGCGCCCGCCTCGATCATCTTCTTGGCCAGCAGGTAGGTGGCTTCCGCGTTGCCGAAGCCGGCGTCGATGTCGGCGATGATCGGAACGACGTGGGTCTCGTAGTTGTCGATCGCGTCGACCAGCTTCTGTTCCTTGGCCTTGTCGCCAGCCTCACGGGCGGCGTCGAGGTCGCGGAACATCATGCCCAGCTCGCGGGCGTCGGCCTGCTTGAGGAAGGTGTAGATCTCTTCGATCAGCGCCGGCACCGAGGTCTTCTCGTGCATCGACTGGTCCGGCAGCGGACCGAAGTCGGAGCGGAGCGCGGCGACCATCCAGCCCGACAGGTAGATGTAGCGCTGCTTGGTGGTGCCGAAGTGCTTCTTGATCGAGATCAGCTTCTGCTGGGCGACGAAGCCGTGCCAGCAGCCGAGGCTCTGGGTGTAGTTGGCCGGGTCGGCGTCGTAGGCGGCCATGTCGGCGCGCATGATGCCGGCGGTGTACTTGGCGATCTCGAGGCCGGTCTTGAAGCGGTTCTGAAGACGCATGCGAGCCACGGACTCGGCATTGATGCCGTCCCACGTGCCGTTCTTGCTCTTGATGAGCTGGCTCATCTCGATGATGTGGTCCTGGTAGGCCATTTGCCTCTCCCGACTGGAAAATCCGGTGTGTTGCCGGGCGGCGTACAGCGCGGACCCCTTGGCGCGGAAGGCTTCGCGCGGTCTAGCTGTCAAACTTTACAGATTGTTCGTGTAATGTTGTAAGGATCGCACTTTACAGGAGCCGGTCATGGTCGCCGATCGCCGCCTCTACGTGGGGCCCAGCCTGCGCCGGCTTCGCCGAGACCTGGGGCTGACCCAGTCTGACATGGCCGCCGACCTGGAGGTCTCGGCCTCCTATGTGGCGCTGCTGGAGCGCAACCACCGCCCCCTGAGCGCCGAGATGCTGCTGCGTCTGGCCCAGACCTACAAGCTGGACATGGCCGCTCTCGCAGCGGGGGGCGGGGCCGACGACACCGCCCGGCTGCAGGCGGTGCTCAAGGACCCGATGTTCGCGGACCTGGATCTGCCGTCCCTCGAGACCGCCGACGTCACCACCAACTTCCCGGGCATCACCGAGGCCCTGCTCAGGCTCTACACGGCCTATCGCGAGGAACAGCTCGCCCTGGCTGATCGCGGGGCGGAGTCCCGGGCCGGGGGCGATGCCGGGCCGGACGCCGCCGATCCGGTGGCCGAGTCCCGCCGGTTCCTGGAGGCGCGCCGCAACAGCTTTCCCAGCCTGGATGACGCCGCCGAGCGGCTGGCCCAGGCCGTGGCGGGTCACGACAGCCTGGCCGGCTATCTGAAGGCCCGGCACAACCTGCGGGTCCGCCGCCTGCCGTCCAGCGTCATGGTCGGTTCGATCCGCCGGCTGGACCGCCACCGCAAGGAGGTGCTGCTCGACGATGGCCTCGACAACGCCAGCCAGCTCTTCCAGCTGGCCCTCCAGCTGGCCTACCTGGAGATGCGCGGCGACATCGACGCCGTGACCGCCGAAGGCAGTTTCGCCAGCGACAGCGGCGAGCGCCTCACCCGACGCGCCCTGGCCAGCTATGCCGCCGCGGCGATCCTGATGCCCTACAGCGCCTTTGCCCGCGCGGTGGAAGCGCGTCGCTACGACCTGGAAGCCCTGGCCCGTCAGTTCGGGGCCAGCTTCGAGCAGATCGCCCACCGGCTCACCACCCTGCAGAAGCCAGGTCAGGAGCGGGTGCCGTTCTTCTTCATCCGCGTGGATCCGGCGGGTAACGTCTCCAAGCGGCTGGACGGCGCGGGCTTCCCCTTTGCCCGACATGGCGGTGGTTGTCCGTTGTGGAGCGTGCACCAGGCCTTCAGCACGCCGCGCCAGATCATTACCCAGTGGCTGGAGCTGCCGGACGGCCAGAGGTTCTTCTCCATCGCCCGCACGGTGACCGCCGGCGGCGGCGCCTTCGGGACCACCCGCGTGGAGCGGGCGATCGCGCTCGGCTGCTCGGCCGAACACGCGGGACGGCTGATCTACACCCAGGCCCAGCCTGCGCTGGGACCGGACAGCGCCACGCCGATCGGGGTCACCTGCCGTCTCTGCCATCGCACCGAATGCACGGCGCGTTCCGCCCCGCCGATCGGCCGCCAGATCCTGCCCGACGACATCCGCCGGACGAGCGCGCCCTTCGGGTTTTCCGATGCCTGAAATGCCACCTGACGTGGCGTTACCCCTTGGCGGAACGCGGGATTCCGGGGCAAAACAATGCTTCACTTGGGAAATACGCGACAGATGGCCCCTCGTAGCGCCGTGGCGAAGTCCACGGACCGGTTCGAACGCAAGCGCGAGGCCATACTGGACGCTGCGACACGAATCCTGAATCGCAAGGGAATCAAAGGGTTGACGCTTGGCGACACTGCCGCGGCGGTCGATCTCTCGACCACCAGCGTCACCTACTACTTCAAGCGCAAGGATGACCTCGCGGCCGCCTGCATCACACGCGGGATCGAGACGCTGCACGACCTGGCCGAGGCGGCCGTCCGCGCGGCCACCCCCGCCGAACGGCTGCACGCGTTCTTCACCCTGTACCTGGACACCCTGAAGGCGACCGAGACCGGCAAGGCGCCGCCGCTGCCGATCATCTCCGAACTGCGGGCGCTGAGCTCGCCGCGGCGTGAGGAAGTAGCCCAGGCCTACGCCCGGCTGTTCCGCAAGGCGCGGCAGATCTTCGACCATCCGGAGCTATCGTGGATGTCCCGGGGCCGGCGCACGGCGCGCACGCGCATGCTGCTGGAACAGGTGTTCTGGGGCGGAGCCTGGCTGTCGAAGTTCGAGCCCGAGGACTACCCGCGGATCCGCGACCGCATGGTCGACATCTTCCTGAACGGCGTGGCGACGGCGGGGGCGGCCTGGTCGCCCACGGCCTTCCCCATGGAGAAGCTGGCGGCCCGCGACGGTCCGGAGCGGGCGCGGGAGACCTTCCTGCTGGCCGCCACGCGCCTGATCAACCTGCGTGGCTATCGCGGCGCCTCGGTGGACAAGATCTCGGCCGAACTCAACGTCACCAAGGGCAGCTTCTACCACCACAACGACGCCAAGGATGACCTGGTGGTCGCCTGTTTCGAGCGCACCTTCGAGGTGATGCGGCGCGCCCAGCGCCTGTCGATCGAGATGCCGGGCAGCCAGTGGGACAAGCTGGCGGCCTGCGCGTCCTCGCTGGCGGAGTTCCAGCTCTCAGATCACGGCCCCCTGCTGCGCACCACAGCGCTGACCGCGCTGCCCGAGCAGATCCGCCAGGTGATGGTCGAGCAGTCGAACCGGGTCTCCGACCGTTTCGCTTCGATGATCTCGGACGGGATCGCCGAGGGGTCGATCCGCCCCGTGGATCCGTTCATTGCCGCACAGATGCTCAGTGCGACGCTGAACGCCTGCGCCGAACTGGGCTACCTGGTCCCCGATGTCCGCGCCAAGGCCGCGGCGTCGGTGTTCGTCCGTCCACTGATGATGGGCATCTTCGAGACCTAGATCGCTGTCCTCAACGCTGGTCCGGCGCGACCTCGCCCGAACCGATCCCGGGGCCGGCTTCAGCGGCCGCGGCCTCGCTGGCGCGCAGGCGCAGCGTCTCGAGGTTCTCGGCGTGCTTGTCGCGGTCGATCGTGTAGGCCGAGATCAGCGCGATTGCGACGCCGTAGAACCCCAGGATCACGGGGATGTAGGCGAGGCCCAGGCTGTGCAGCACCTCGGGCGCAACCTCGCCACGCTCGGCCTTGTCGGGGAATCCGACGAGCGCCAGCACGGTGGTCGCCGCCAGGATGCCGCCGCTCGACACAGCCTTGCGGATAAGACTGTTGGCGGACAGCAGCAGGCCCTCGGAACGGCGCCCGGTCTTGACCTCGGCGTCCTCGACGACGTCGGCGATCAGCGAGGCGAGCAGGATGGCGATGATCGCGGCCATCGTCGCGTTGATGATCTCCTCGCCGTACAGCAGCCAGAGCAGTTCCGGCGTGCCGTTGGCGGGGGCCAGTCCCAGGAGCCTCAGCGACACCGGCGTCACATGAACGAAGATGACCAGCAGGAACATGGTGATCGCGCCCCACTTCTTGCCCAGCCGATGGCCGACCATCGGCGCCAGAAACACACCCAGGAACCCGCCGATCACGCTGACAGTGGCCAGGGTGGCGAGTTCAGACTGCCGCAGCTCCCAGAAGTACAGGCCGAAGTAGATCTCCAGACCGTTGCGGGCCCCGACCGCGACGGCCACGAACATGCTGGCCAGCGCCATGGAGATGAAGGAGCGGTTGTTGAGCGTGTGGAAGACCTCGGTCGCCATCCCCTTCAGGGTGATGGCTCGTTTCGGCGGCGCGGCCAGGTAGGGAATGCGACTGGCGGTGCCGAACACCGAAGCCAGGATCGTCCCGAAGATGATCAGCGCGCCGGTCAGCGAGTAGGCGAAGTAGCCGTCGCGGGCGAGCACGCCGCCGGTCCCGTCCGGTCGCTCCTTCAGGAACACCTGATAGGCAAGCACCGTCATCCCCAGCCCGCCGGCGACCAGGAAGAAGTGTCGCAACGCCAGCAGGTTGGTGCGCTCATCGTACGCCTGGGCGAGTTCCGGCGCGAGCGCCTGATGCGGCAGTTCGAAGAAGGTGTCGAAGAACCGGACGGCGAAGATCAGCACCAGCAGATAGACACCCAGCGCCTCCTGGCTCCAGCCGGCCGGTGGATTCCACAGCAGGAAGAAGCACACCGCATAGGGCAGCGCGGCGGCCAGCATGAACGGATGCCGACGCCCCCAGCGGGAGCGGAGATTGTCGGAGATCTGCCCGAGGACCGGGTCGAGCACAGCGTCGAAGATCAGCGCGATGGCAAGGATGGAACCCACCATCTGCGGCGGCAGGCCCACCACCTGGTTGTAGAAGATCACCAGAAAGGTCGAGAGGGCCCGCAGCTTCAGGTTCGTCGCCGTCGCACCCACGGCGTAGAACAGCTTGACGCCCAGGCCCAGGCGGGGGGCTGCGGTTGGCCCTGCGACGGAGGTCATGTCGGCATTCTCTCCCTGGGTCGTCAGGGCGAGGCGCTTCTCTCGAGGCCTTCTCCCGGGCCCAAAGGTGTCGGGAGCAGCCGCGGGCCGTCAACGGATATGATCTTTCAGCGCCGACACACGGCCGGCGTCAGCCCACGGTCAGGATGACCTTGCCCACGTGGGCGCCGGCTTCCAGGTAGGCGTGCGCGCCGGCGGCGTCTTCCAGCGGGAAGGTCCGGTCCACCTGCGCCTTGATCTTGCCGGCGGCGATCCATGGCCAGACGACGCGTTCGATCTCGGCGGCCAGGCGGGCCTTCTCGTCCGCGTCGCGGGGGCGCAGGGTCGAACCGGTGATCACCGCGCGCTTCTGCATGATGCGGAAGATCGGAACGTCCAGCTGGCCGCCACCGAGGCTGGCGATGAACACGATGCGGCCGCCGGTCTTCAGCGCGTCCAGGTTCTTCGCCGTGTAGTCGCCGCCCACCATGTCCAGCACCACGTCGACGCCGCCTGCCGCCTTGGCGATCTCGGCGAAGTCCTGGGCCGTGGTGTCCACCGAGATGTCGGCCCCGAGCGCCAGGGCGGCGGCGGCCTTGTCAGCGCCCCGGCCGGTGGCGATCACCCGGGCGCCGGCCGCCTTTGCCATCTGGATCGCGGTCACGCCGATGCCCGACGTGGCGCCGTGCAGCAGCAGGGTCTCGCCGGTCTTCAGGGCGCCGTGCTCGAACACGTTGGCGAAGACCGTGAAGACGGTCTCGGGCAGGCCCGCGGCCTGCTCGAAGCTGAAGCCACCCGGGATCGGCAGGGCGTGACGGGCGTCGCACACTGCGTACTGGGCATAGCCGCCGCCGCCCAACAGGGCGCAGACGCGGTCGCCGGCCTTCCAGCGCCCGCCGCCCACGGCCACTTCGCCGGCGACCTCCAGACCCATGGTGGCCGGCGATCCGGGGGGCGGCGGATAGCCGCCCATCCGCTGCAGCAGGTCGGGGCGGTTCACGCCGGCGGCGCGCACCCGGATCAGGATCTGGCCGTCAGCCGGCCTGGGGATCGGCAGCGGCTCCGGCCTCAGCGCCGATGCAGGCCCCTTGCCGCCCTCGATGGCGATGGCGGTCATGGTCTCGGCTTCGATCGGGCTCATGCGACATTCCTGAATCTTGCGCTTCCGCGCGTGTCGCGTTCAGATACCCCTCACAGGCGGGGCCGCAAAGGAGGGTTCGGGATGGAAGAACCTGTGAGTATCCGGGTCGGCCGAGGCCAGCGCCTCATCGAGGCGGTGCGCGAGGATCTTGAACTCTACGGCGTGGCCGAACTGGAGGAGCGCCTTGAGGTGCTCGCCGCCGAGACCGCCCGGGTCAAGGCCCAGATCGACAGGAAGAAGTCCGGGCGGGCCGCCGCCGACGCCCTGTTCTCGCCGCCGCCCGCCTGAACAGGGGTGGCATGGCGGTTGCAGGGTGACAACCAAAGCGCTTTCCGTTCAGCGGGCGGCAACCAGAACCGTGTAAAGTCGAGACGATGCAGGACACCCAGAGCCCAGACTGGCGCGGCGACGTCATCCAGGACTTCGCCCGCTCCGAGCTTTTTGAGCGCACGTTCCAGGAAGGAATGGAGCTGGTCGAGGAGACGGCGGGATATCTCGACGGCGAAGGCCGGCAGGAATCCAAGCTGCTCTCGCGCGACGCGGCCCTGTCCTACGCGGGCGAAAGCATGCGCCTGACCACGCGCCTGATGCAGGTGGCCTCGTGGCTTCTGGTGCAGCGCGCCGTGCGCGAGGGCGACATGGCCCCGGCCGCCGCCTGCGAGGAACGCTACCGTCTGAATTCCGACGAGGTGTCGCGCGCTGCGGCCGCCGCCTCGCGCAACGACCTGCCCTCCGGCCTGACCCGTCTGGCCGACCGCGCCGAGCGCCTCTACGACCGCGTGCGCCATCTGGACAAGCGGATGTACCTGGAAGGCCAGACCACCGAGCCGACCAACGCGGTGCTGTCGCATCTGGACCGCCTGAAGAGCGCCTTCGGCGGCTAGAGCTCCGACCCCGCCCGCAACGGCGCGCCCATCGAGGTTCCGGGCGCGATGCGACGGTAGATCAGCGCCTCGGCCACGTGCACGCGGCGCACGCCGCCCGACCCCTCCAGGTCCGCGATGGTGCGCGCCAGCCGCAGGGTCCGGGTCCAGCCGCGCGCGGACAGGCCGCCGGCCTCCGCCGCCCGGGACAATAGCGCCCTGGCCGGCGGATCGAGGTCGGCGATGGTTTCCAGCCAGTCGCCCTCGGCCTGGGCGTTCAGCGGGGCACCGCCGCCGGCGCCTGCTGCCCGCGCCATCTGAAGCCCGCGCGCCTGCGCCACCCGGGCCGAAGCCTCTACGGTGCCCTCGGTCGGCGCGGGCAGGGCCAGATCCGCCGCAGTGACCGGCGGAACCTCGACCTGAAGGTCGATGCGGTCCATCAGCGGGCCCGAGATACGCCCCTGATAGTCGGTCTGGCATCGCGGCGCCCGGCCACAAGCGCCCCGGCCGGCGCCGCCGTGGCCGCAGCGGCACGGATTCATCGCCGCCACCAGCTGGAAGCGCGCCGGATAGCGGACGTGGGCGTTCGCGCGGGCCACCACCACCTCGCCGGTTTCCAGCGGCTGTCGCAGGCTATCGAGGGCCTGGGTTCCGAACTCTGGCAATTCGTCCAGGAACAGCACCCCGTTGTGCGCCAGGCTGACTTCGCCGGGCTTGGCCTTCAGACCGCCGCCGGTCAGCGCGGCCATGCTGGCGGAGTGGTGCGGACTGCGGAACGGCCGGGCGCGGGTGAGCTGGCCCCGGGCGATCAGGCCCGCCACCGAGTGGATCATCGAGGTCTGCAAGAGCTCTTCCGGCGTCAGCGGGGGCAACAGGCCGGGCAGCCGCGCGGCCATCATAGACTTGCCGGAGCCGGGCGGGCCGATGAACGACAGGTTGTGGCCCCCCGCGGCGGCGATCTCCAGCGCCCGCTTGGCGTTCTCCTGCCCCTTCACGTCGCGCAGATCGGGAACGAGATTGTCATCCAGCATCTGTCCGGGGCTGGGCGGTGACAGGATCTGGGTTCCGCGGAAATGGTTCACCAGGGCGATGAGCGAGGGGGCCGCGAGCACCCGGGTCTCGCCGGCCCAGGCCGCCTCGGGACCACAGGCCTCGGGACAGATCAGCCCCAGGCCGAGGCCGCCGGCCGCCACCGCGGCGGGCAGGGCGCCCGCCACCGGGGTGATCCGACCGTCCAGCGCCAGCTCGCCCACCGCGGCCCAGTCATCCAGGGCGTCCGGCGGGATGATCCCCATGGCGGCCATGATCGCCAGCGCAATGGGAAGGTCGTAGTGGCTGCCCTCCTTTGGCAGGTCGGCGGGGGCCAGGTTGGCGATGATCCGCTTGGCCGGCAGCGCCAGGCCCATGCCGACGAAGGCGGCCCGGACGCGCTCACGGCTCTCCGAAACCGCCTTGTCGCCCATGCCGACCAGGAAGAACTTCGACTCGCCGCTGGTGAACTGGACCTGGACGTCGACACGCACCGCCTCGACGCCGCTGAACGCCAGGGTCACCACCCGCGCAGCCATCCGCAACCCCTTGATTCCAGGCGAAAGTTATCCACAAGACCAGCACGCCCGGCGGGTCAGATCAAGAACAAAAAAGGAACTGACGGGAAACCTAGACGTTTCCGTGACTTCTGCGCGACTCTTCCACAACAGCCTAAGCCGTGGCGCGCAAGGCCTCGATCCGGCGCCACATCACCTCGGTGGCGTCGATGCCGGTGAACCGCTTCAGCGACGGCGCGCCGGTGGGCGAGGTGACGTTGATCTCCGTCAGGTAGTCGCCGATCACGTCGATGCCGACGAACAGCAGGCCGCGCGCCTTCAGCTCCGGCCCGATGGCCGCGCAGATCTCCCGGTCGCGGGCTGACAGCTCCACCGGCTGGGCGGTGCCGCCCACGGCCAGGTTGGAGCGGATCTGGCCTTTGGCGGGCACACGGTTGATCGCGCCGACCGGCTCGCCGTCGACCAGAAGGATGCGCTTGTCGCCCTTGGTCACCGAGGGGAGGAACTTCTGGACGATCACCGGCTCGTGGGCGAGCTCGGCGTGGATCTCCAGCAGCGCCCCGAAATTCGGATCATCGGCGAGATGCCGGGTCACGCCCGAGCCGCCGCGGCCGTTCAGCGGCTTCAGCACCACATCGCCGTGCCGGGCGCGGAAGTCGCGGATCGCCTCGCGGTCCCAGGTGATCAGGGTCGGCGGCTGCAGGCCGGGGAAGCGGGTGACGAACACCTTCTCCGGCGCGCTGCGCACCTCGGCCGGATTATTCACCACCAGAGTCTTCGGGTGGATCGCCTCCAGGAAGTAGGTGGCGTCGATGTACTTCATGTCGAAGGGCGGATCCTGGCGCATCAGGACCACGTCGAAATCCGACAGTTCCACCTGCCGCACCGGGCCGGCCTGCACATGGTCGCCCTGCACGCGTTTCACCGTGACGTCGCGGCCGCGGGCGAACACCCGGCCCTCGTCCATCGCCAGCGACTCGGTGAGGTAGACGAACAGCGAGTGCCCGCGCGCCTGGGCGGTCTCCATCATCAGGAAGGTCGAATCCCCCTCGATGTTGATCCCCTCGATGGGGTCCATCTGGACGGCGACCTTCAGAGACATGCGGCTAACCCTGGTTTGGAGTGCGTCCGACATAAGCGGTTGGCCGCCGAAGCGCCAGCGCGCCGCCCGCCTAGTTGAGCCGCAGCCTCACACGTTCACGCTGGGCCCTGGCCGCCAGCGCCGCGCCTCCGTCGAGGGCTGTGGCTTTCTGCAGGGCCTGGAGGGCGCCGGCGAGCGCGCCCTGGCCTTCGCGGGCGGCGGCGACGTCGAGCCAGGGGCGGTGGTCGGCGGGGTCGAGCAGGGCGCGACGCAGGGCGGCGCGTTCGGCGCGGTCGAAGTCGGCGGCGGCGCTGGCGCGGGCGTAGTCGATGTTCTGCAGCCGGATCAGCACCGCGCGGTCGCTCACGGGCGCCATAAGCCTGTCCAGCCGGTCGGCGACATTGGGGGTCAGGCCGGTGTGCAGGGCGCGCCGGGTCAGCTCCGAGGGCAGCACCACCCGGCCCTCTGCCGAGGGGTCGAGGGCCAGCGGCCCCTCCTCGGTCTCGATACGCAGCAGGAAGTGGCCCGGAAAGTCCACGCCCTGCAGGTTCAGGCCGCAGCGGCGCGCGGCGTGCAGGTAGAAGACAGCGATGGCGGCCGCCAGGCCCCGGCGGCGTTCTGTGACGCTGATGATGTCGGCGTTGCCGGGATCGGCGTCGGCGTACAGGTCGCCCGAAAGGCCGAGGTCGCCGGCCATGGTCTCGGCGATCGCCTCCTCCGGGCTCTCGCGTTTCAGGCGCTCGGACAGACGTTCGACGCCCAGCGCCGCAAGCTCCCGGACCTTTTCGGCGTCACGGGTAGGGTCCTCGTGGACGGCGCAGGCGATGGCGGCGTCCAGCAGCGGGAACTCGCCGTCCACGGCGGCCCCGGCGTCGGAGAGGATCGAGTGGGCCTCGTGGCGGTCCATGGGTCCTCAGCCGCCCTTCCACGCATCGGGCAAATGCCGGGGAAGCCGGCCGGGCGCGAGCGCCAGCAGATCCAGCCGCACCGTGCAGTGCTTCAGACCCGGGCGGTTGGCCGCCAGCTGGACGCCGGCCCGGCGCAGACGGTCGCGCTGGTCGAACCCCACGGCCTCGAGCGCGGTCTCGATGTTCGCGCGGCTCTTGACCTCGACCACCGCCAGCACGTCGCCACGCTGGGCGAGCAGGTCGATCTCGCAGTGGCGGGTTTTCAGCCGGAAGCCGAGGATCCGGTAGCCCCGGGCCATCAGCCAGGCGGCGGCCCAGACCTCGCTCCGGCGTCCCGAGCGGCGGGCGGCGGCGCCCCGGGCGACGCGGACGTTCACGGCTCGCGCTCCGCGTCCTGCTTCAGTTCCATCGCCCGGCGGTAGAGGTCGCGACGGGAAAGCCCCAGCGCCTTGGCCACCTCGGCGGCGGCCTCCGCAGGCTTCAGGCGGGTCAGCGCGTCCGCCAGGGCGGTGTCGGCGTCGGCGGCGCTGGCCTCGGTCTCGCGACCGGGCGCCACCAGGATGACGATCTCGCCGCGCGGCGCATCCAGTTCGGGATCCGCGGCCAGGCTGGCCAGCGTCCCGCGATAGGTGGTCTCGTAGAGCTTTGTGATCTCGCGGCAGACCACGGCCTCGCGATCGCCCAGCACGGCGGCCATGTCGGCCAGACAGTCGCCCAGCCTCGAGGCGCCTTCGTAGAAAACCAGCGTCGCCCGCACCCCGGCGAACTCCGCCAGGAAGGTGCGCCGCGCAGCGCTCTTGGGCGGCGGAAAGCCCACGAACAGGAATCGGTCGGTGGGCAGTCCGGCAGCCGACAGGCCGGCGATCAGGGCCGAGGCGCCCGGGATCGGGAACACCTTGTGGCCTTCGGCCGCGGCTTCGCGCACCAGCCTGTAGCCCGGGTCGGAAATCAGTGGCGTCCCCGCGTCGCTGACAAGCGCCACGCGTTTGCCTTCGGCGAGGGCCGCAAGCGCCTTGGGCCGGGCCCGCTCGGCGGCGTGCTCGTCGTGCCGTTCCAGCTTCGCCGACAGGCCGTAGGCGTTGAGCAGCTTGCCGGTCACCCGGGTGTCCTCGGCCAGGACCAGGTCGGCCTGGGCCAGCACGTCCAGCGCCCGAAGCGTGATGTCGCGCAGATTGCCGATCGGCGTCGCCACCACATAGAGCCCGGGCGCCAGCGGCGCGTCATTCAGGGCGGGGAGGGCGATGTCTCGGGACATGCGCGCGAGGGTTGGCTGCGCTGGCGGGGAAACGCAAGCGGCGCCTATGCGGTCGCCAGTTCGGTGGTCAGCCGGTCCAGCACGCGGCGGCCGTCCGGCGTGGCGCGCAGGCGCTCCGGGTCGGGGGCCAGAAGGCCGAGTTCCGTGAAATCGCGCACAGCCGGATGGTCCGGCGTCAGGCCCAGCACCGCGACGTCGGCGAATGGGATTCCGTCCAGGATCCGCAGGCCGCTGAGCAGCCGCTCCTCGGCGGCGTCGGTCGCGGTGAGCGTCTCGCGCTCGATGAAGCCCACGCCACGCTCAGCCACGGCGCGGATGTAGGCGTCCGGGCGATCGGGGGCGACGGTGGCGGTCCGTGAGTCGCCCAGAGTCAGCCGGCCGTGCGCGCCGGGACCCGCGCCGACATAGTCCTGGCCGCGCCAGTAGACGAGGTTGTGCCGCGACCGCGCGGCCGGGCCACGGGCATGGTTCGACACCTCGTAGGCTTCGAATCCATGGCCTTCGAGCACGGTCTGGGTGGTGTCATAGAGGTCGGCGGCAAGGCCTTCTTCCGGGGGCGCGAAGGTCCCCCTGCGGACCGCGCGGTCGAAGGCCGTGCCGCTCTCGATGGTGAGCTGGTAGGGTGAGATGTGTTCGGCGCCGAGATCGATGGCGGCCCCGAGTTCGGCCGCCCAGGCCTGCGCCGACTGGCCGGGCAGGGCGTAGATCAGGTCCACCGACAGCCGGGGGAAGGCGCGGGCGGCGGTTTCTGCGGCGCGGCGGCCCTGGGCGGCGTCATGGTTTCGCCCGAGGAATTTCAGCGCGGCGTCATCCAGCGCCTGCAGGCCCAGCGACAGGCGGTTGACGCCAGCGTCGGCCAGGGCTCCGAAGCGGGCGGTTTCCGCATCGGTGGGATTGGCTTCCAGGCTGACTTCCAGGTCGGCGGCGGGCGTCCATAGCCGGCGCGCTGCGTTGACGACTTCCGCGACCCATGCCGGGTCCATCAGCGAGGGCGTGCCGCCGCCGAAGAACACCGAGACCAGTTCGCGCGGGCCGGTCAGCGCCGCCTGGGCCTCCAGGTCGGCGAGGATGGCGCGGGCGAGGTCGCCGGCCTCGGCCTCGCGGCCCCGCGCGCGGAACACGTTGAAATCGCAGTAGGGGCAGATCCGCGCGCAGTAGGGCCAGTGGACATAGACCCCGAGCGGCGGCGCGGCGCTCAAAGCAGGGCGGCCTTCAGCTTCGCGAACGCGCGCGCCCGGTGGCTCATGGCGTCCTTGGCCAGGGGTTCCATCTCGCCGAAGGTCTGGTCGAGGCCTTCGGGGATGAAGATCGGATCATAGCCGAAGCCCCGGTCGCCGCGGGGCGGAAAGGTTAGCGTCCCGTCGATCCGGCCCTCGACCACCACGGCCGGGCCACCCGGCCAGGCCACGGCCAGCGCCGAGGTGAACCAGGCCGACAGGTCCTCGGCGCCCGCGGCCTCCAGCCGTTCCCCGACCTTGCGCATGGCCAGCGCGAAGTCCTTGTCCGGTCCGGCCCAGCGCGCCGAATAGATGCCTGGCGCGCCGTCCAGCGCGGTCACCGACAGGCCGGAATCGTCGGCCAGTGCGATCAGGCCCGAGGCTTCGGCCGCCGCGCGGGCCTTCAGCAGCGCATTGCCCACGAAGGTGGTCTCGGTCTCGTCCGGCTCGGGCAGGCCCAGCTCGCCAGCGGCGACCAGGGTGAACCGGCCCTCGAGGATCTCGGCCAGTTCGCGGGCCTTGCCGGGGTTGTGCGTCGCCACCACCAGCCGCGTCCCGGGCTCCAGTTTCAGCGCCATGGATTCACTCCGTCTTCACCGGCCGCGGACCATACCCCCGCCCCGCCGTGTTGCATTGCGAAAGTTTAATATCGTTACTCGATGTTCATTTGATCGAAAAGCAATGCGGCCTTATCGATAAGCACATCGGGACGACGGGTCCCGAACATTAACGCGCTGCAATGCAGCATAACGAAACGGAGCTACACATGTTCTCGCAAGCCATGAACATCCTCGACCGCATCACCATGACCTTCGTCGTGATCCTCGCCGCCACGCCGTTCCTGGCCGTCGCCGCCAACACCGCTTTCCTCTAAGACGTGTCCCTGACTGAGATGGGGTCCGTCCGATCCGCCCCGGTGACCGGCTGACGCCGGAGCCGCGGCGGGTCCTGACGATCGAAGGGGGAGCGGGGCAATATGCGCGCGATGGGTCCGGGCTCGATCTCGAGCTTTCTGAAGATCATCCTCGACGTCGTCTTCGCGGCCCTTTGGATTGGCATCGCCGTCGTCGGCGTCATCGCCCTCGCGGGACTGCTGGTCAGCTTGAATCCCGATCTCCTGGCCACGCTGAAGGCCAACGCCCGCAGCACGCCGGACAGCGACCTGGGCAAGGTCCTCGACAATGTCCCCCGCGTCGTCAGCGTCCTCACCGCGATTGTGCTCTACCTGGGCGGCATCCTGGTCATCGTCGGTTCCCTGCGCCGCATCTTCACCACCCTGACCGCCGGCGATCCCTTCCATCCTGACAATGTCGCCCGTCTGCGCCTGATCGGCCTCATGCTCGCGGCGCTGGAACTGGGTCGGTACGCCTTCTGGGCATTCAGCGTCTGGCTGCTGCCCCTCGTGGCCAAAGACCAGCCATCGCTCAGCCTCACCGCCTGGTTCTCTGTTCTCGTCGTCTTCGTGCTCGCAGAGGTTTTCCGCGAGGGCGCGCGCCTGCGCCGCGAAGCCGAGCTGACGATCTAGGAGCGCGCTGACCATGCCGATCCGCGTCAATCTCGATCGCGTCCTCCTGGAGCGGCGCATGTCGCTCACCGAACTCGCCGACCGCGTCGGCGTGACCATCGCCAACCTGTCGATCCTGAAGACCGGCAAGGCCCGCGCCGTACGCTTCTCCACCCTGGCCGCCCTGTGCCGCGAACTCGACTGCCAGCCCGGCGACCTGCTGGTCTACGAGCCCGGCCCCGACGATGGCGGGCTGGACGAGGGCGAGGACTAGGTCGAGCCGGTATTCGGCCGGAACGCCCTCTTTCGCGCCGCACCGCGGCAATCTGCATGCGGCATTGCGGCGCAGATTTATTCACCGATGCGAGAAATCCTTGATTTCCCCGAGGCGGAGGCCTATCTGCGCGTCACGCTGCACTGCACAACAAAGGAGTGACGCAGATGGTCGCCCTCTTCGAAAAGATCCTCGACGCGATGTTCGCCCCCCTGGCGCGCGAACTGGAACGCCTCCCGCCCTCGGCGCTGCGCTTCAACGTGTTCTTCTGATCTGAACTGAATGTGTCGTCCCGGCTTTCGCGCCAGCGAACGTCCGGGACCCCAAATGCAAACGGCGCCGTCTCAGTCCGAGGCGGCGCCGTTTTCGCGTCCGGTGACGTCGGCTCAGCCGCCCGTGGCGGCCCGCTGCAGCACGCAAAGCTCGCCGATCCCCTTGCGGGCCAGCGAGAACAGGGCGTCGAACTCGCCCTGGCTGAAGCCGCGCTTCTCGCCGGTGGCCTGCACCTCAACGATGTCGCCCGAGCCGGTCAGCACGAAGTTCGAGTCGGCCTCGGCGTTGGAATCCTCCTCGTAGTCGAGGTCGAGAACCGGCGTGCCGTTGAAGATGCCGCAGCTTACGGCCGCGACCTGGTCGAGGATCGGGTCGGTGGTGATCACGCCCTCGTCCAGCAGGTACCTGGTGGCCAGTCGCAGCGCGACCCAGGCCCCGGTGATCGAGGCCGTGCGCGTGCCGCCGTCGGCCTGGATGACGTCGCAGTCGACGGTGATCTGGCGCTCGCCCAGGGCCTTCATGTCGGTGACGGCGCGCAGGGACCGGCCGATCAGCCGCTGGATCTCCTGGGTGCGGCCCGACTGCTTGCCGGCCGCGGCTTCGCGGCGGCCGCGGGTGTGGGTGGCGCGGGGCAGCATGCCGTACTCGGCGGTCACCCAGCCCTGGCCCTTGCCGCGCAGGAAGCCGGGGACGCCTTCCTCAAGGCTGGCGGTCACCAGCACCTTGGTGTGGCCGCAGGTGATCAGGCACGAACCCTCGGCGTAGCGGGTGACCCCGGTCTCCAGGGTGATGGACCGCAGGACGTCAGGCGTACGTTCGGAGGGGCGCATGGGATCGGACTTCTTCAGGGCGCGGCTTGCGCCGCGGAGGGTCGCGCTTATCCTAGATCGGGAAGGCCCCGTCCATGGGGCGCTGCGAGGGACCCCTGCCGCATCCCGTGACACCACCCCTGTTCTCCCGCGGACCCTCGCTTTCCGACATGGACAGCCGCGCCCGCGAGATCTTCCGGCGCATCGTCGAGGGCTATCTGGAGACCGGCGAGCCGGTGGGCTCGCGCACCCTGTCCAAGGGCGGCCTGTCGCTGTCGCCGGCCTCGATCCGCAACACCATGCAGGACCTGACCCAGCTCGGCCTGCTGGGCGCCCCGCACGTCAGCGCCGGGCGGCTGCCGACCCACGCGGGCCTGCGGCTGTTCGTCGACGGCCTGCTGGAGGTTGGCGACATCGGCGAGGCCGAAAGGCGGTCCATCGAGGCGCGCCTGCTGGCCCATGGCCGGAACTACGAGGACGCGCTCAACGAAGCCTCGGCGATCCTGTCCGGGCTGGCGGGCGGCGCCGGCGTGGTGGTGACGCCGGTCCGCGACGCCGGGGTGACCCACGTCGAGTTCGTGCCCCTGTCAGGCGACCGGACGCTGGCGATCATGGTGTTCGACGACGGCGTGGTGGAGAACCGGCTGATCCGCCAGCCCATGGGCGTGACCCCTTCGGCGCTGCAGGAGGCTTCCAACTTCCTCAACGCCCGGATGCGCGGCCGCACCCTTTCGGAGACCAAGGCCGACCTGCGCGGCGAGCTGGACCGCGCGCGGCGTGAACTCGACGAGACCGCCGCCCGGCTGGTCGAGGATGGCCTGGCCGCCTGGGGCGGAGGCGAGGCCGAGGCCCGCGCCCTGATCGTCCGCGGCCGCGCCAACCTGCTGGAGGACAGCCAGGCCATCGAGGATCTGGAGCGGGTGCGCTCGCTGTTCGAGGATCTGGAGCAGAAGGAACAGCTGATCGGCCTGCTGGACGGGGTCCGCGACGGCCAGGGGATGCGCATCTTCATCGGCGCGGAGACGCGGTTGTTCTCGCTTTCGGGTTCCGCTGTGATCGCGGCGCCCTATATGACGGGCGCACAGAAGGTCGTGGGCGCCATCGGCGTCATCGGCCCCGCGCGATTGAACTATGCCCGGGTCATACCGTTGGTGGACTACACCGCCCGCGTGCTTGGCCAGGTGATGAACGCTTAAGGTCGAAGAGAAGTCATGTCCGAAGATAGCCCCGCCAACTGGGAGGCCGACAGCCCGTCCGTCGACGCCGAAGTCGAGGCCCTGCAGGCCGAGGTCAACGGCCTGAAGGAACAGGTGCTGCGCTACGCCGCAGAAGCCGAGAACACCAAGCGCCGCGCCGAGCGCGAGATGAACGACGCGCGCGCCTACGCCATCCAGAAATTCGCCCGCGACCTGCTGGGCGTCGCCGACATTCTCGACCGGGCCATGGCCGCGGTCCCCGCCGACATCGCCGACCCGGCGATGAAGAACTTCATCGTCGGCATCGAGATGACCTCGAAGGAACTGCTGGGCGCTTTCGAGCGGAACGGGCTGAAGCGTATCGCGCCGGAACAGGGCGAGAAGTTCGATCCCCACAAGCACCAGGCGATGATGGAACAGCCCGACACCGGGGTAACCCCCGGCGGCGTGGTGATGGTGATGCAGCCCGGCTACGAACTGCTCGGCCGGCTGATCCGTCCGGCCATGGTGGCCGTGGCGGCCAAGGCCGCCGGCGCCGCGCCGGCGGGGGGCGGCAATCCCTATGGTGGCGGCAGCGGCGGCGAGGACGAAGACGCCGGGGGCTCCGTCGACACCCGGGCCTGAGCCTTAACCCCTGATTTCGTGGAACGCCCCGCCTTCCGGCGGGGCGTTTTGCGTTTCAGGTCGCTCATCCCGGCCGTTTTGCTGTGGGTGAGCCCGAGCTCCCCTTTCACAGCCTTAGGAATTCGCTAATCTCGGAAGTCCCCCGCCCAACGGGGGCGCGGCCTGGCGGGCCTGATTCGCCAGGGCGCGCAAAAGGCGAGCCGGGACCGACATGAAGCTGACCATCGAACGCGCCGCACTGCTTCGGGCGCTGGGACACGTGCAGAGCGCCGTGGAGCGCCGCAACACGATTCCGATCCTGTCCAACGTGCTGCTGTCGGCGGAACGCGACCGGCTGACTTTCGCGGCCACCGACCTGGACATGGAGATCATCGACGAGGCCCTGGCCCAGGTGGACCAGCCCGGCCAGATCACCGCGCCCGCCCACACCCTCTATGAAATCGTCCGCAAGCTGCCCGAGGGCGCCGACGTCTCGCTCAGCTTCACCGGCGAGGACCCCCGCCTGACCGTGGCCGCCGGCCGCAGCCGCTTCAACCTGCCGGTCCTGCCGGCGGGTGACTTCCCGGTCATGTCGTCGGAGGGCTTCTCCGGCAAGATGAGCGTCGACGTGAACGACCTGATCCGGCTGATCGACAAGACCCGCTTCGCCATCTCGGCGGAGGAGACCCGCTACTACCTGAATGGCCTCTACCTCCACACCGTGATCATCGACGGCCGGCCGCGCCTGCGCGCTGTGGCCACCGACGGCTCGCGGCTGGCGCTCGCCGACATGGCGGCGCCCGAGGGCGCGGCCGGGATGCCGGGCGTCATCGTCCCCCGCAAGACCATCGGCGAGGCCCGGCGGCTCCTCGAAGACGCGGGGGAATCGGTCGAACTGCAGATCAGCCCGCAGAAGATCCGCCTGGAGCTGAACGGCGCGGCCCTGACCTCCAAGGTCATCGACGGCAACTTCCCCGACTATGGCCGGGTGATCCCCAAGGACAACAACCGCACGGTCATGGTCGACGCCAAGGTGTTCGCCCAGGCCGTCGACCGCGTCGCCACCATCTCGGCCGAGAAGAGCCGCTCGGTGCGCATGGCCATCGAGAGCGGCCGCGTGGTGCTGACGGTCCGCAACATGGAAGCCGGCCAGGCGGTCGAGGAGCTGGAGATCGATTACGACGGCGAGCCCTTCGAGCTGTCGTTCAACGCCCGTTACCTGCTGGACATCACCGACCAGATCTCGGGCGGCTCCATGGAGCTGCGTTTCGGCGGCCCCAACGACCCGGCCCTGGTGCTGGATCCGGCGGACGCGGATGTGCAGTACATCCTGATGCCGCTGCGGGTTTGAGACGTCCCTCCCTTAATGGGGAGGGACAGCCTGCCGCAGGCAGGCAGGGTGGGGCTCTCTGGTTCAAGCGCTCCGCCCGGTCGTGACTTCCCCACCCTGTCGGCTTCGCCGCCTGTCCCTCCCCATTAAGGGAGGGAAAAACTCAGTGGCCGCCGGCGCCTTCGTAGACGCCCGGGGCCAGGCGTTCGCTCTCCGGGCCTTCCGACCCCGACGCCAGCACGAAGCGACGGTCGCAGTAGGGGCACTCGACGAAGTCGGCCTCGCCCATCTCCATCCACACGCGCGGATGACCCAGAGCGCCACCAACGCCGTCGCAGGCGATGCGGTGGCTGTGGACCACGATCACCTCCGGCGCGGGGCCGGGCGAGGTGAGCGCCGGCTTGGCCGGGGCCGGTTCGGGCTTCGAGGTGACAGCTTTGCGGGCCATGATGTTCACTACCTTCGTGGCCGGCCGCTTGGCGTAGCGCCGACACGGCCCTAGGTATGCGACGGCGGCTTTCGCCGTCAACGCACGACGCCACAAGGACCCCATGGACCTTCCCGAATTCGCGATCGAGGCCCGGGGCCTGACCAAGACCTACCCCGCCACCAAGACCACGCCCGAGATGCAGGCGCTCCGCGGCCTCGACCTGGCGATCCCGCGGGGGTCGATCTTCGGCCTGCTGGGGCCGAACGGGGCCGGCAAGTCGACCTTCATCAACATCCTGGCCGGCCTCTGCCAGAAGACCTCGGGCACGGTCAGCATCTGGGGCCGCGACATCGACGCCCGGCCGCGCGACGCCCGCGCCGCCATCGGGGTGGTGCCGCAGGAAATCTCCGCCGACCCGTTCTTCACGCCCCGCGAGGCGCTGGAAGTGGCCGCCGGCATGTACGCGGTGCCGAAGTCCGAGCGCCGCACCGACGAACTGCTCACGGCGCTGGGCCTTGCCGACAAGGCCAGCGCCTATGTGCGCCAGCTGTCCGGGGGCATGAAGCGCCGGCTGATGGTCGCCAAGGCCATGGTGCACAATCCGCCGGTGCTGATCCTCGACGAGCCGACTGCAGGCGTGGACGTCGAGCTGCGCAAGCAACTCTGGAACTACGTGCTGGAGCTGAACGGCAAGGGCGTGACCATCGTTCTGACCACCCACTATCTGGAAGAAGCCCAGGAGCTCTGCGACCAGATCGCCATCGTCAACCGGGGCGTCGTGGTCGCCTGCGAGCCGACGACGACCCTGCTGCGGCGCATGGACACCCGCATGGTTCTGGTCACGCCGGAGGAGCCGCTCACGGCCGCCCCGGCCCTGCCCGGATTCGAGACGAAGCTCCTGAAATCGGGCGGCTTCTCGGTCACCTATCGCACCGGCCAGTCCAGCGTCGAACAGGTGCTGGCCGCCATCCGCGCCGCCGGCCTGCACATCAAGGACATCTCCACCGAGGACCCGGACCTCGAGGACGTGTTCGTGTCGCTCACGTCGAAAGCGGCGGAGAGGGCCTGACGTTCCCTCCCTTAATGGGGAGGGACAGGCCGCGCGAGCGGCCAGGGTGGGGACGTCCGGATCAGGCTCCGACTCCGCACTCCGGCCCAGGCTTCCCCACCCTGACGGCTTCGCCGTCTGTCCCTCCCCATTAAGGGAGGGAGATCACCCGATCAGCGTCGCGATCTCCGCCCACCGGTACGCGACCTCGAAATAGGTCCCGCCGCCGGGGCCCGGTTCCTGGCGTTCCGGCTCGGCCTCGCCGCCGAGGTGTTCGTAGAAGCCACGCGCCGCGGCATTGTCGCGCAGGACCGAGATCACCAGCGACCGCGCGCCCCGCGATGCCAGCGCCCGGGCGGTCTGGGTCAGCAGCCGGGCGCCGAGGCCCCGGCCCTGGGCGCCGCGCAGCAGGTAAAGGGTGGCCACCTCCGCCTCGCCGGGAACCTTGCGACGCGAGGGCCCGCCCTGGGCGTAGCCCACCGGCCCCCAGCGGTCGGCGGCGATCAGGGTGAGGTCGTCCGGACCGGGCTGCATCAGCATTCGGGCGAAGCGGCGGGCGTGGGCCTCTTCCGACATCCTCGCCAGGTAGGCGTCGGGCAGAAGGCCGCGATAGGTCTGCCGCCAGCTGGCCACATGCACGCGGGCCAGGGCCTCGGCGTCCGCCGGGCCGGCGGGGAAGATGACGAACTGGGTGTCGACACTGCCGTGGGCCATCCATCCACAGCTTGGCCTTCCGGGGCGTACGTTCAAGGGGTGCGGGGGGCGGCGCGGTCCTTTACCTTCCTGCGACCGATGAACGCCCCTACCTCCACGCCCGACCCCGCCGGCGCCTCGCCGGTGATGGCCCAGTATTTCGAGGCCAAGGCGCGCCAGCCCGACGCGCTGGTGTTCTTCCGCATGGGCGACTTCTACGAGCTGTTCTTCGAGGACGCCCAGAAGGCCGCCGCCACCCTTGGCATCACTCTGACGGCCCGCGGCCAGCACGGCGGCAATCCGATCCCGATGGCGGGCGTGCCGGCCCACGCCATGGAGGCCTACCTCGCCAAACTGATCCGCGCCGGGTTCAAGGTGGCGGTCTGCGACCAGCTGGAGGACGCCGAGACGGCCAAGCGCCGGGGCGGCTCCAAGGCGGTGGTCCGCCGCGACGTGGTGCGGGTGGTCACGCCGGGCACCCTCACCGAGGACGGCCTGCTCGACGCCCGAGGGGCGAACCGTCTGGCGGCCGTCTCGGTGCGGGCGGGCGCCGCCGCCGTGGCCAGCGTCGAGCTTTCCACTGGCGAGGTGGAGTGCCTGGCGATCACGGTGGCCGGGCTGGCCTCGACCCTCGCGGCCCTCGGCCCTTCCGAGATCCTGGTTCCGGACCGTCTGTTCGCCGACGAGGCGGTGTCGGCGGCGCTGAAAGCCGCCGGCGGCTTCGTGCAGCCGATGCCATCGGCCCTGGCCGAGCCCGGCGCCTCGGAGGCGCGGCTGAAGCGGCTGTACGGCGTCGAGACGCTCGACGGGTTCGGGCCACTTTCGGGCGCGGAGATCTCCGCGCTGGGCCTGATCGCCGCGCACCTGGAAACCACCCAGGCCGGGCGACTCCCCGTCCTTTCGGCGCCTCGCAGGGCGGGCGAGGCCGATGTGATGATCATCGATCCGGCGACCCGGACCAGCCTGGAGATCGAGCGCGCCACCTCCGGCGCCCGCGAGGGCTCGCTGCTGGCGGCCATCGACCGCACCGTCACCGCGCCCGGCGCGCGGATGCTCGCCGCCCGGCTGGCGCGGCCGCTGCTGGATCCGGCCCTCATCGACGCCCGCCTCGACGCCGTCGCCTGGTTCTGCGAACGCCGGCCGCTTCGCCAGAAACTGCGCGAGACGCTGAAAGGCATGCCCGACATGGCCCGCGGCCTGTCGCGGCTGGCGCTGGGCCGGGGAGGTCCACGCGACCTGGGCGCCCTGCGGGACGGCCTGAGCCTTGGCGAGACCGTCTGCCGCCTGTTCACCGAGACGCGCGACCCGCTGGTGACGCTGCCGGCGGAACTGGCGTCGGCGCTGGCCGCGCTCGACCTGCAGGCCATCCCGGAACTGGCGGCCTTTCGCGAGCTGCTGGAGGATGGCCTCGGCGCCGACCTTCCGGCCCTGGCCCGCGACGGCGGGTTCGTGGCGGCGGGCGTCCGACCGGAACTCGACCAGGCCCGGGCGCTGCGCGACGACAGCCGGCGCGTGGTGGCCGCCCTGGAAGCCCAGCTCGCGGGCGAGAGCGGCGTGGCCCTGAAGATCCGCCACAACGCCGTGCTGGGCTATTTCGTCGAGACCACGGCCAAGGCGGCCGAGCCGCTGATGGGCGCGCCGCTCAACGCCACCTTCATTCACCGCCAGACGCTGGCCAACCAGGTCCGCTTCACCACCGTCGAGCTGGCCGAGCTGGACGCGAAGATCGCCCAGGCGGCCGAGCGGGCGCTGGCCATCGAGCTGGACACCTTCGAGGCCTGGCGCGAGGCGGCCACCGGCGTCGCGGCGCCCATCCAGTCCGCTGCCCAGGCGGCCGCCCTGCTCGATGTCGCCGCCGCGCTCGCGGAATGGTCTGACGATGTCGGCGGCACGCGCCCGATCATCGACCGCTCGACCGCCTTCGAGGCCGAGGCCGCCCGCCATCCCGTTGTCGAGGCAGCCGTTCGCCGGGCCGGCGACGCCTTCACCCCCAATGACTGCCGGCTGGATGGCGCCGGCGTCGGCGGCGCGCGGCTGTCGATCGTCACGGGCCCGAACATGGCCGGCAAGTCGACCTTCCTGCGCCAGAACGCCCTCCTGGCCGTGCTCGCCCAGTCCGGATGTTTCGTGCCGGCGAAGCGCCTGCGCCTCGGCGTGGTGGATCGCCTGTTCAGCCGCGTCGGCGCGGGCGACGACCTGGCCCGGGGCCGCTCGACCTTCATGATGGAGATGGTGGAAACCGCCGCAATCCTGACCCAGGCGACGCCCCGGTCGCTGGTGATCCTCGACGAGATCGGCCGGGGCACCGCCACATACGACGGCCTCGCCATCGCCTGGGCCTGCGCCGAGGCCCTCCACGAGACCAACCGCTGCCGCGCCCTATTCGCCACCCACTATCACGAGCTGGCCGTGCTGGAGGGCCGCCTGGCCTTCGTGTCCAACCTCAGCCTGCGGGCCAAGGAGTGGAACGGCGACCTGATCTTCCTTCATGAGGCCGGCCCCGGCCCCGCCGACCGCTCCTACGGCGTCCAGGTGGCCAAGCTGGCCGGGGTGCCGCCCGCGGTGGTTGGACGCGCGAAGCAGGTTCTCGAACGGCTGGAGAAGGAAGCCACCGGCCCCGCCAACCTCGATGATCTGCCGCTCTTCGCCGCGGTCGCCGAGCCGGAAGCGAAGTACGGCCCGAGCAAGGTCGAGGAAGCCCTGCAGGTTCTTGATGTCGACGGCATGAGCCCACGCGAGGCCATGGACGCGCTATACCGGCTCAAGGGTCTGATGTGATCTTCCCTCCCTTAATGGGGAGGGACAGCGCGACCAGGGCGCGCAGGGTGGGGAATTCACGATCAGGCGCGGGGGCATGGTACAGACTTCCCCACCCCGACCGCTTCGCGGTCTGCCCCTCCCCATTAAGGGGAGGGATGGGCGCTTACCTCGGCTTCACCACGCGCCGCCTGCGCTTCACCACCGTCACCGTGAACGCCGAGCCCGCCTTGGCCTTCAGGCGCTTGCGCGTCTCGCTGGCAAGGCCGGATGTGCCGGTGCTGGCCATGGCGCTGGGCGCGGCGGACTTGGCCTTGGCGCCCAGGCCGTGCCGCTTGCGGGCGCGTTCGTCCTGGCCGGCCTGTTCGGCGCGGCTCTGGGCGGTGCGGGTGGCGAGGTCCTTGATCAGGGCCTTGCCCTTGCGGGTCCGGCCGGTCAGCGAGGGCGAGACATAGCTGTTGGCGTTCCAGCCCACCGGGGTGGAGCCGCCGCGATACGATCCTCTGCCCATGGGTCTGCGCCAGTTCTCGCCGGGGAGGCGCGGGCATAGCGGCGCCCGGGCGCACGGAAAAGCCGGAACCTCCTGTGCGCGTTAACGAACTGGCCTATATGCGTGAGCCCCATGGTCACCCGTCTTCGCCCCACCCGCCTGGAATACGTCGTCGATGGCGTGCGCCTGCGCAGCCAGCTGTCCACGGCCGCGCTCGAACTGCAGGGCGATGAGCCGGGCCAGCGCAAGGCCGCGCTCGACATCCTCAAGGCCGCCCTGTTCCGCGGCCGGATGATCGCCAAGGAGCGGCTGGAGAACGGCGCCGGCGGCATCGAGACCGCGCGCCTCCTGTCCGGCGTCACCGACGAGGTGATCACCGCGCTGTGGGACTTCACCACCGTCCACGTGTTCCGCGCCCGCAATCCCACCGAGGGCGAGCGCCTGGCGCTGATGGCGGTCGGCGGCTACGGCCGGGGCACGCTGGCGCCGTTCTCCGACATCGATCTGCTGTTCGTGCGGCCCTACAAGCAGACCGCCCACGCCGAGAGTGTGATCGAGTTCATGCTCTACGCCCTGTGGGACCTGGGCTTCAAAGTCGGCCACGCCTCGCGGACCATCGAAGAGTGCGTGAAGCTCTCCCGGGAGGACTACACGATCCGCACCTCGATCCTGGAGGCGCGGCGCCTGACCGGCGACGAGAAGCTGGCCGACGAGCTGATGCACCGGTTCCAGAACGACGTGATGAAGGGCACCGGCGCCGAGTTCGTCGCCGCCAAGCTCAAGGAACGCGACGAGCGGCACGCCCGCGCCGGCGCCAGCCGCTACATGGTCGAGCCGAACGTGAAGGAAGGGAAGGGGGGGCTGCGCGACCTCAACACCCTGTTCTGGATCGCGAAATACGCCTACCGCGTCGAGGATGTCGGCGATCTGGTCGGCGCCGGGCTGTTCGACCGCAAGGAACTGCTGCTGTTCGAGCGCTCGGAGGAATTCCTCTGGCGCGTGCGCTGCTGGATGCATTTCATCACCGGCCGGGCCGAGGAGCGCCTGTCCTT
>CAUJHW010000135.1 GCA_963205005.1 Pseudomonadota bacterium
AGGCCGCCGAGCAGATCTTCAGCTGGCTGGAAGGCGCCTTCGATCCGGGAATCTGAAGGCGCCCGAAGCCGTCCTCAGAACTCCAGCACGATCTTCCCGAAGTGCTCGCCGCCGGCCATGGCCGCGAAGGCCGCCTTCGCCTCGGTGAACGGGTAGACCTTGTCCACCACCGGCGAGATCTTGTGCAGGTCGATCGCCCGGCACATGGCCTCGAACATGTCGCGCGAGCCCACCGACAGCCCCTGCAGCTTGGCGGAATTGCCGATCAGCGACGCCGGGCTGAAGGGTTCGCCCTGCCCGGCCACCACGCCGATGATGGCGATGTGGCCGCCGATGCGGATCGCCTTCATGCTCTCCTGGATGGTGCCGCCGCCGCCGACCTCCATGATGAAGTCCGCGCCGCGGCCCTGGGTGGCCGCGCGCACCGGGCCCGACCAGTCCGGCGTCGTGCGGTAGTTGACCGTATGGGTCGCCCCCAGCGCCTTGGCCCGCTCCAGCTTCTCGTCCGACGATGAGGTGATCACGGTGCGATAGCCCGCCGCATGGGCGAACTGGAGGCCGAAGATCGAAACCCCGCCCGTCCCCTGCAGCACCACCGTGTCGCCGGGCTCCAGCCGCGCGTCCTCGAACAGCCCCCGCCAGGCGGTCAGCGCCGCGCACGGCAGCGTGGCCACCTGCTGGTCGGTGAGGAAGTCCGGAACCTTCGACAGTCCCTCCTGGCTGAAAGTCTGCAGCTCTGCGCCCGCCCCCGGGATCGGGAAGCCCAGCGCCGACATCAGCTTCTCCAGGTTCGGCCCGCCCGAGGTCCAGTTCTGGAAGAACAGGGTCGCCACCCGGTCGCCGGCCTTGAAGCGGGTGACGCCGGCGCCCACCGCCTCGACCACGCCGCAGCCGTCCGAGAAGGGCGTGATCACGTCGGAGGTGCTGGCTGCGCCGCGGCCGTACATGCCGTTGATCATCAGGAGGTCGCGGTAGTTCAGCGACACCGCCTTCATCCGCACCAGAACCTGGCCCGGCCCCGGCGTCGGGTCCGGCAGCTCCACGACCTTGATGGCGTCCAGGCCCCACGGGGCGGCGACGTTCAGCGCACGCATTGATCTTCCTCCACTTACCGCCATCATCGGCGCCCGGCCCCGGGCCCGCAAGCGTGTCGCCACGTCAGGCCGGGTCGAGCCGCCCGACGGCGTACAGCCGGAACGCGCCCACCAGACCCAGGACGCACATCGCCGACATCAGCAGGTAGCCATAGGCGCCGAAGCGGTCGAACAGCGGCCCCGAGGCCAGGGTCGCCACGCCCATCAGCAGGCCGCCGGACAGCGCCGAGTTGATCGCCTGCGCCGCCGAGGCGTTCCTCGGCGTCGACAGCCGCTCGACCAGCCGCAGGGAAGCGATGAACACCGCCGCATAGGTCAGCACGTGCAGGCACTGCAGCGGGATCACCATCCAGAGCGGGGGCGAGAAGGCCAGCGCCGTCCAGCGTACGATCGCCGCCACCCCGCCCATCACCAGCAGATTTCGCGGCCCGACCCGCCGCTGCCAGGGCTCGAAAAACCACAGAAAGGCTACCTCGACGGCCACGCCCACGCCCCACAGCACGCCGGTCAGGCTCTCCGGAACGCCCTGCTGCTTCCAGGCCAGCGTCGAGAAGCCGTAGTAGAACGCGTGCGCCGACTGGATCAGGCCGCAGGAGATCGCTGCGGTCATGAACGCCGGATCTCGCAGCAGTTCGCCGATGCCCGCCCACCGGTCCGAGGCCTGCGGCACGTGCCCCGCCTCGTGCACCGGGTCCGGCGGCAGCAGGAACCTGGCCCCAAGCGCCGTCAGCGCCACCGCCGCGGTAATCCACACCAGCACCAGTTCCGGCGAGCCCCGCGTCAGCACCGCGCCCATCACCACATTGCCGACGATGAAGGCGGCCGAACCGATGCCCCTCGGCCAGCCATAGTTGAACCCGTCGGTCCGGGCCCGCTTCAGCACGATCACGTCGGTCAGCGGCGCGATGGTCGAAAAGGCCGACGAGGCCGCGAACCACACCACCGTCCAGCCGGCCAGCCCAAGCGGCAGCGCCATCAGCCCGTAGGCCACGGTCACGATCAGGGCCATCACCGTCAGCGCCGTGCGCCGCAGCCGGAAGCTGTCGGCCCAGACCGCCATCAGCGGCGCGGTGAACGCTCGCGCCAGCATCGGCAGCGACAGGATCAGCCCGATCTGCGCCCCGTTCAGCCCGTGGTGGGCGAACCACACCGGCATGTAGGGCGAGCTTACGCCGCTGCCGATGAACAGCGCCGAGTAGAACAGGCCCAGGCGGATCGGGAGCGACATGCTGAAGCCGCTTACAGGGAGTCGGCGGCGGGTGTGACGCGCCCGCTCCCGATCAGGGCTGCAGCACCTCATACCCCAGCGCCTGCAGCGTCACCGTCCCGGACGGCGCGAGCAGCAGGTGGCCCTTGATCCGGCCGTGTTCGCAGGCCCAGGTGAAGGTCGCCTCCATCGCCGAGGCAGGCGCCGCGGCCTCCGTCGCCGCACAGGCGCCCACTTCCGCCTTCAGGCGCGCCAGGTCACCCGCCCAGTGCGCCTCGTCGCGATCCATCAGGAAGTTCATTGCAAGCGACGGCTTCGCGCCCGAGACGCTGCCCGCCGCCCAGATCGCGCGGGCCACGGCATAACCCTCGGCCAACCCCCTGCTGACGGACGCCGGTCGCTCCGGAATGTCCTGCAGGGCCAGCGCGATCTTCTGGGCCAGCGCGCCAGGGCCGGAATAGGTGCGGTTGCTCAGGATGAACACGCCGATGCCCCTGTCCGGCAGCAGCACCACGTTCGAGCCATAGCCCGGAAAGCCGCCGCCATGGGTCAGCACCCGGCCCAGGTCGCAGTCGTCGAGCACGCGCCAGCCCATGCCGTAAGCCACCGCCTGTCGGCAGGCCGTCCCGCCGGCCGACGGGCTGCGCATTGCCCCGCGCGCAAAGTTCGATCCCTCGGCGATCTCGCGCACCGTCGCCCGCGCCACGGGTCCCGCATCGGCATCATCGCGCGGCGGCCAGGCTGAAAGCAGGAAGCCGACCCAGCGCGCATAGTCACTGGCGCTGGTCTCTATCCCGCCCATGGCCCCGAACGCCCCGTCGGCCATGTCCGGCTCGCGCACCCAGGCGTCGTCCTGCCAGCGATAGCCGATGGCCCGTCGCTCCAGCGGCGACTTTGCGATGTCATGGCCCGTCGACGCCATGCCCAGCGGGGTCAGGAAGTTGTCGCGGATATAGGCCTGATACGGCTTGCCCGAGACATTGCTGACGATCCGCCCCAGGGTCGCGTAACCGAAGTTGGAGTACTCCATGGTCAGCCCGGCCGACCGGGAGAACGGAACGCCGGCCTTCAGAATCTTCGTGAACTCGGCCTCCGGCAGCGGCTGCTGGCGGTCGCCCCACGGGTCGTCGGTGACCATTCCGGTCGTGTGGTTCAGCAGGTCCCGCACCCGGATCCGGCGGCTGTCCCTGGTGGGATAGGTCCAGCCCTTCATCTCGGGCACATAGGTCTCGGCAAGTGCGTCCAGCGACAGCTTGCCCTCGTCGCGCAGCTTCAGGATCGACAGCGCCGTGAACGCCTTGCTCATCGAGGCGATGCGGAACAGCGTCTCGGGGGTCACCGGCCGGTTGGCGGTCGTGTCCTGAACCCCCAGCCCCTTC
>CAUJHW010000136.1 GCA_963205005.1 Pseudomonadota bacterium
CTGCTGCGCGCCGGGCTGGATCGCGCGGCGGTCAGCGAATGGCCCGCCTCCGCCATGCCGGACACCCGGGGCCGCTGGCGCCGCCGGATCATCAACGAGGCGCTGCGTCCGCCGGACTCGACCGCCGACTGGCTGAAACAGATCGAGGCGCTCCGGGCCGAGGGCGCGGCCGACCACGTCGATCCGTTCGTCGTCGGTCTCGAGGGCCTTTCGGTGGTCACCGCCCGCCACGAGGAAGAGGCCGCCACCGTCGCCGCCCTCCTCCTGCGCGAGGCGCTGGAGACGCCGGAACGCACCGCCGCCCTGGTGACGCCGGACCAGACGCTCGCCCGCCGCGTGGCCGCCAAGCTGGCCCGGTGGGGCGTCGCCGCTGACTCCTCGGCCGGGACCGCCCTGGCCGGATGCCCGGCCGCGATCCTCGCCGGCCTGCTGGCCCGGGCCACGGTCGACCCGCTGGACCCGGTCGTTCTGCTGGGGCTGGTCAAGCATCCGCTGACCCGTCTGGGCCACGAGCCCGGGACGCTGGAGCGCCGGCGCCTCGCCCTGGAGCGCCACGGCCTGCGCGGCCCCCGCCGCACGGACTGGACCGCGCTGGCGGCCAAGCTGGAGGGGCGGCGGGGCAAGAAGGTTCCGGACGCCGAGATCGACGACGCCCTGGCCCTGACCGCCCTTCTGCAGGCCACCCTGGCCGGGCTGCGCACGCCCTTCACCGGTGAGGACGGGACGGCCCTTCCCGCCGAGGCCGCCCTCGCCCTGACCCGGACCCTGGAGGCCCTGGCCGCCGACCTGGCCGGGTCCACCGGCGCGCTCTGGGCCGGGCACGGCGGCGAGGCGCTGAGCCGGCTGCTGTCCGGCCTGATCGCCGAGTCCGACGGCCTGCCGCCGGTCACCCGCCGCGGGTTCGCCGACCTGCTGTCGCGGCTGGTCTCGGCCGAGACCGTGCGCACCGGCGGCGCCACCCATCCGCGACTTCGCATCCTCGGCGCCATCGAGGCCCGCGTGGTCCGCGCCGACCTGCTGGTTGTGGCGGGCCTGGAGGAAGGCGTCTGGCCACAGGGCGCGCCGCTCGACCCGTTCCTGTCGCGACCGATGCGGAAGAAGCTCGGCCTGCCGCCGCCCGAGCGCCGGGTGGGTCTGGCCGCCCACGACTTCGCCCAGGCCGCCTGCGCGCCCGATGTGGTCCTGCTGCACTCCGAACGCCGCGAGGGCGCTCCGGCGGTGAAATCGCGCTGGCTCTGGCGGCTGGAGACCCTGGTGCAGGGCGCTCTGGGCCCGGACGGCAAGCCCATCCGCATCCCCGGCCGTCCGGAGGTGCTGGACTGGGCCCGCGCGCTGGACGCCGCGCCGACCTACGCCCCAGCCAAACGCCCAGCGCCTGTGCCGCCGCTCGCCGACCGGCCGCGCGACATGGCGGTCACCCGGATCGAGACCCTGACCCGCGACCCCTACGCCGTCTGGGCCCGCGACATCCTCAGGCTCTACCCGCTGGAGCGGCCCGACGAGGCAGTGGATGCCCGCGCCCGGGGCACCGCCATCCACAACGCCTTCGAGCAGTTCGCGCTGGCCCATCCGCGCGAGCTGCCGCCGGACGCCGCGGCCATCTTCGAAGGTCTCTACGTCCAGGCCCTGCGCGCCCAGGGCATGCCCGAGGAATCGCTGGCCCGTGAGACGGCGCTGGCCCGCGAGGCCGCCCTGTGGGTCGCCGACCTGGAGGCCCGGCGCCGGGCCGATGGCCGGGCCATCCATGTGGAGCTGAAGGGCGAGATCACCTTCGACGCGCCGGGCGGCCCGTTCAGCCTCAACGCCCGGGCCGACCGCATCGAGATCGACCCGCAGGGCTTCGGCCACATCCTCGACTACAAGACCGGCAAGGCGCCTTCGGCCCGCGAGGTCTCCACCGGCTTCTCGCCACAGCTCACCCTGACCGCGGCGATCCTGATGCTGGGCGGGTTCCCCGACCTCGGCCGCCCCCGTCCCGGCGACCTGACCTACCTGGAGGTCACCGGCCGCAGGCCCGCCGGCAAGGTCGAGGTTCGCGCAAGACATGAACCTGAGGGTAAGACCGAGCTGCAGAGTACAGACGCCGCCCTCGACGCCCTTGAGGGCGTCAAGGCGCTGGTCGCCCAGTTCGACGAGCCCGACCGGCCCTACCTCTCGCGCACCGCCCCACAGTTCCTCAAGGCGCGGATGAGCGACTACGACCACCTGGCCCGGGTGTTCGAATGGTCCACCAGCGGCGAGGAGGGCGAGGCGTGAACGACAACATCGACCCCCAGCGCCTCGCCGCCGACCCTGGCCTGTCGGCCTTCGTCAGCGCCAACGCCGGCTCCGGCAAGACCAAGACCCTGATCGACCGTGTGGCGCGCCTGCTGCTCGCCGGCGCCGAGCCCGAGACCATCCTCTGCGTCACCTACACCAAGGCCGCCGCCGCCGAGATGCAGCGCCGCCTGTTCGCCCTGCTGGGCGAATGGTCGGTGTGGAGCGACGACCGCCTGCGCGACACCCTGGCCGCCCTGCAGGGCGACGATCCGGCCGCCTACGACGAGCGCCGCCTGTCCAAGGCCCGGGGCCTGTTCGCCCGCGCCCTGGAAACCCCCGGCGGGCTGAAGATCCAGACCATCCACGCCTTCTGCGAGAAACTGCTGCGCCGGTTCCCGCTGGAGGCCCAGGTCTCGCCCGGCTTCCGGGTGATGGACGACGCCGCCTCCGCCGCCATCGCCGGCGCCGCCCGCAAGGCCGTGGCCCGCAACGCCATGGCCGGAACCTGGCCGGTGCTGTCGGACGCCTACGCCCGCTTCTCGGTCGCCCTCGACTTCCAGAGCTTCGAGAGCATGTTCACCACCTTCGAGACCCGGCGGGCGGCGCTGGCGGCCTATCTGGAGCGCTGCGGGGGACTGGGCGGCGCGGTCTCCGACGTCTGGACGGTCTGTGGCTTCAATGGCCCCTCAGATCCCGAGGCCCTGGGCCGCGAAGCCGTGGCCGGACTGGATCGTGAACTCTGGCGCGAGGCGGCCGCGATCCTCGAGGCCAGCGGAAAATTTGTCGAGGCGAGCAAGGGCCTGAGAGCGGTCGCGGACGATCCCGACGCCACCCTGGAGGCGGCCCTCAGGGTTCTGTTCACCGACGGTGGAACGGGGACACCGGTGAAGTGGCCCGACAGTTCCGCCGCCCTCAAGGCGTCGCCCGCCGTTCAGATGGCGCTGCTCAACGAGCAGGACCGGCTCGCCGCCGCCCGGGAACGCGTCCGGGCCGCCACCGTCGCCGACGACACCACCCGCGCCCTGGCGCTGGCCCAGGCCTACCTTTCGGCCTACGGCATCGAGAAGGCCGCGCTGGGCGCGCTCGACTTCGCCGACCTGATCGAGAAGACAGCCGCCCTGGTGCAGCACGCGCCGATGGCCGCCTGGGTGCTGTTCAAGCTGGACGGCGGCATCGACCACATCCTGCTGGACGAGGCGCAGGACACCGCGCCGGGCCAGTGGGCGGTGCTGGACGCCATCGTCGCCGAATTCTTCTCCGGCCAGGGCGTCGAGCGCGAGCGGCCGCGCAACCTGTTCGTGGTCGGCGACGAGAAGCAGTCGATCTATTCCTTCCAGGGCGCCGACCCGACCCTGCTGAAGGCCAAGTTCCACCTGCACCGCGACCGGGCCCTGGCCGCCGGCGAACGCTTCGAGCGGGTCGACCTGCTGGCCTCCTGGCGTTCGACCGAGGATGTTCTGGGCTTCGTCGACGCCGTGTTCGAAAGCCCCGAGACCCGCGACGGGGTGCCGCCGCCGGAGACCGCCGAGCGGGTGCGGCATCTGGCCATGCGCAAGGGTCACCGGGGCTGTGTCGACATCTGGCCGCTGGCCACCCAGCCCGAGACCGCCAGACGCGAGGCCTGGACCGCCCCGCTGGACGTGGAACTCGAGGAGAGCGCCAACCGCCGGCTCGCCCGCGACATCGCCTGCGAGATCGACGCCACGATCCGGCGCGGCGACGCGGTGTTCGACCGGTCCCTGAAGGATGCCGACGGCCGCCCCGGCGACTGGCGGCCGGCGCGCTACAGCGACGTGCTGATCCTGGTGCGCAAGCGCGGGGGCCTTTTCGAGGAGATCCTGCGGGCGCTCAAGCACGCCAAGGTCCCGGTGGCCGGCGCCGACCGGCTGGCCCTGTCCGAGCACATCGTCTTCGACGACCTGCTGGCGCTGGCCCGCTTCTGCCTGTTCCCGGACGACGACCTGACGCTCGCCGCCCTGCTGCGCAGCCCGTTCTGCGACGTCGAGGACGAGAGCCTCTACCGTCTGGCCCATGGGCGTAAGGGCACGTTGTGGCAGGCGCTGTGCGCCCGGTCGGGCGAGCAGGCCGACTGGACCGCCGCCGGTGAGGTGCTGGCTGAAGCCATGTCCCAGGCCCGCACCCAGCGGCCCTTCGAGTTCTACAGCCGCATGCTGGGCTTCCGGTCGCTGCGGTCGCGCCTGCTGCGCCGTCTGGGCGGCGAGGCCGAGGACGCGCTGGACGAATTCCTCAATCAGGTCCTGGCCGCCGAGGCTCGCGGCGTCGAGGACCTGGAAAGCCTGGCCGCCGCCTTCGCCGGCCTCGACATCACCGTGAAGCGCGAGATGGAGTCGGTGCGCAACGAGGTGCGGGTGATGACCGCCCACGGCGCCAAGGGGCTTGAGGCCTCCATCGTCTTCCTGCCCGAGACCACCAGTGCGGCCAGCGGCCGCAATCCGCCGCTCATCGAGACCGAGGCGGGCGGGTTCCTGTGGTGCGCCACCGCGAAGCAGGACTGCGAGGCCTCCGCGTCCGCCCGGGAGCGCCGCGCCAAGGCCGAGACCGACGAAAGCTGGCGCCTGCTGTATGTGGCTCTGACCCGGGCCCGGGAGCGGCTGGTGCTGTGCGGCCGCCTGCCCGGCAACCGCAAGGAAGAGAACCTCAAGGGCTGGTGGGGCCTGCTCAGCCCGGTGTTCGACGCCGAAAGCATCGCCCCGCAGGTGCGCAGCATCGCCTGTGGCGACCTGCAGATCCGCCGGTTCGGCCCCGATCCCCGGACGCTGGGACATGCCGAGCTCATCGAGGCGCCGGTCAGCCCCCTGCCGGCGTGGGCCGACGTCGCGCCCGCCGCCGAAGCCTTCGCCCGCTACGCCTCGCCGTCGGACCTGGGCGAGGACGCCGCCGCACCCGCCGCCTCGCCGCTGTCCGCCGCCGGCGGGCTGGGGCGGTTCCGTCGCGGCGACCTGATCCACCGGCTGCTGCAGTTGCTGCCCGACATCCCCGCCCGCGAGCGCGCGGCGGGCGCGGCCGCCCTCATGGCCCGGGAGAACGATCTCACCGACCCCCAGCGGGCGGAGATGGCCTCGGCCGCCCTGTCGGTGCTGGAGGACGAACGCTTCGCCGGCGTGTTCGGCGAAGGCTCCCGCGCCGAGGTGGCCATCGCCGGAACCGGCCAGGCGCTGCCGCCCGGGCTGAAGATCTCCGGCCACATCGACCGGCTGGTGGTGCTGCCCGACCGGGTGCTGGTGGTGGACTTCAAGACCAACCGCCCCTCGCCCGACCGCATCGAGGCCGCCGATCCGGCCTACCTGCGGCAGATGGCGTTCTATGCCGCGGTGCTGGCCGATATCTTCGAGGGCCGGCGCATCGAGGCCGCCATTGTCTGGACCGACGGCCCGAAGCTGATGGCGGTTCCAGAAAACCTGCTGGCCCAAACCCTTGCCGACCTGCGCCGCGCCGGTTGATACAGGGTCGGGGGCCGCCTACATCGGCGGATCAAGACGCGCGGCCAGGCGTTGCCGTGACACCCGCGCAAGAGGAGTTACCCGATGAGCACCGTGAAGGTCACCGACGAATCCTTCCAGGCCGATGTCCTGTCCGCCAGCCAGCCCGTCCTCGTGGACTTCTGGGCGGAATGGTGCGGACCCTGCAAGCAGATCGCGCCTGCCCTGGAGCAGCTGTCCGAGGAACTGGCGGGCAAGGTGACCATCGCCAAGCTCGACATCGAACAGAGCCCGACCACCCCCTCGCGCTACGGCGTCCGCGGCATCCCCACCATGATGCTGTTCAAGGACGGCCAGATGGCCTCGATGAAGGTCGGCGCCATGCCCAAGCAGAAGATCCTCGAGTGGCTCGCCGAAGCCGGCGTCTCAGCCTGAGCCTCTTCCCTCCCCTAAACGGGGAGGGAAAGACCGCGTAAGCGGTCAGGGTGGGGAAGCCTCTCGACGGACTCTGAGCCTGATCGTGAGTTCCCCACCCCGCTCGCCTTCGGCGAGGCGACCCCATTGAGGGAGGGAAGCGTCAGTCCCGCCTGCGCTTCCGCCGGGCGACCACGTAGTTCACGATCCGGCTGGCGATCAGCCAGCCGGCCAGCCAGCCGAACATCACCACTGGCCCGCGTCCGTAGAACCGGATCAGGATCGCCAGCACCCCCAGGGCCACCACCAGGGTGACCAGCCAGGGTATCGGCAGCGCCAGGCGCCAGGTGCGTTTTCCGAACATCAGGTCGGCCAGGTTTCCGGGCTCATCGCCAGGACCTCCCCGGCGAAGTGCAGTCCGCCGCACACCAGCACATGCGGCGCAGGGCCGTCCATCTCCAGCGCGCGGGCGACGGCGTCCGACACATTGGCCGCCGTCTCGGGCGTGAGCCCGGCCTTCACCGCCGCCTCGACCAGCTCATCCGTCCCAGCCGCGATCGGACTGTCGAAGGTGGTGACGATCAGCCGGGGCCGCATCTCGGCGAACGGGCGGAAGAACCCCTCGGCGTCCTTGCGGGCGAACATGCCGGTCACCAGCACCAGCGGCCGGGGATCGCGGTCGATCAGCCGCGAAGCCGCCTCGGCCAGCGCCCGGCCGGCATGGGGATTGTGCCCCCCGTCCAGCCACAGGTCGGCGCCCCTCGCGCGGGCGAGTTCGGCCAGCGGTCCAGCGGTCAGCCGCTGCATCCGCGCCGGCCAGACCGTGGAGGAGACCCCTCGCCCAAGATCCTCGTCCGCCAGCGTCCGCTGGAAAGTCAGGGCCGCGGCGACGGCGAGGCCGGCGTTGGCGAACTGGTAACCGCCGAACAGGCTGGGCGCCGGCAGGTCCAGCAGCCGGTCGGGCATCTGAACCAGCAGGCGGCCCCGTTCCTCCCAGGCGTCGAAGTCACGGCCCATCAGCAGCATCGGGGCCATCCGGTCGTCCGCCTCGCGCTCGATCATCTCCAGCGCCTCGTCCGGCTGGCGGGCCACCACCACCGGGCGGCCGTGCTTGATGATCCCGGCCTTTTCCCAGGCGATCTTGCCGAGCCCCGGCCCCAGCATCTCCAGATGGTCGTAGTCCACCGGCGTGATCACGCTGACCGCCGGAGCGTCGAAGATGTTGGTGGCGTCGAACCGCCCTCCCAGGCCCACCTCGACGATGCAGACATCGGCCGGGGTCTCGGCGAAGGCCAGGAAGGCCAGCACCGTGGTGATCTCGAAGAAGCTGATCGGCTGCCCGTCGTTGGCCGCCTCGACCCGCCCGATCAGTTCGGTGAGGTGTTCATCGGTGATCAGAGCGCCGGCCAGGCGGATCCGCTCGGCGAACCGCACCAGATGCGGCGAGGTCAGCGCGTGGGCCTTCAGGCCCGCCGCCTCGGCGATGGCCCGCAGGTAGGCGACCGTCGAGCCCTTGCCGTTGGTGCCCGCCACGTGGATCACGGGGGGAAGCTTCAGGTCGGGCCGGCCGAGCGCCGCCAGCAGCCGCTCGACGCGGCCGGTGGTCAGGTCGATCAGGGTCGGATGGTTGGCGCGCAGGCGATGGATCACCGCGTCGGAGGCGCGGATCGGGTCGTGGCCGGGATCGTAGGTCACATCAGGCGGCGGAAAGACGCTCTCGCCCCATCATCAGGGTTTTCAGGATCGAGGCCAGCTTCGCCGGGATCTCCGAGCGGGTGACCACCTGGTCGATCATCCCGTGCTCCACCAGGAACTCCGAACGCTGGAAGCCCGGCGGCAGGGTCTCGCGGATGGTCTGCTCGATCACCCGGCGGCCCGAGAACCCGATGGTCGCGTTGGGCTCGGCCAGATGCACGTCGCCCAGCATGGCGTAGGACGCGGTCACGCCGCCCGTCGTCGGGTCGGTCAGCACCACGATGTAGGGCAGACCCGCGGCCTTCACCTCGTTGAGCGCCAGCGTCGTGCGGGCCATCTGCATCAGGGACAGGGCCCCTTCCTGCATCCGCGCGCCGCCGGCGGCGGTGAAGATCACCAGTGGCACGTCGCGCTTCACGGCTTCCTTGGCGGCCGCGACAAAGGTCTCGCCCGCCGCCATGCCCAGGGATCCGCCCATGAAGGCGAAGTCCTGAACCACCACCATCGCCGGCTGGCCCAGGATGTGGCCGTAGCCGATGGCCATGGCGTCCTGTTCGCCGGTCGCCTTGCGGGCCGCGCGCAGGCGGTCGCCATAGGACTTGTCGTCCGGGAAGTTCAGCGGGTCTTCCTGGACCACCGGGGTGGCCAGACGCTCGTACTTGGCCTCGTCAAAGGTGTAGTCCAGCCGCGCCTTGGCCCCGATGCGCATGTGGGCGCCCGACGGCGTGACCCACATCGCCGCCTCGAGATCGGGGCGGTACAGCATCTCGCCCGTGTCCGGGCACTTGACCCACAGGTTCTCGGGCGTGTCGCGCTTGGCGAAGTTGCGGACCCCAGGCGCAATCCTGGAGAGCCAGCCGCGACGCTCGCGCTGGGCCGGGCGGCCGGGTTTGTCGTTTCGCTGTTCAGCCATCGCCATGGTTTTCAGACCGTCGTAAGGCCCTGCCGCGCTAGGCGCACAGCCTTAGCCAGAGATGCCACTTTGGAAAGAACTCGGCTCGTCACGTCTTCGTTCATTTCGACTGCTTCGGCCACTTCGTCCACAAGCGCCGAGCCGACCACCACCGCATCGGCCACCTCGGCGATGGCTCCGGCGCGTTCCGGGGTCTTGATTCCGAAGCCCACCGCCACCGGCAGGCCCGAGGCCTTGCGCACACGCGCCACATGCGGCGCCACGGTCGCGGCGTCGGCTTCCTTCACCCCGGTCACACCCGCGACCGAGACGTAATAGACGAAACCCGAGGTCCGGTTGATGACCACCGGCAGGCGGGCGTCGTCTGTGGTGGGCGTCGCAAGCCGGATCAGCGACATCTGGTTGGCGTCCAGGGCGTCGGCCAGCGGATCGGCCTCCTCGGGCGGCAGGTCGACCACGATGATCCCGTCGATCCCGGCGGCGGCGGCGTCGCGGGCGAAGGCGTCATAGCCCCAGGTCACCAGCGGATTGGTGTAGCCCATCATGATGATCGGCGTGTCCTGGTCGCCCTCGCGGAACGCCCGCGCCAGCTCCAGCGTGCCCGACAGAGTCATGCCCTTGGCCAGCGCCCGCTGGGCGGCGCGCTGGATGGGCGGCCCTTCGGCCATCGGGTCCGAGAACGGGAAGCCCAGCTCGATGATGTCGGCGCCGGCCGCCGGCAGACCCTTCAGGATCTTCAGCGCCGTGGCGGCGTCGGGATCGCCGGCCATCACATAGGCCACGAAGGCCGCGCGACCTTCGGTCTTCAGCGCCGCGAAGCGGGCGTCGATACGCGCCTTGGTCAAATCTGCATCCCCAGGTGCGCGGCCACCGTGGCCACGTCCTTGTCGCCGCGTCCCGACAGGTTCAGCACCACGACCCCGCCCTTGCCGACATCGCGGGCCACATCACCGATGCGGGCCAGCGCGTGCGCCGATTCGATCGCCGGCAGGATGCCCTCCAGCTCGGCGGTCAGCTTGAAGGCGTCCAGCGATTCCAGGTCGGTCGCCGTCAGGTAGGTCGCCCGGCCCACGTCATGCAGCCAGGAGTGCTCGGGGCCGATGCCCGGGTAGTCGAGTCCGGCCGAGATCGAGTGCGCCTCGGTGATCTGGCCTTCGCGGTCCTGCAGCAGGTAGGTCATGTTGCCGTGCAGCACCCCCGGGCGGCCGCCGTTGATCGCGGCGGCGTGGCGGTCAGTGTCCATGCCCTCACCCGCCGCCTCGACGCCGATCAGCTTCACGCCTTCGTCGTTCAGGAACGGATGGAAGATGCCGATGGCGTTCGACCCGCCGCCGACGCAGGCCACGACGGCGTCGGGAAGCCGGCCCTCGACCTCGAGGATCTGGGCGCGGGTCTCCTTGCCGATCACCGATTGGAAATCGCGGACCATCTCCGGATAGGGGTGCATCCCCGCCGCCGTGCCGATCAGGTAGTAGGTGTCGTGGACGTTGGTGACCCAGTCACGCAGGGCCTCGTTCATGGCGTCCTTCAGGGTCGCCGAGCCGGAGGTCACCGCCTCCACCCGCGCGCCCAGCAGGTTCATGCGGAACACGTTGGGCTTCTGCCGCTCGACGTCGACGGCGCCCATGTAGACGATGCACGGCAGGCCGAAGCGGGCGCAGACCGTGGCCGAGGCGACGCCGTGCTGGCCCGCGCCGGTCTCGGCGATGATCCGGGTCTTGCCCATGCGGCGGGCCAGCAGGATCTGGCCCATGCAGTTGTTGATCTTGTGCGAGCCGGTGTGATTCAGCTCCTCGCGCTTCAGGTAGATCTTCGCCCCGCCGAAGTGGTCGGTCAGGCGCTCGGCGAAATAGAGCGGCGAGGGCCGGCCCACATAGTGGGTCAGGAAGCCGTTCAGCTCGGCCTGGAACGCCGGATCGGCCTTGGCCGCCTTGTAGGCCGCGTCCAGTTCGTGGACGAGCGGCATCAGGGTTTCGGGCACATAGCGGCCGCCATAGTCGCCGAAGCGCCCGGAGGCGTCGGGATAGGCGGTGTAGTCGTTGGGGCGTGCGGGCGCGTTCATGGGCCTCAGGCGCGTCGGACGGCGTCGAGGAACGCCGTGATCAGGGCGGGGTCCTTTAGTCCGGGTCCGCGCTCCACGCCAGAGGAAACGTCCAGCAGGGGCGCGCCGGACGCGGCGATCGCCTCAGCCGCGTTCCAGGGGTTGAGACCGCCGGCCAGGAACCAGGGTCTCAGGTAGCGTCGCCCCTTCAGGAGCGACCAGTCGAACGTCACGCCCAGGCCGCCGGGACGCTCGGCGTCCGCCGGGGGCTTGGTCTCGAACATCAGGTGGTCGACCAGGGGCTCATAGGCCTGGGCGGCGGCGAAATCGGCGGATTCGGACACCCCCACCACCTTGATGAGTCCGCGCCCCGTCCGCTGGCCGATCTCGCGGACCCGCGAGGGCGTTTCCTTGCCATGAAGCTGGATGAGATCCGGCGAGAGGCCGGTGACGATGGCGTCCAGTTCGTTGTCGGAGGGATCGACGGCGACCGCCACGATCTTCACGCCCTTGGCCCGGGCCGGCGGCGCCAGGCGCGACGCCGCGTCGGGGGCGATGTTCCGCGGGCTCCGGGCAAAGAACATGAATCCCAGGAAGCCCGCGCCGCCGTCCACGGCCGCGCGCACCGCCTCGGGGGTCGAGACCCCGCAGATCTTCGCCTTGGCCGTCATGGATGCGGATTAGGGGTTGGACGGCCCGCGATGCAAGGGGCCCCGGCCCCTTCGGGGCAGGAAGTGTCCTACTTGCCCTGCGCCTTGAGCAGATCGCGGATCTCGGTGAGCAGGACTTCCTGCGCGGGCGGCGCAGGCGGCGCCTCGGGCGCGGCGGCTTCCGTGCGGCGCAGGGCGTTGACGCCCTTCACCAGCATGAACACCACCCAGGCGATGATCAGGAACTGGATCAGGGTGTTGGCGAAGGCGCCGTACTGGATCGCAACCAGCTCGGACGCCGGCGTGGCCGCATCGTCCGGACGCAGAACCCACTGCAGCTTCGAGAAATCCAGCCCGCCCAGCAACAGGCCGACGGGCGGCATGATCACCTGATCGACAAGACTGGTGACGATCTTGCCGAACGCACCGCCGATGATGACGCCGACGGCCAGGTCGATGACGTTGCCCTTGGCGATGAACTCGCGGAACTCAGACACGATCGACATGGGGCCCCTTCCTATTCGTCGTCAGCGTTCAGGCGCTCACGCAGTTCCTTGCCGCTCTTGAAGAACGGGACGTGCTTGGCGCGCACGTCAACCGGTTCGCCGGTGCGGGGGTTGCGACCGGCGCGCGCCTCGCGGGAGCGAACCGACAGGGCGCCGAAGCCACGCAGCTCGACACGTCCGCCATCTTCCAGCGCCTGGATCATCCGCTCGAGAATCACGCCGACCACACGCTCGATGTCGCGCTGGGTAAGGTGTGGATTCTCCTCCGCGAGCTTCGCGATGAGTTCGGACTTGATCATGACGCCCCTCGAACCGCGCGACCATAGGAGGAAGCCATCGCGTGGATCAAGGCGCAAAAGGGCACGGCCACGGCCACAGTCAAGCTGGAAATCGCCTCGACGCCCGCAACCCGCGCGTGCGCCGTCCGCCGCTACAGCGGGGCGCGGATGAGACTGTCCTCGGCGGCGATCCGGCGCTGGCTGCGCGTGGCCGCCTCGGCCTCGGTCACCGAGATCTCCGGAGCCAGGGATCGGACATCGGTCGTGAAGCGCGCGACGCCACCGGCGAGGTCCGATGAGCGGGTCAGTTCCATGCCGCCGACCACCTCCTTGCCGCTGGGCCCGCGGACGGAGAACCCCTTGCCGCCGGCCGGCAGGATCACCTCGGTGACGGCGCGCACGAAATAGGGGAACGGCACCGCGAAGGGGGCGTCGCGATTGGGACCGGGCTCCCGGCGGGGAAAGCCGGCCGGCTGGCTGGACGCAACCACCTTGTATTCGCGCATGCCCAGGTCCGGGTTCTTGCGCCAGTCCAGGTCGGCCCGGCCGGCCAGCCGGATCTCGAACGCGTCGTTGGCGGCGTCGTCGGCCCATTCCACCTTCTCGACCTCGACCCAGCTCATGTTGCCGGAAAGCTGCTGGCGGAAGTTGCGCTCCAGGTCGGCGCGCGGCGTGACGGCGACCATCTGGCGCATGGCGTTGGCGGCGTCGCCCTTAAGCCGCGTGCGGATCTTCAGCGCGGCCGGCAGGTCGAGCCCCCTGGAGGCGTCCAGGCTCAGGGTCGCCTCCAGCTGCGGGGCGTCCAGGGGAGTCATCTCGATGGCCTCGAGGTCTGCCCCCGCCGCCCGCACGGGCAGGGCCCAGCGGTGCGGCGGCGGACGCAGGGCCTCGAGGCCGCTGCGGTCACCGGTCCGGGTGCCGTCCAGCCAGTAGACCTTGCCATCGATCCGGCTGCGCACGATCACGTGGTTGAAGGCGGCCAGCGAGGGCAGTCGTTCGTTCATCCCGTCGCCGCCGCCCAGGCTGACCAGCGCGGGCTCGGCGGGCACGCCGAGCTCCTTCAGGATCGCCAGCAGCAGCACGGTCTTGCCCTTGCAGTCACCGAACTTCCGGCTCCAGGTCAGGTCAGCCGGCGCCGGGACATAGCCGCCGTCGCCGATGCCGACGAAGAAGTAGCGGGTCTTGTCCTCCACCAGCCGCAGCGCGGCGAAGGCGCGTTCCTTGGGGTCGGAGGTCCGGGCGGCGATGGCGGCGATCTCGGCGCGCAGGTCGCTGTCGGGGGCGATGGTCGCGGCCCGCGCATAGAGCGGCGCCATGATCCGCGAGACCTCGTTCCAGCTCTCGAAGCCGCTGGTCTCCAGGAAGCCAACGCGGCGGAAGCGCTGCGGCGCGCCCACCGGGGGCTTGGGCGACTCGGCGCGCGGCGCGTCCATCTCCAGGTAGGTCCAGCCGTCGACGTTCATCACCTTCGGGGTCCCGAAGCCCTCGGTGGTCCGGTAGCGGATCGGCGTTCCCTCGGGCCACGACAGGCGCACGCGGTAGCGCCCCGCGACGCCCGGGAACCGCAGACCCTCCATGTCGTACGAGCGGTTGCCGGCGACGGGATCGCGGCCGGACGTGGTCCAGGCGGTGTCGAGGATGTCGCCGACCTGCAGGCCCTCGATCTGCTGGGTGGCGCTCATCCGCCCGTCCAGCATGGCCCGCTCCAGGTCCTGTTCGCGCCGCAGGACCAGCATCTTCCTGCCCTTGCCCAGCAGGTCGATGGTCTTGCCGCCGCGGATGATCTTCAGGCTGTGGACCGTGACGACCTCGTCCTGCGGGTCCCAGGTGACGCCGAAGGTGGTCATGGCCGCCAGGCCCTCGGGCTTCAGAACCCGCTGGACCCGGCGGTTGTAGAAGGCGTCGCCCTGCGGGGTCAGGCGGCTCTGGTTGTCGTCAAGCAGGGTCTGGACGGCCGGCGCCCCGTCCGCGGGGGGCGCCTCGGGCGCCTCGGCCACGGTCACCCATTTCGGCGGCGGCCCGAACGCCGGCTTCGGCGCGGCCAGGGCCGGAACGGACAACAGGAACGCGGCGGCAAGACCCGCGGCCAGACTGGAAAAGCGCGACACTTGGGGGAACCCTCGGGGGACAGGCCCGCACGATAGAGCGGCTCGCCCCAAACGAAAACGGCGGACCGGTTTCCCGGTCCGCCGCCAGTCGTAACAGCCAGGCTGTGTGGACTATTCCTTCTGGGCCTTCTCGCGGAGCGCCGCGCCCAGGATGTCGCCAAGCGAGGCGCCGGAGTCCGACGAGCCGAACTGCTCGATGGCTTCCTTTTCCTCGGCCATTTCCAGGGCCTTCACGGACAGGGACACCCGGCGGGCGGCCTTGTCGATGTTGGTGATCTGGGCGTCCATGCGATCGCCGACG
>CAUJHW010000137.1 GCA_963205005.1 Pseudomonadota bacterium
GAACCGGAGCGCGGGCTTCCCGCCGCTCCAGATGAGAGTTTGAAGCGCCGCATGGCCAGGAAACCGGGCAAGTCCCCGCAATCGATCCGCGACCGCGCGGCCAAGACCGCCGCGGTCATGGCCACCCCCGCGGGTTCGGCGCCGGCCGAGGTCCGCAAGGGCCCCGGGCTGCTGAAGTCGCTCGCCAATGCGCCGAAGTTCTTCCGCGAGGTCCGCGCAGAGGCCCGCAAGATCACCTGGACCAGCCGCAGCGAGACCTGGATCACCTCCGTCATGGTGGCGATCATGGTGGTCATGGCCGCGCTGTTCTTCTGGATCGTGAACACCATCCTGAACTTCGCCATCACCTGGCTCCTTCGAGTCGCGACCGGCGGGTAAGAGAATCATGTCCGAAGCAGCCACCGCCGTCCCGCCCAAGGGCAACCCGCACCACAAGTGGTACATCGTCCACGCCTACTCGAACTTCGAGAAGAAGGTGGCCGACAGCATCCGCGAGCAGGCGAAGAACCAGGGCCTGGAGGACAATTTCTCCGAGATCCTGGTGCCGACCGAGGACGTGGTCGAGATCCGCCGCGGCCGGAAGGTGAACTCCGAGCGCAAGTTCTTCCCCGGCTATGTGCTGGTGAAGATGGAGCTCTCCGATGAGGCCTACCACCTGATCAAGAACACCCCGAAGGTGACGGGCTTCCTGGGTTCCGGCTCCAAGCCGATCCCGGTTTCCGACAAGGAAGTCTCGCGCATCATCGGCGCCATCGAAGAGGGTGTCGAGCGGCCGAAGCCGACCATCAGCTTCGAGATCGGTGAGACGGTCCGGGTGACCGACGGTCCCTTCGCCAGCTTCAACGGCTCGGTGGAACAGGTCGACGAGGAGCGGGCCCGCCTGCGCGTCACCGTCTCCATCTTCGGCCGCGCGACGCCGGTCGAACTGGAATACGGTCAGGTCGAGAAGACCAGCTAGCGCCGGTTCGAAAGCCCCGTGTCCGAGGATCTCGCCGCCGCCCGAGCCAGGCTCGTGCAGGGATTCAGAAGCGGCCGGGGCGGCACCGAGCCTCTTGCCATCGAGGCTGTCCGGGTCCTGGGCGCCTCGTGGCCGACGCCTCTTCGAGTCCGCGATGTCGCGCACGACGAGCTGCTGGCTGAACTGCTGCAGAGCGCCCCGATCTTTCCCGTCTGGCTGGAACGGGCGCTGACGGGCGCCCGGCGCAGCCTGCTGTTCGCCGCATCCAGCGAAGACTTCGCGCTGCTGAAGTCGCGCATCGCCATCCAGTGCCATCTCAACGAATACGCCTGGGCCGAGGACGCCACCGAGACCCAGCTGGTCGAGGTGCTCGCGTCCAGCCTGGAAGACCTCACACCCGACCAGGTGATGTCGCTGGCCTGCTACCGTCCGCTGGCCAGGCTTCCCGGCGCCGACGCCCTGCTGGAGAAGGGCTGGACCGGACCTGTCCGGTCGGTGCTGCAGGAGCAGATTCTCGACGTGCGGGAGGAGCAGGCGATCGCCGCAGCCCTCCCGACCCTGACGCCGGTGAGCGACGGCGTTTCCCAGGCCGTCCAGTCGCAGTACGAGGCCAATCCCTATCCGAAGTGGCGCCGCGCCGGGCCGGGTCCGCTGCAGACCCACGTCAACGGCCATCCGCTGCCGAAGAAACCTTCGGTGTTCATCGCCGGGTGCGGCACGGGCCGGCAGGCGATCCTGGCGACCCTGATGCTGGACAGCAGCCACACCCTGGCAGTCGACCTCAGTCGCGCCAGCCTGGCCTATGCCGTGCGCAAGACCCGCGAACTGGGGATCAGCGACCGGATCACCTACGCCCAGGCCGACATCATGGAACTGCCCGCCGATCTCGGGCCGTTCGACGTCGTGCAGTCGACCGGGGTTCTCCACCACATGGACGACCCGTTCGAGGGCGCCCGCAAGGTCTGCCGCCTGGCCAAGCCGGGCGGATTCGTGGCCATCGGGCTCTACAGCGCCCTGGCGCGGGACCACCTGAAGCCGGGCAAGGCGCTCGGCAGGCAGTACACGCCGGAAACGGTCAGGGAATTCCGCCAGGCGATCATCGATTCTGCGCACGACGACCCGGTTCGGGCTCCGGCGGTCGCCTCGCGCGACTTCTACGCCTCGAGCGGCTGTCGCGACCTGCTCATGCACGTGCAGGAGCATGAGATGAACTTCGACGACCTGCGCCGGATGCTGCGCGAGAACGACCTGACGTTCCTCGGCTTCATCCAGTACACCTTCAAGGAGATCCGCGATCCCTACCGGGCGATGTTCCCGCAGGATCCGGAGGGCCTGGACCTCGACTGCTGGGAAGCATTCGAAGCGGCCCATCCCGCCACGTTCCGGCGGATGTACCAGTTCTGGGCGCGGAAGGCGGGTTAGGGCGCCGCGGTTGCCCCGGGCAGGCATTGCTGCTAGGAGCGCGCGCTTCGCCGGGTTCGTCCGGGCGATTTCAAATCCGTGGGAGGGGGCGGCCACCGTGACCCCGCACCACGGCTCAACCGGCCCGATGGGCCATGAGGAGTAACGATGGCCAAGAAAATCTTGGGCTATATCAAGCTGCAGGTGCCCGCGGGCTCCGCCACCCCTTCGCCGCCTATCGGGCCGGCGCTCGGTCAGCGCGGCGTCAACATCATGGGCTTCTGCAAGGAGTTCAACGCCCGCACCGAAAAGGAAGCCAAGGGGACGCCCCTGCCGACCGTCATCACGGTCTATCAGGACAAGTCGTTCACCTTCGTCACCAAGACCCCGCCCGCCAGCTTCTTCATCAAGCAGGCGCTGGGCATCAAGTCCGGTTCGAAGCTGCCGGGCCGTGACGTGGCCGGCAAGATCACCCGCGCCCAGCTGCGCGAGATCGCCGAAAAGAAAATGAAGGACCTCAACGCGATCGACGTCGAGGCCGCCGCCAAGATCATCGAGGGCTCCGCGCGCTCGATGGGCCTGCAGATCGTGGAGGCCTAGCACCATGGCCAAGCAAGCCAA
>CAUJHW010000138.1 GCA_963205005.1 Pseudomonadota bacterium
AGCACCCCCCGGCAAAAACAGCCTTGGCCTTTCGGATCGAGTGACATTCCAGATGGGGACCGTTCGTCTCCAACTGCCCACACCGCCGAGCCCTCGGGAGCGCCGATCTATAAAAGTAAGTCAGCGTATGATGTGGCTGTCGGCGTCATGGACCGTCTGGCCTTCGACATATGCCATGGCGCATCCTCCCTGAATGGTTTCTCTCGTTGCCGGCCATTCCGGACGTTCGACCGCCCCGCGTCAAGGTTTCTGGGCGCGACACCCCGCCGAGGTGGCGCGCGACCTGATCGGCTGGCGGGTGCTGTTGGACGGAGTCGGCGGCCGCATCGTCGAGACCGAGGCCTATCATCACCATGACCCGGCCTCGCACAGCTTCAGCGGACAGACGGAGCGCAACGCCGCGATGTTCGGTCCGGCGGGCCATGCCTACGTCTACCGGTCCTACGGCATCCACTGGTGCCTGAACGTGGTCTGCGGAGAGGATCCGGGCAGCGCGGTGCTGATCCGGGCGCTGGAGCCGGTGGAAGGTCTTGAGGCGATGCGGGCGCGTCGCGGCGTGACCGAGGCTCGCGGCCTGTGCTCCGGACCGGGCAAACTGTGCCAGGCCCTGGCGGTCACGCGGGACCACGACGGGCTATCGCTGGAGCGCGCGCCCTTCGCACTTGAGCCGGGCGCGGCGAGCGAGGTGATCACCGGCCCGCGCATCGGCATCAGCAAGGCCGCCGGGATCCCCTGGCGGTTCGGCGAGGCCGGCTCAAGGTTCCTGAGCCGGCCCTTTCCGAAAGCCTAGAGCTGGGCCAGCAGGTAGTCGGCGGCCGAGACCTTGAACTCGCCGCCCTGCTCGACGTTGAGCTCCTTCACCACGCCGTCCTTGACGATCATGGAATAGCGCTGCGAGCGCTTGCCCATGCCGAACTTCGAGCCGTCCATTTCCAGGCCGATGGCGGTGGTGAAGTCGCCGTTGCCGTCGGCCAGCATGACGATGTCCTCGCCGACCGCCTGGTCCTCGCCCCAGGCCTTCATCACGAAGGCGTCGTTCACCGAAAGGCAGGCGATGACGTCAACGCCCTTGGCCTTCATCTCGGGCGCGAGCTGCTTGAAGCCCGGCAGGTGCTTGGCCGAGCAGGTGGGGGTGAAGGCGCCCGGCAGGGCGAACAGGGCCACGGTGCGGCCTTTGAAGAATTCTTCGGTGCTGACCGGCCGCGGACCTTCCGAAGTCCCCTGGCTGATCGTGACGCTGGGCAGCTTGTCGCCAACTTTGATGGTCATGTCGTCTCCTTGGCGCTGAGGGCCGTGATCCACGCTGATAGCCGAGAAGGGCCGGCCGTCGAAGTCAGGAATTCTGGATTGCGCACGCTCGCCCTTGAAGTCGCCACGATACGGCTGAATCTGTCGGGACAATGGACAGCGCATTCCTCACCGGCCAGCTGCTGATCGCCATGCCGGGGATCGGCGACCCGCGATTCGAGCGGTCGCTGATCCTGATCTGCGCCCATGACAATGGGCACGCCATGGGGGTTGCGGTGAACCGCCCGATCGAGGAGCTGTCCGCACCGGAACTGCTGGAGCGGCTGGACATCGAGGGCGCGGCCGGCGCAGAGGCGCGCGCGGTGCTGCTGGGTGGCCCCGTCGAGATGGAGCGCGGGTTCGTCCTCCACACCGACGACTATCATTCCAACCACAGCCTCCCGGTCGGAGGCGGCATCACCCTGACCACCACGCGCGAGGTGCTCGAGGCGATGGTCCGCGGCGGCGGTCCCCCGCGTCGCGCCCTGCTGGCCCTGGGCTACGCCGGCTGGGGCGCCGGTCAGCTGGAGCGCGAGATCCGCGAGAATGTGTGGCTGGTCTGCGACGCCGACGAGGCGCTGGTGTTCGACGAGGACTACGCGACCAAGTGGACCCGCGCCCTGGGCAAGCTGCGCATCGACCCGAAGTTCCTGAGCTCTGAGGGCGGGCGAGCCTAGCCGCGCGCCTTCACCGGCGCTGCGCCATCGACGTAGCTCTCGTTCAGATAGACCTCGGCCTCCTGGGCCGAGAGGGCGGGCGCATAGCCGAAACCCTGGCCGTAGTCGCAGCCGAGCGCCTGGAGCTGCTGGGCCATCATCGCATTCTCGACGCCCTCGGCGACGACTTCCATCGACAGGTCCTGGCCCAGCTTGACCACCGAGGAGACGATCTTCGCCGAGCCCTCGTTGGAGGCCATGGTGCGGACGAAGTAGCGGTCGATCTTCAGCGTGTCGAACGGCAGACGGGTGAGGTACGACAGCGACGAGAAGCCGGTCCCGAAGTCGTCCAGCGCCAGGGCGGCGCCGGCGGCCCGCAGGGCCCGCAGCACCACAGCGGCCCGGTCTGGGTCGCGCATGACGTCGCCCTCGGTCACCTCCAGCTTGAGCGCGCCGGGCGGCAGTCCGGTCTCTGCGCGGATGGCCGTGACATCGGCCACAAGGTCGGGGCGATCGATCTCGCCGGTCGAAAGGTTCACGGCCACCGTGAGTTCGCCGGCGGCGTGGTGGCGCTTGCGCCAGGTGGCCAGCTGCTTGGCGGCCTCGCGCATCATCATCGCGCCAAGCTCCGCCATCAGGCCCATTTCCTCGCACAGCGGGAGGAACTGGTCGGGGGACAGCAACCCTCGACGCGGATGGCGCCAGCGCACCAGGGCCTCGAAACCGGACAGGGCGCCCGTCGAGAGGCGCACGATCGGCTGGTAGAACGGCATCAGCTCGCCGCGACGCAGCGCACCCTTCAGGTCACCCTCAAGCGCCAGCCTCGACAGGCCGTCGGTCTCCAGGCCGCGCCCATAGGCCGCCGCGCCGCCACGCCCCTGGCTGCGGGCGGACTCAACGGCCAGTTCGGCCCGGCGTAGCAGCTCGGTCGCCTCAGGCGCCTCAGGGCCGCCGGTAGCCTCCACGGCGCCGATCGACAGGGTCGGATGGATGTCGAATCCCGCCACCCGCAGAGGGTGTTCCAGCGCACGTCGCAGGGCTTCCGCGCCCGGCGAGGCGCCGCGGGGGGCCAGTGCTGCGAACTCGTCCTCGCCGATGCGCGCCAGCAGCGCGCCCGGGGGAAAGGCCGCGGCCAGGCGCGACCCGAGGGCCGCCAGCACTAGGTCGGCGCGCTCATGGCCCAAGGCTTCGTTCAGGCGGCGCAGCCGGTCGAGGTCGGCGACGATGAGCTCGTGCTCGCCCGGCGTCTGAAGGCGCTCGCGGGCCAGGGTGATGAAGCTGCGGCGATCGGCAAGGCCGGTCAGGGCATCCACGCCCGATGCGGCGAATCGCACCTCGGCGGCGACGACACCGGCGGCGCGCACGCCTTCTTCAAGCCAGACGCCCCGCCAGATGCTGGGCGTGCCGCCGCGCAGACGCAGGCGCACGGCGACCTCTCCGCCGGGCGGCTGCTGGCGAAGGATGTCCTCGGCCATCGCCCGGTCCTGCGGCAGGGCCAGCGCCCGGAGCGCCGCGGACGAGCAGTCGGGCGCGAGCGGTCCCAGTCCCAGGGCCCGGGTCGCCCCGGTCAGGCGCAGGCGATCCTTCTCCGGCTCCCATACCCAGAGGGCGACCTCAGCCGCACCCAGGGCCTCAAGGTTGGCCGTGGCGTCCCAGATCCAGCGCTCGTTCGCCATTCCGTCCCGATTGAAGCCCGTGACACGGGCGTCGATCAGACCGACACCCCTTCGTCCGGACCGTCGTCTCCCCGGTACGGGGTCAGCTGGCCGAACAGGACATGGTCTCGCCAAGCGCCGTTAATTTTAAGATAAGCCTTGGCGAATCCCTCCTCGGCGAAGCCGGCTCGCGCCAGCAAACGGCGGGACGGATCGTTCTCCGGAATGCAGGCGGCCTCCAGCCTGTGGAGGGCGAGGGTCCGGAAGGAAAACTCCGACAATGCGCGAACCGCGTTGAGCGTCAGCCCCTGCCGGGCGAACGGCCGTCCGCACCAGTAGCCCACCGACCCCATCTGGGCCACGCCGCGCCGGATGTTCGAAAGGGTGATGCCGCCCGTCAGGGCGTCGTCGGAAGCGCGGAAGACGAAGAACGGATAGGCCAGCCCGACATCGCGATCCCGGGCATAGGCCAGGAGGCGACGGCGAAAGGCGGCGCGGGACAGGTCGTCCGCAGGCCAGGTCGGCTCCCAGGGTTGCAGGAAGGCGCGGCTCTGGGCCCGCAGTTCCCGCCACTCCGAATAGTCCGACGCCCGTGGCGGACGCAGCACCACGCCCTCGCCCTCGACGCGAAGGCCGCTTTCCGGCGCAATCCAGTCCAGCAGGGCCATGGGGATGGAGCGTCGCGGAATTCGCGCGGCGGTCAAGTCCCCGGTGACGCCCCGGCCTCTAGCCGAACAGCGCCCGGTCGAACCGCTCCGCCGCGCCCAGCGCCGCCTTCGGCCCCAGGATCGCCACGGCCGACTTGCGGCCATCCAGGATGCGGCCAGTAAGCGCGGCGAGCTGGGCCGGGGTCACGGCGTCGACCTCGGCGGCCACCTCGTCCGGGTCCAGGGCGTGGCCGAACAGCAGCACCTGGCCGGCGGCATGCTCGGCGCGGGCCAGAGCCGACTCCCGGCCCATGAACATCGAGCCTTTGAGCTGGGCCTTGGCGCGGGACAGTTCGGCCTCGCCCACGGGCTCGGTCAGGGTCAGGATCTGGGCCGCCGTAACCTCGGCCAGTTCGGCGGCCTTGCCGGCGTCGCAGCCGGCGAACACGCCCAGCACGCCGGCGTCGGCATAGGTCTCCGAGTAGGCGTCGATGGCATAGGCCAGGCCCCGGACCTCGCGCGCCTCCTGGAACAGCCGCGACGCCATGCCGCCCCCCAGGATCTCGGCCAGCAGGCGCAGGGCGAAGTAGTCCGGGTCCATGACGCCTACCGCCGGCAGCAGCAGCACCAGATTGGCCTGCTCCAGCTTCTTCGCCACCGTCCGGGTTCCGCCGGTGAAGGCTGCCGGCTCGGCGGTCGCCACGCCCGGCCCCGCCGCCGCGCCGAAGTCGCGCTCGGCCAGGCGCAGCAGGGCGTCCTCGTCCACGGCGCCGGCGGCGCTGACCACGAGGGTTTCGGGCGCATAGAGCGCGGCCCGCCATTCGCCGAGGGTCTCGGGGGTTGCCGTCCCGATCGACTTCACCGTCCCCAGGATCGGTCGTCCCAGAGGCTGGCCGGCGAAGGCCGCGCCCTGCGCCAGTTCGAACACCAGGTCGTCGGGGGTATCGGCCGCCTCAGCGATCTCCTGCCCGACCACATGCTTCTCGCGGGCCAGGTCGTCCGCGGTCATGGCCGGATGCAGCAACAGGTCGGCGATCACCGCCGAGCCGAGGTCGAGCCCGTCCTTCAGGGCCCGGACCTGGAAGCTGGTGCGCTCATATCCGGTGGCGGCGTTGATGTGCCCGCCCTGCGCTTCGATGACCTCTACGATCTCGCGCGCCGAGCGGCCTCCGGCGCCCTTGAAGACCATGTGCTCCAGCAGGTGGGACCAGCCCGACCGCGCCAGGTCCTCATAGCGCGCGCCCCGGCCGGCCACGACCGACAGCGCCACGGTCTGCCAGCCCGGCAGGGGATCGCACACCACGCGCACGCCGTTCGCCAGCGTGTGGACCTTGGGGGTCAAGGGCTCAGCCTTCCGCGAAGGCGCGGACGTAGGCCTTGATGGTGTCGGCGTCGCCGGGGAGGCGGTCGAACTTCTCGGGACGGGCCGCCAGGTTGGCGACACCGCGAGGCAGGCCCGGTTCGACGCCCGAGGCCCGGGACACGTCCTCGGGGAACTTGGCCGCATGCGCGGTGGACATCACCACGGCGACGCCCTCCAGCGGCACATGCCGCAGCGCCGCCACGGCGACGGCGGTGTGCGGGTCGATCAGCTCGCCGGTCTCGCTGAGCGTGGAAACGATGGTCCGCAGAGTCTCGTCCTCGCCGATGGCCACGCCGGTGAAGGTGGCCTGCATCGCGGTGAGCGCGCCCGGCGGGATGTCGATCAGGCCGGTGGTGCGGAAGGCCTCGAAGGCGCGGGCGGTCTCGACCGGTTCGCGATGCACAGCCTCGAAGTAGAGGCGCTCGAAGTTGGACGCTGACTGGATGTCCATGGCCGGCGACAGGGTGGGCAGGACGGCGCCGCGGCTGTAGCGGCCGGTGGTGAAGGCGCGGGCCAGGATGTCGTTGGAGTTGGTGGCGACCACGATGCGCCTCACCGGCAGCCCCATGCGCATGGCCACGTAGCCGGCGAAGGCGTCGCCGAAATTGCCCGACGGGACCACGAAGTTGATCGCCCGGTCCGGCGCGCCGAGGGCTGCCGCCGTCGTGAAGAAGTAGACCGACTGCGCCGCGATCCGGGCGAAATTGATCGAGTTCACCGCCGCCAGGTCCACCGACTGGCGCAGCACCTTGTCCTGGAAGGCGTCCTTCAGGATCGCCTGGCAGTCGTCGAAGGTGCCGTTTACCGCCACGCAGGCGATGTTGGATTCCTCCGCCGTGGTCATGAACCGGCGCTGGACCTCGGAGATCCGGCCCTCCGGGAACATCACCACGACCTTGACGTTCTTCGCACCCCGGAAGGCCTCGACCGCCGCGCCGCCGGTGTCGCCGGACGTGGCGCACAGGATGGTCTGCTGGCGGCCCTGCCGGCCCAGCAGGTGATCGTACAGCCGGGCCAGGATCTGCATGGCCACGTCCTTGAACGCCAGGCTCGGTCCGTGGAACAGCTCGGCGATGAAGGTCTGCGGCCCGATCTGCACCATCGGAACCACGGCCTTGTGGCTGAAGGTGGCATAGGCCTCCTCGCACATGGCGCGCATGTCGGCCGGCGAGATCTCGTCGCCGGCGAAGGCGCCCAGCACCTCGGCGGCCACCTGGGCGTAGGGCATGCCCGCGAAGGAGGCGATCTTCTCGCGGCTGAAGGTCGGCCAGGCCTCGGGCACATAGAGGCCGCCGTCGGGCGCCAGGCCGCCGAGGACGGCGTCGGTGAACCCGACCGCGGAGGATTCACCGCGGGTGGAGATGAAACGCATCAGGAAGCTCGCCTGCGAATGAGCACGGCGGCATAGACGCCGAGCAGGGCGGCGGCAAGGCCGTACCAGGTCAACGCATATTCCAGGTGCCGGTTCGGGATGTCCGCCGGGATCGGGGCCGGAACAAGCCCCGTCCAGTCGGGATTGGTCGCCGTCTCGGCCATGATCACGAGCGGCGCAGGCCGGGGCGCCTTCAGGGTCGCGGCCATGGCGGCGACGTCGCGGGTGTACCAGCGCTGCGGGGTGTTGGGCGGCGAGAAGCGGTTGCCCGCCTCCGGCTGCCGCAGCACGCCGACCAGATCAAGCGGCGCCGTGTCGGCAGGATCCGTCGGCGGACGCGCCGACGTGGTGTCGGCCACATAGCCACGATCGACCAGCACGCTGCCGTAGGCCGCACCCTCGATCCGGCAGGCCGACATCAATCGTACGCCGGCCTGACCGTCGCGCACCGTGTAGAGTTCGACGTAGGGCGCCTTCGCAAGGCCAAGGCAGGTCGCCTCCACGCGGGTGAAATCGGCGTCGCCCCCCCTCGCCACCCGGTCCAGCACGGCAGCGACGGGTTGCGCCGGAGCCGCCTGCAGCGCCGTGATGCGGGCGAGCACGCCTTCCTTCCAGTGCAGCCGCTGAAGTTGCCAGGTCCCCAGGCCGACCAGGATCGCGAGCGCAATGGCGACGGCGATGGTCAGGCCGATGGGGAAGCGACCGCGCGCGGGGGCGGCCGGCTCAGTCGTCATGGCGGGCTTCAGACGCCTTGTTCATGAACTGGGCGGCCAGCATGATCCCCTTCAGCGGGCGCATGAGACCCAGCGAGAGGATCAGGGTTCCCGGCAGCCAAAGGATCAGGTGCAGCCAGATCGGCGGGCGGAACATGAATTCCGTGATCAGCGCCGCGAAGGCGATGACGAAGCCTGCGATCAGGATCACGAACACCGCCGGTCCGTCGCCGGAGTCCGCCTTGGCGAAATCGTAGCCGCAGGCCTCGCACGTCGGCGCGACCTTCAGGAAGCCCTCGAAGAGAAACCCCTCTCCACAGTTCGGACAGCGGCCCGCGAGCCCCGCCAGCAGCGGATTGGGTTTGCTCATCGTATCCCTAGGGATGTGCCCCGAAGATCACGTAGATGAAGGCGAACAGGAACAGCCAGACCACATCGACGAAGTGCCAGTACCAGGCGGCCGCTTCGAAACCGAAGTGCTGCTTGGCGGTGAAGCCTTTGCCCATCAGGCGGATCAGGCAGACCCCCAGGAAGATGGTCCCGATCAGCACGTGGAAGCCGTGGAAGCCTGTGGCCATGAAGAAAGACGAACCATAGAGGCCCGAGTTCTCCTGGCCTTCGCCGCCGAAGAAGTATTTGTGCTCGAGGATGTGGGCGTATTCGACCGCCTGGATCGACGTGAACAGCACGCCCAGCAGGACGGTGAGGAGTAGACCGAGCTTTGCGCTCTTGCGGTCGCCCTGCTGCAGCGCGTGGTGCGCCCAGGTGACCGTGGTGCCCGAGAGCAGCAGGGTGAGCGTGTTGACCAGCGGCAGTTCGAAGGCCGGCACGGCCTCGATGCCCTTGGGGGGGAAGGTGGCCCAGGCGTTGCGAACTTCCTCGATCGGGCCCAGCACGCGGTTGCCGTGGAACAGGGCGGCTTCGAAGAAGATCCAGAACCAGGCGACGAAGAACATCACTTCGGAAGCGATGAACAGCACCATGCCGTAGCGCAGGCCGATGGAGACGACCGGGGTGTGATCGCCGCGGTTGGCTTCCTTCACCACGTCGGCCCACCAGCCGAACATCGTGAACAGCACGCCGGCGAGACCGGCGAAGAACAGCCAGGACGTGCCTTCCGGAAGTCCGAAAATTCCCTTCATCCAGGCGATACCGCCCAGCGCCATGACCGTGGCTGCGACCGAGCCGATCAGCGGATACGGGCTCGGATCGACCAGGTGGTAGTCGTGCTTCACGCCTGCGGCCATCGCGGTCAAAACCCCTCGTAGATTCCCCGGCGCGCGACCAGAGTCACACGCAGTCAAACTTGCGCCACGCTATAGCCCCGCGCCGAAGGGTTCGCCAAGGGGGAAAGGCGCGCGATCAGCCCTTCTTGTCGGCCTTGGGCGCCTCGGCCTGCTTCCCCCCGGTCGTGGTCGGGAAGAAGGTGTAGGAGAGGGTCACCTCGGTCTTGCCCTTGGTGTCGATATCCTCGACGTATTTGGGATCGATGAAATACAGGACCGGCATCTCCACCGTCGCGCCGGCGGCGATGGTCTGGTCGGTAAAGCAGAAGCATTCGAGCTTCTGGAAGTAGGCGCCGGCCTGCTCGGGCACCACGTTGAACACCGCCCGGGCCGTGACCGGCTTGTCCGAATGGTTGGTGACCTTGAAGAAGGCCAGCTTGGTCTCGCCGATCTTGACCGTCTGGGCGGTCTGCTCGGCAGTGAAGGTCCAGGGCAGGTCGCGGCTGTTGGCGTCGAACCGGACCGTCAGGGTGCGGCCCAGCACCGTCGAGGGTGCGACATCGGCCTTGCGGACCGTGCCGTCGAAGCCGGTGAGCTGGCAGAAGGCCCGGTAGAGCGGCACCGAGGCATAGGCCGCGCCGATCATGCCGGCGAAGATCACCGCGCAGATGACGCCGATGCGCGTGTTGCGGCGGGTCGCAGGGCTAGATGGGGCGTTCAAGGACGTTGGCTCCCATCTGGAACACGGTGACGACGTAGACCAGGATCACGAACACCACCAGGCCGAGGGCCAGCACGATGTTGCGGGCCCGGCGGGTCTTCGCGGCGGCCTCGTCCTGTCGGATCGGATCGCTCATTGGAGAAGCTCCAGTGGGTTGAGCCCCGCCAGATGCTCGCCGAGCAGGGTGGCGAACAGCAGGGCCAGGTAGAGGATCGAGAAGGCAAACAGGTTCCGGGCGTCCCGCGCGCCGGCGCGGACGTCATAGAGCCCGTCGTCGTTGCGCGGATCGGCCGCCTCGCCGGCATGGCTGCGGAACAGGCGCCAGGCCAGCAGCAGGAACACCGCCCCGCCGAAGCCGGCGACGGCCAGGTAGACCGGGCCGCCCAGGCCGGTGAAGGCCGGCGCCAGGCAGACCGGGATCAGCAGCAGGCTGTAGACCAGGATCTGCCTGCGGGTAGACGCCGCGCCCTTGACCACCGGCATCATCGGCACCCCGGCCTTGGCGTAGTCCTCGGAGGTGTAGAGCGACAGGGCCCAGAAGTGCGGCGGGGTCCACATGAAGATGATGGCGCAGAGCAGCCAGGCGTTGGCCGGCGCCGTGCCGGTCACCGCCGCCCATCCGATGACCGGCGGGAGCGCGCCGGCGAGGCCGCCGATGACGATGTTCTGCGCCGTCGAGCGCTTCAGCCACATCGTGTAGACCACGGCATAGAACAGGATGGTGAAGGCCAGCAGGCCGGCGGCGAACCAGTTGGCCGTCATGCCCATCAGCATGACCGAGAACATCGACAGGATGACACCCAGCGTCAGGGCGTCGGCGCCCGCCACCTTGCCCGACGGCACAGGCCGGCCGCGGGTGCGGCGCATGCGCGCATCGATATCAGCGTCGTACCACATGTTCAGCGCTGCCGAGGCCCCGGCCCCCACGGCCACGCAGAGAATGGCGATGGCGCCCAGCACCGGATGGATGTGGGCGGGCGCGCAGACCATGCCGGTCAGGGCGGTAAAGACCACCAGCGACATGACGCGCGGTTTCAGCAGCTGGACGATGTCCTGCCAGCGGGCGGGCGCTTTGGGGGTGCTGAGGGCCTCGGACATGGCCATGCGTATACTCTGAAATAGGCGAAGGGCGCGCCCCGATATGGAACGCGCCCCCCAGATTCTGAAGCCTGTGTGGCCCTGAGCGCTAGTGGCTGTCGGGCTTGATCACCGGCAGTTCGTTGAACTGGTGGAACGGCGGCGGCGAGGACAGGGTCCACTCCAGCGTCGTCGCGCCCTCGCCCCACGGATTGGCCTCGGCCTTGCGGCGACGGACGGCGGCATCCAGCAGGACGATCAGGAACACCGCCACGCCGGCGACCGTGATCAGGTAGCCGTAAGTGGAGATGCGGTTCCAGTACTCGAAGGCCTCCGGATAGTCGACGTAGCGGCGCGGCATGCCCTGGAGACCCAGGAAGTGCTGCGGGAAGAAGATCAGGTTCACGCCAACGAAGGTGATCCAGAAGTGGGCCGCGCCGAGGAACTCGCTGTACTTCACGCCCCACATCTTCTCGAACCAGTAGTAGAAGCCGGCGAAGATCGCGAACACGGCCCCGAGGCTCAGCACGTAGTGGAAGTGCGCCACCACGTAGTAGGTGTCGTGCAGACTGTAATCGATGCCGGCGTTGGCCAGCACGACGCCGGTCACACCGCCGACGGTGAACAGGAAGATGAAGCCGATCGCCCACAGCATGGGCGTCTTGAAGTCGATCGACCCGCCCCACATCGTCGCGATCCAGGAGAACACCTTCACGCCGGTGGGCACCGCGATGACCATGGTGGCCGCCACGAAGTAGGCGCGCAGCTGGATGCCCATGCCGACGGTGTACATGTGGTGGGCCCACACGATGAAGCCGATGAACCCGATCGCCACCATGGCGTAGGCCATGGCCAGGTAACCGAAGACCGGCTTGCGCGAGAAGGTCGACACGATGTGGCTGATGATGCCGAACCCGGGCAGGATCAGGATGTACACTTCCGGGTGACCGAAGAACCAGAACAGGTGCTGGAACATGACCGGGTCGCCGCCGCCGGCGGCGTCGAAGAAGTGCGTGTTGAAGTTACGGTCGGTGAGCAGCATCGTGATCGCGCCGGCCAGGACGGGCAGCGAGAGCAGCAGCAGGAACACCGTCACCAGCACCGACCACACGAACAGCGGCATCCGGTGCAGGGTCATGCCCGGCGCGCGCATGTTGAAGATCGTGGTGATGAAGTTGATCGAACCCAGGATCGAGCTGGCGCCGGCCAGGTGGACCGACAGGATGGCGGCGTCCATGGCCGGGCCGGTGTGACCCGAGGTCGAGAGCGGCGGATACAGCGTCCAGCCGCCGCCGAAGCCCTTGCCGGGGCCGCCGTCGACGAACATCGAGACCAGCAGCAGCACCCAGGCGGCGACCAGCAGCCAGAACGAGATGTTGTTCATCCGCGGGAACGCCATGTCCGGCGCGCCGATCATCAGCGGCACGAACCAGTTCCCGAAGCCGCCGATCATCGCCGGCATGACCATGAAGAAGATCATGACCAGCGCGTGACCGGTGACGATCACGTTGTAGCCGTGCTTGGAGGCCTCAACGATGCCGATCTGGTCGAGCAGAGAGCCCTTGGTGAAGACCTGGATACCCGGCTCCATCAGCTCCCAGCGGATCAGGCCGGACATCGCACCGCCGACGATCCCCGCCATGATGGCGAACAGGATGTAGAGCGTGCCGATGTCCTTGTGGTTCGTGGATAGGAACCAGCGGGTGAAGAACCCCGGCATGTGGCCGTGGTCGTCGTGATGATCGTGAGCGGCGGCGTGTGCCATCTTACTCGTGTCCTGGATCTATTTCGCGGCCGGCGCCGGGGGCGCAGGCGAGACAGCGGGCGACTTGGGTGCGGCGGCGGCCGGCGCAGCCGCGGCCGGCGCCGTGGCGGCGACCGGGACAGCGGCGGCGTCAGCGGCCGGAGCCGCCTCGGCAGGGGCCGGCGCGGCGGCCGCGGGCGCGGGGGCGGCGCCCGGAAGCGTGCCACCCTTCTTGGCGACCCAGGCGTCGAAATCGGCCTGGCTCACGACCCGGACCTCGATGGGCATGAAAGCGTGATCGACACCACAGAGTTCGCGGCAGTTGCCGTAGTAGACGCCGATGCGGTTGGCCTTGAACCAGGTCTCGTTCAGGCGACCGGGGATGCCGTCGCTGATGATCCCGAACGAAGGCACGGCGAAGGCGTGGATCACGTCGGCGCCCGTCACCTGAACCCGGACCACCGCGTTGACCGGCACCACGATCGGATCGGTCGCGGCCAGGCGATAAGGCACGCCCGCGGCGTTGGCCTTGTCCTCAGGCAGGACGTTGGAGATGAATTCCGGGATCTTCTGGTCCGGGTATTCGTAGCCCCAGTACCACTGGTAACCCGTGGCCTTCACGGTCAGGTCAGGCTTCGGCATGTCGTTGTAGTCGAACAGCAGCCGGAACGAGAAGATCGCGATGAAGACCAGGATCAGCACCGGCGCGAGGGTCCAGATGACCTCGATCAGCGTGTTGTGGCTCCACTTCGCCGGCACCGGATTGGCGCGCTTGTTGTAGCGCACCACCACCCAGACCAGCAGGGCCAGCACGAAGAGCGTGATGACGGTGATGATCGGCAGCAGGATGACGTTGTGGAAGAAGATCGCCTGTTCCCGCAGGGGCGTCACGCCCGGCTGCAGGTCGATGGCGCCGGAGGTCGGCTGGCCGATATTATCTTCGGCCCAGGCGGCCGCGCTCCAGAACGCCGCGCCAGCGCCCGCGAAGGCTCCCGCCGCCCGCGTCCGCAATCCGTGAAAGCTCGACTTCATGTCCCCTCGGTCTGGCTTGGCCGTCGGCGCCCCAAAAGGACGGGCGAGTTATCACCGCCGGCTTCAGAAAGGGACGCGCGGACGCGCTCACGCAACGCCCAATCGGCCCCTTCAGCGGGGGTCCATACGCGCATCGCAGGGGCTTGCCAAGGCGTCAGCGGCCCAGATGCGGTGGGTCATTGCCGCACGTGACCCCGACGCTCCGAAAAGGCCCGCGGGCGCCCCGCCGCCGAATCGCCGGACGCCGTCGCCGCGACAGCGATTCTCCGGCCTGACGGCCATGGATTGAGAGGTCGCGGGTGACGCCTGCCCGCGCAGTCCCTATCTTGGCGGGATGAACGCTCCCATGACCGCACCCTCGATCCTCGACTCCGCCGGCGTCGATCCCGACCGCGCCCGACAGATCCTCGGGGAGGCCCTCACCGGCGCGGACGACGGCGAACTGTTTGTGGAGCGCTCCGAGAGCGAATCCTTCCTGTTCGACGACGGCCGGCTGAAGTCGGCGGCCTATGACGCTACCGAGGGCTTCGGCCTGCGGGTCGTGGCGGGCGAGACGGCGGGCTATGCGCACGCCAGCGAGATTTCCGAGGCCGCCATCCGGCGGGCCGCCGATTCGGCCTCCCTTGCCAAGCGCGGTTACGCCGGCGTCGCCGCCGAGGCCCCGCGCGCCACCAACACGAAACTGTATGGCGAGGAGAACCCCCTCGCCTCGCCGGACTTCTCCGACAAGGTCGCCCTGATGCAGGAGATCGACGCCTGGGCCCGGGCGCGAGATCCGCGCATCGTCCAGGTGATGGCCTCCATCGCTGGTGAGCGTCGGACCGTGGAGATCCTGCGGGCCGATGGCCGGCTGATCCGCGACGTGCGCCCATTGAGCCGGGTCAATGTCCAGGTGACGGTGGAGCGCGATGGCCGTCGCGAGAACGGCTACACCGGCGCCGGCGGCCGAGCCGGCTTCGAGACGTGGATCACCCCGGACCGGTGGCAGGCCCAGGTCGACGAGGCGCTGCGCCAGGCCCTGGTCAACCTCGACGCCGTGCCCTGCCCCGCCGGCGAGATGGACGTGGTCCTCGGCCCGGGCTGGAACGGCGTGCTGCTGCACGAGGCCGTCGGCCATGGCCTGGAAGGTGACTTCAACCGCAAGGGCACCTCGGCCTTCTCCGGCCGGATCGGCGAGCGGGTCGCCGCGCCGGGCGTCACCGTGTTCGACGACGGGACCATCCCCGGGCGCCGCGGTTCGCTGACCGTCGACGACGAGGGCACGCCGACCGAGCGCACCATCCTGATCGAGGACGGGATTCTCGTCGGCTACATGCACGACCGGATGAGCGCTCGGCTGATGGGCCTGAGCGCCACCGGCAACGCCCGCCGGCAGTCCTATGCGCACATGCCCATGCCGCGGATGACCAACACCGCGATGATGGGCGGAACGGCCAAGCAGGCCGATATGATCGCCTCGACCAAGCGCGGCCTCTACTGCGCCAACTTCGGCGGCGGCCAGGTGGACATCACCAACGGCAAGTTCGTGTTCCAGTGCACCGAGGCCTACCTGATCGAGGACGGCCGGATCACTACGCCGGTGAAGGGCGCGACCCTGATCGGCGACGGCCCTTCGGCCCTGACGCGGGTCACCATGATCGGCGACGACTTCGCCTTCGACGACGGCGTCGGCGTCTGCGGCAAGGCGGGTCAGAGCGTGCCGGTCGGCGTCGGCCAGCCGTCGATGAAGATCACCGGCCTGACCGTGGGCGGCACCAGCCTGTAGGCGGGCCCGCTATTTCCGGGCGGGCGACAGCCGCAGGACCTCGGCCTTCGGCTCGTCAGTGACGATGTAGATCAGGTCGTCCGGGCCCTGCGCCACGGCCTTCATCCGCACGCAGCGGTCCATCAAGAGCTTCTCTTCGCCGACAACTCTGCCGTTCTTCATCTCCAGCCGGACCAGTTGCTTGCCGGAGAGGCCGCCCAGGAAGACGCTGCCCTTCCAGCCCGGCAGCGCCTTGCCGGTGTAGAACAGCATCCCGGATGGGGCGATCGACGGGTTCCAGAAGTAGACCGGCTGTTCCATCCCCGCCTGAGCGGTCTTGCCGCCGTTGATCAGGCCGCCCCCGTTCTCCCGCCCGTAGCTGATCACCGGGAAGCCGTAGTTGCGGCCCGGACGGATCAGGTTCAACTCGTCTCCGCCCATCGGCGTGTTCTCGGCCACCCACAGTTCACCCGTCTGCGGATGGAACGCCGCGGAATGCGGGTCGCGGAAGCCCAGGGCATAGAGCGCCGGATTGGCCTTGGGGTCGGCGCGGAACGGATTGTTCTTCGGAATACTCCCGTCGGTGTTGATCCGCAGGATCTTGCCCAGCTGGCTGTCCAGCGCCTGGGGCGCCGGTCCGCCGGAGTCGATCACCGCCGAGGGGATCAGCAGGGTTCCGTCCCGGGCCTGGACGATCCGGCGCGGCAGGATGTCGGCGCCCTCGCGCAGGACCCTGACGTCCTCCAGGCTCTTTTCGTCGGCCGACAGGCGGGCGCTGGCGATCCGGCCGACCGGGCTGGTCCCGGTGTCTCCGGCGCGGGTCACGTAGCCGAAGTAGAGGGTGCGGTTCTTCGCGAAGTTGCGGTCCAGCGACACGTCGTACATGGCCGAGAGCCGGGCGGTGCGGATTTCCGGCACATTGGCCAGCGGCTCGGAGACCTCACCCGACGGACTGACGATACGCATGCCGCCGGCGCGGATGGTCACCAGCATCCGGCCGCCGGGCAGGATGGCCAGGCCCCACGGCCGGTCAATCTTCGCGATCGAGTCCACGGTGAAAGGCTGCCGGGCGGGCGCCTTCCGGGCGCGGGTCTGGCCGGCGAACGCCGGACTGGGCGCGTAGCCATCCGCGGCGTTCCGGTTGGCGCCGCACAGCGCGGTGATCCGGGCGTTTTCCTCGGGCGACCCGGCGACGCCGGCATAGCCTGCGCCGGGCGGGAAAGTGGGCCTGGCCGCCTGGGGTTGCGACCATGCCGACGTCAGGCTGGTCAGCGCGACCGCGAGCGCGAGGCCGACGGCCGTCTGGGTCCGAAAGCTGGACATGATGTTTCCCCCTGTTGCGGCCAACCATAGCCGGGCCACGGGCGATCCGGCGGAGAATTCGGCGCGGCCGCCGGTGGGTCGGCGGCAAGAATTCCCGGATCTGATCCACCTTACGGGCTTGTAACTCGCCACATGCGGGCAAGCCGGGTCATTTGCCGCCCACTTGGGGAGAAACGTGATGCTGATCTTGCACCTGCTGGCGCAGGCAGCGGCCGCCGCCGCGCCGGAAGCCGCCGCGAGCCCCCAGGCCGGCGTGATCAGCTATCCGCCCGCGTTCTTCGCGGCCTTCCAGCCGTCAAACGCCATGGAGATGGTCGCCCGGGTGCCGGGCTTCTCGTTCGAAGGCGGCGATGACGTCCGCGGCTTCGAGGGCGCGGCGGGCAATGTGCTCATCGACGGCCAGCGCCCTGCGGCCAAGAGCGACAATCTGGAGAACATCCTGCGCCGGCTGCCCGCCAGCCAGGTGGAGAGGGTCGACCTGATCCGTGGGTCCGCCAGCGGCATCGACATGCAGGGCAAGACCGTGCTCGTGAATATCGTCCGCAAGACCGGCGGCGGCTTCCGCGGGCTGGCGGCGATGGCGACCAACTACGTCGTCGACGACGGTCGCACGGCGCCGCAGATGCGGCTGGAGGGCTCGGGCGGCTCCAACGGCCGGGCCTGGGAGCTGGGCCTGTCGTCCGCGCGGTTCGTCGATGACAGCGCCGGCGACGGCCCGCGCATCCGGGTGTCGCCCACGCAGGGCCCGCTGATCCGCTCGTTCGTCGAGTCCGCGGGCGACGGCTTCGAGGTGCGGCTCACCGGCGCGCTGGAGACCCCGCTGGCCGGCGGCAAGCTCCGGATCAGCGGCCTCGGCGCGGTAGAGGAGTTCAACTACACCGAACAGAACCGCAGCACCTTCCCGCGGGTCTCGCAGGAACTCGATCAGTTCGGCGACGACGACAAGGAGATAGAGCTGGGCGCGCGCTACAGCCGCGATTTTGGTCCCAAGACCAGCATCGAGCTCGTGCTTCTGCAGCGCAACGAGGACAGCCACTTCGGCGAGACGTTCCAGGCGCCGGGAGAGAAGACCTTCTTCACCCTCGACGCCAAGTCCGGCGAGAGCATCGTGCGCAACGTCCTGAAATACGCGGCGCGTGACGGACTGTCCTTCGAGGCCGGCGCCGAGGGCGCCTACAACTGGCAGAAGAGCCAGACCGACTATGTCCTGAACGGCGCACCGATCGGGTTGCCCGCGGCCAATGTGAAGGTCGAGGAAAAGCGCGGCGAGGTGTTCGGCAAGGCCACCTGGCGGCCCGGCCCGAAATGGACCCTGGAGGCGGGCTTGCGGCAGGAAGCCTCGAAGATCACCTCCGCCGGCGACATCGACCTAGGCAAGACGCTCTATTTCACCAAGCCGCGGCTGGCGGTGACCTGGGCCGCCACCGGCGCCACCCAGGTCCGCGCCCGGTTCGAGCGCGAAGTGGGCCAGCTCGACTTCGACGACTTCGTGGCCGACACCAGCTTCAACACCGGCGCGGGCGTTCAGGCGGGTAACCCCGACCTCAATCCCGATCAGGCCTGGGTGGGGGAACTGACCCTCGAGCAGCGCTTCTGGGGCAAGGGCGCCCTGGTCGTCACCTACCGCCACTTCGAACTGAAGGACGTGATCGACTCCGCGCCGGTGCGCGGCGCGGGCTTCGATGCGCCGGCGAACATCGGTGGCGGGACCAAGGACGAGCTCGCGGTCAACGTCACCCTGCCGCTGGAAAGGCTCGGCTGGAAGGGCGCCGAACTGCGCGGCCAGGCGACCCGGCGCGAAAGCCGTGTGACCGATCCCACTACGGGCCAGGACCGCGAGATCTCGGGCCTGAGGCCGCTGTCCTGGGAGGTCCACCTGACCCACGACCTGCCGCAATACAGGATCAACTGGGGCTTCGACGTCTACGGCGGATGGCGGGAGACCTACTACCGGGTCGACCAGATCACCGACCGCAAGCTGAAGACCTACGTGGAACTCTACGCGGAGTGGAAGCCGAAACCGGACCTGTCGATCCGCACCGAGCTGTCGAACCTGACCGAGCGCGGGTTCCGCAACACTCGCAATGTCTACGCCGGCCCACGCGACACCGCGGCGCTCAAGCTCGTCGACGACCGGGACATCCAGTTCGGCCGCATGCTCTACGTGCGGGTCCGCAAGACCTTCGGCTGACGCGGCGCGGGGCCGGACCCCGCGCCTTGCCCTGGTCAGGTCCGCGCGGTCTGCGCCTCGTTGTCCACCACCGTGGCCGGCTCGTCGCTGGCGGTGTCGGCCCCGTGCGCCCAACCCTTGATCACGAAGCTGAGGGCGACGAAGGCCACGCCGCAGATGACGCCCGCCCAGCCCAGCTTGTTGAAGCCGTCCATCGAGGTGGCGAAGGCCGCCGCCGGATCCAGCACCTGGCCCCCCACCGTCTCGGCCCCCATCAGCCCGGCGATCTTGCCACCGACGAACTGGGCGATGGACGAGGCCAGGAACCAGACGGCCATCATGAACGACACTACCTTGGCCACGCTGAGCTTGGTCACCTGCGACAGGCCCACGGGTGACAGGAACAGCTCGCCCGTCGTGTGCAGCATGTAGAGCAGGCCCAGCATATAGAGCGGCATTTTGTATTCAACGGCCAGCCCTTGGGTCCAGACCACCACCAGGAAGCCCAGGCCCACCTGCAGCAGGCCGTAGCCGAAGGTGAGAGTCGGGTTGGGCATCCGCTTGCGCGCGCCGAGATAGGTCCACATCGCCGCGAACACGGGGGCGAAAATCAGGATGAAGCCGGCGTTGAACGACTGGGTCTGGGCCGCGTCGATGCCCATCAGGTCGACGTTGCGGGCCGCGAACAGGTTGAGCGAGGTGCCCGCCTGTTCGAACAGGGTGAAGAACACCACCGAGCCGAACACCAGCACCATGGCCAGCAGCATTCGCTCGCGTTCCACCTTGTCGCACTGGGTGGCGACGAACCAGGCGATGAAGGCCAGGGCGGCGATGACCGACACGCCCAGCGCATAGCCGACGATCTGGTTGGACTGCACCATGAACCACACCGGGATCACGCCCAGCACGCCGCCGAGATAGATCAGCCACTCGCGGGTGATCGGGCCGGCGATCCTGGCCTTCAGCAGTTCCGGGTTCGGCGGCTCGCCCTTGCCGAGCAGGTGCTTCTTGCCGAGCACGAAGACCACGAAGCCGGCGGCCATGCCGACGCCGGCGAGGCCGAAGCCGGCCCACCAGCCGAAGTCCGCGCCCAGCCAGCCGCACAGCACCGAAGCCCAGAACGCGCCGAGGTTGATGCCGTAGTAGTAGAGGGTGAAGCCGGAATCCCGCCGCGGATCGCCCTGCGGATACAGTTGGCCGACGATGGTGGAGATGTTCGGCTTGAGGAAGCCGACTCCCATGATGATCAGCGACACCGCCAGGAAGAAGGCGTTGCGGCCGAACGGGTCGACCACGCTCTTCAGCTCGTACGAGCCCTTGGGCATCACCGCCGGAAGCGGACCGCCGGCGGCCATGTCCTTGACCTCGAGCCCGCCCTCGGCGGTAGCGCCGAACGCGTGCTTCTGGCCGTCGATCACCACATGGACCTGACGCTGCTCCATGCGGCCTTCGATCGCCACCTCATAGCTCTGGCCGGCGTAGATCAGCGTCTGCTTCGCCGGCGTGCCCTCGACCGCCATGGTCATGTGGCCGGCCACCAGCAGCAGGGCGCCGAACGCCACCGCCTTGCGGGTGCCCAGCCAGCGGTCAGCCAGAAGGCCACCGACCAGCGGCAGCAGGTAGACCAGCGACGTGTAGGAGCCGTACTGGGCCCCCGCGGTCGCGTCATCGAACAGCAGATGCTGGGTCAGGTAGAAGATCAGGATGCCGCGCATCCCGTAGTAGGAAAACCGCTCCCACATCTCGGCGAAGAACAGGATGATCAGGCCACGCGGGTGGTTCCTGAGCAGCTGCAGCAGCACCGGGACGCCGGTGACAAGCGTGACCACGATGCCGAGAAGAACGATGAGATTCATGCGGGAACGGTTCCGATAGCCCTGAAGGTTCGCGATCGCTTGGCGGGGATTCCCTCCAGGTCGCGGATTTGAGGGGAGAAAATCACGCGACCTCGCCAAGCACAAGCAAGGCTGGGCCCCGGACCCCATATCGACGGAGCCTGAGCCCGCCCGCCGCGTTCAGCTAGCCAGAAGGAGACCAGTCGCCATGAAGATCCCCGGCCCCGACCATCCGATCACGGTGACGCCCGCGGCCCGGCGCTGGCGCGCCATGTTCAACGGCCACGTGATCGCCGACAGCGCCGACGCCCTCGTGCTCAAGGAAGCCGCCTACAAGCCTGTGGTGTACTTTCCCCGCGCCGACGTCTCGATGGATTTCCTGGCGCGCACCGAGCGGTCCACCCACTGCCCCTACAAGGGCGATGCGGCCTACTACACGATCGCCATGGACGGCCAGATCTCGGAGAACGCGGTCTGGTCCTACGAGACTCCGTTCCCGGCCATGAGCACCATCGCGGGACGGCTGGCCTTCTATCCGGACAGGGTGGAACTCTATGAGGTGGACGACGCGGCGGTGAACCCGGGCCATGCCGACGTCGACGTGGACCAGGTCGTGCTCCACACCGATTCCGGAGCGGGCCATGCCCAGCGCGAGCCCTGGGCGACCAATGTCGACCCGCCGAAGGGCGGCGTCAGATAACCCCGTCCTTGTTCTGCGCCAGTCGCCAGCCGGTATATTCCGGCTCGGTGGTGACTTCGCGAACGCACCAGTCAGGGATCTCGACCGCCATGGCGGCCATCCGGTTGGTCGCCTCGCATTCGGCCAGGACCAGCCCGGCAAGGTCGCCTTCGAACACGTCGACCACGAAGGCGCCGACCTTGTGCCGCCGCTTGGCGAGGCGCGTGCCCGGCAACCTGGCCAGGACGTCATACTCTTCCTCATTGAGGTAGAGGTTGGCCATCGGGCCGATCAGCGGATTGTCGGGGGCGTACTTCTTGCCCAGCTTGAACTCGCGCTCACCCGTGGCGAGCTGGGTGATGCAGCGCAGCCGCAGCCTTCCGCCCTCGATGTACAGGTCCTCGATCCGCCGCGCGCCGGCCTCGTCCAGCTTCGGCGCCTTGCCGGCGTCGACCAGGAACCGCCGCTCCGCGACCCAGTGCGCATATTTCGGTAGCTTCACCGGCATCTAGTCCTCGCGAGGTCCTGTCCACTCCGCACGGGTCCCCGCCCGCCGAACTCATCCCAAGGCCGTCGGCCTCCGCATAGGGATAGGCCGCCACATCGACGACGTCGAGACAACCTGAAATCATCCCCCGAATTCACCCGGAGGCGGTCTGGAAAATGTTGGAGCGGCCGGGGGGAATCGAACCCCCGACATTCAGCTTGGGAAGCTGACGTTCTACCTCTGAACTACGGCCGCGTTCCGGGGACCGGCGGCGAGCGCTGGTCCGGGCGTTCCCATATCGGGTCTTGAGCGACCCCTCAAGCGCGGGCCGCGTCGGGACTTCAGATCGTCGGCTGGGAAGCCGGCCGGCGCGCAGCGCGTTGACCTCGTTCCGGCTCGGCCGCACGATACCCCCTGCACAAGGAGAGCCCCCGATGGCCGACGGCGAGACGCTGGACCGCGCGAAGTTTCACACCATGGTGGAAAGCACCGCCGAGGACTGGGCCGCCATCGGCCGGGCCGCCCAGGCGCACCGGGGCGAGCACGTCGACCGCATCCTTTCCCACCTGAACCTGCTGAAGGGGGACCACGGCGGCTTCGCCGTCGACCGGCTCGAGCACAGCCTGCAGACCGCCACGCGGGCGCACCAGGCCGGGCACGATGAGGAATATGTCGTCTGCGCCCTGCTTCACGACATCGGCGACATCCTGCTGCCGGCAAGCCACGCCGAGCTCGGGGCGGCGATCCTGAAGCCCTACATCTCCGAGCGCAATTTCTGGATGCTCGAGAACCACGGCGTGTTCCAGGGCTATTACTTCTTCCATCACCTGGGCCTGGACCGCGACATGCGCGAGCAGTTCCGAGGCCACCCGGACTTCGAACACACCGCCCAGTTCTGCCACCTGTACGACCAGAACTCGTTCGACCCGTCCTTCGTGTCGATGCCGCTGGAAGCCTTCGTGCCGATGATGCGGCGGGTCATGGACACCCCGAAGCGCTCGATCTACCGCGCCGCCGCCAGCGAATGACCGGCCTCAGGGTCTGCCTGAGCGCACTGGCCTGCGGCGCCGCGACACTATGGTCCGTCGGCGCCGCGCTGGCGCAGTCTCCGGCAAGCCCGGCCGAACGGGCCCGCGAGGCCGCAGCAATGCTGACCGCCGCCGGCTTCCAGGTCCGCGGCAATGCGATCCTCAACAGCTGCGGCCGGCCGGCCGCCCCACGTCCGGCCGCCATCGACTTCAACGGCGACGGCCGCGCCGAGGCAGTGATCCCCGATATGGACCCGGCCTGCTACGGCGGAACCGGCGAGGCGTTCTCGATCATCCAGAGGCAGGGGCCAGGGAGCTGGACCCTGGTGGGCGCCGGGCGCGGGCGGCTCAAGCTGCTGGAGACCCGCACCAACGGCTGGCGCGACTGGAGCCTTGAGGGGCCCGGCTGCCAGCGCACCTGGAGCTTCCAGCCGGGTCAGGGATACGTCTCGCTGAAGGCCTGCCCGACAGACGGCGGCGCCCGCCCCACCCCGACAGCGGCCCCGCTCGCGAAACCTTCCGCGTCCAGTCCCGCCGATCGTGAGGCGGCGCTACGGGCCGCGGGCTTCCCGGCCGTGCGCGGCAAGCATCCAGCCTGCGACAAGGCCATGGAAGTCGAGATCGAGATCCGCGACCTCAATGGTGACGGTCGACCCGACGCCGTGGTCACCGACTTCGGCCTGGAGTGCTACGGCTCGACCGAGCAGGGCTATGTGATCGTGACCAAGGAGCCGAACGGCGCCTGGCGCAAGCTGTTCAACACGCCGGGCATCCCGACCTTCCAGTCCACCCGCGGCGCCGGCGGCTGGCCCGACATCGAGAATGGCGGGCCCGGCTTCTGCTTTCCGGTGCTGCGCTTGAATGGCAGCGACTACGTCAAGATCCGCTGGAGCGCCCACCAGCCCGGCGCCTGCGCGGGGCGGCGCTAGGACCTACTCGCCCCAGACCCGGAAGTGCTTGGAGAGCTTCAGGCCTTGGCGCTGGTAGTGGGAACCCTGTTCGCCGTAGAGCCGTGTCGGTCGTTCGGTCAGCGGCTCGTAGACAAGACGGGCGACCGTCTGGCCGTCCTCAAGGATGAACGGCGTCTCGTGACTGCGCACTTCGAGCACCCCCCTTGAGCCCTTGCCGTGAGCCTCGTCGGTGCCGAAGCCGGGGTCGAAGAAGCCCGCGTAGTGGACGCGGAACTCACCCACTGACGGGTCGATGGGGGTCATCTCGGCGGCCTCCATCACCGGGATCTCCACCGCGCCCTTCGAGGCCAGGATGTAGAACTCGCCGGGGTCGAGCAGCAGCTGGCCGTTGCGGGGGATCAGCGGCTCCCAGAAGTCGCGGGGGTCGTGGCCATCCTCGTGGTCCAGGTCGACGACGCCGGCGTGGCGTCGGCCGCGGAAGCCGGCGATCTCGCCGGTCAGGTCGACGCCGACGCTCTCGGTGCGCAGCCGCTCCGGCACGCCGGCCTTGAGGCGCAGCTGGTTCAGGCGGGTGCCCGATCGCACCAGCACCGAGAAGGTCTGCGGCGCGATCTCCATGTAGATCGGGCCCTCATAACCGCCGCGCACGTCGTCGAAGGTGTCGCCGAAGTCCGAGAGCAGACGCACGAACACGTCCACCCGGCCGGTGGAGCTTTTCGGGTTGGCCCGCGCCGAGACGCCGTCCGGCAGCTTCAGCCGCTCCTGCAGTTCGGCGATGTAGACGCAGCCGCGCTCCAGCACCGCGCCCTTGGTCAGGTCCAGCTCGTGCATGGCCACTTCGCGGATCCGGTCGCGGACCGTGCCGTGCCGGGGCAGGAATGAGGCGCGGACACGCCAGGCCTTGCCACCCAGCCGCAGGTCGAGGCTCGCCGGCTGCACCTGGTCTGCGTCGAACGGCGTGGCCGACGAGATTCCGCCCTGCTCGATCAGGGCTTCGATGGACTGGCAGGGCAGGATGCCGGGGGCGTTGAATGCGCTCATGGGCGTCGGAGCCTTAGCCGAGAACGGCGCGGTGGCAAGGACAAGGGGACCACGAAAACACGAAAGACTTGAAATCAGCGCCCGGCGGCGCCTTCCGGCCCCTACGAGACCATTCTCGATTTTGGTGTCTTTCGTGGTTCGTCTTTCAGGGCCGCTTCACGGCAAGCGGACCTTGACGCCGTGCGCACCGCCGTCCATGCCGCAGGCCGCTTTCAGAGGAGGCCGTGATGGCGGAAGACCCGCGCGATTGGGAACTCGAGACCCAGGCCGTGCGTGGCGGCCTCATGCGCACCGAGTTCGGCGAGATCTCGGAAGCGCTGTTCCTCACCCAGAGCTTTGCCTACGAGAGCGCCCAGTCGGCCGATGACCGGTTCGCGGGCGGGCCCGGCTTCATCTACCAGCGGTTCGGCAACCCCACGACCCAGATGTTCGAGGACCGCCTGGCGCTGCTGGAAGGCGCCGAGCAGTGCAAGGCGACCGCGTCGGGCATGGCGGCGGTGCAGCTGTCGCTGATGGGCCTGCTGCGCGCCGGAGACCACCTCGTGGCCGGGCGCGCCCTGTTCGGGTCCTGCCGCTGGATCATCTCGGAGTGGCTGCCGCGCTTCGGCGTCGAGACCACCTATGTGGACGCGACCGACCTGAACGCCTGGAAGAACGCCGTCCGCCCCAACACCAAGGTCTTCCTGGTCGAGAGCCCGGCCAATCCCCTGCTCGAAGTGACCGACGTCGCCGCGGTGGCCGAGATCGCCCATGCAGCGGGCGCCAAGCTGGTGGTCGACAACGTCTTCGCGACGCCGATTTTCCAGAAGCCGCTCAAGCTGGGCGCGGACATCGTCGTCTATTCGGCGACCAAGCACATCGACGGCCAGGGCCGGGTGCTGGGCGGCGCGATCCTCGGCGCCAACGAGCTGATGACCAGCGCCTACAAGGACATGCACCGGCACACCGGCCCGGCGCTGTCGCCGTTCAACGCCTGGGTGCTGCTGAAGGGTCTGGAGACGCTGGAACTGCGGGTGCGGCGCCAGACCGAGACGGCGGCCACGCTGGCGGACGCCATTGCCGCCCACAGCCATGTGAAACGCGCTGTCTATCCCGGCCGCGCCGACCATCCGCAGGCCGCCCTGGTGGCGAAGCAGATGACCGGTGGCGGCAACGTCATCGCCTTTGACCTGGGCGACCGGTCCGCGGCCTGGCGGTTCCTCGACGCGCTCGAGATCGTCGACATCTCCAACAACCTCGGCGACGCCAAGTCGATGGCGACCCACCCCTGCACCACGACCCACCGGTCGATGCCCGAGGCCGAACGGCTGGAGATCGGGCTCACCGAGGGCTGGGTGCGGATGAGCGTCGGCCTGGAGGGCGCCGCCGACCTGACCCGTGACGTGACCCGGGCGCTGGACAGGGCCTGAATAATCCCGCTCATCCTGGCGAATGCCGGGATGAGCGGCAGTGGGGAAGGCGCCTAGGCCGTTTCCAGCGTCGCAGGCGCGATGGCGTAGACCTTCGAGCAGAACTCGCAGGTGACGTGGATCAGCCCGTCGGGCTCGACCATGTCCTCGCGCTCGGCCGGCTCGAAGGACTTCAGCACCGTCTCGATCCGCTCCTGGCTGCAACGGCAGAAGGCGCGCAGGTCCTTGGGGTCGAACACGCGCACGCCGTCCTCGTGAAACAGGCGGAACAGCAGCTGGTTGGTCGACAGGTCCGGATCGACCAGTTCGTCTTCGCCGATGGTCTCGAACAGGGCCTGGGTGCGCATCCAGGCTTCCAGCGTCGAGCCGCGGCTGTCGTCGTCAGCGATGTACTGGATCAGCACCCCGCCCGCCCGGGCGCCGCCGGCCCCCTGGCTGACCGCAAGACGCACACGGGTGGGGGTCTGTTCGGACTGGGCGAAGTACTGCTCGGCGCACAGGGCCAGGGTCTCGCCCTCGATGGCGGTCATGCCCTGATAGCGGTCCATGGCCGAGCCCTGGTCGACGGTCATCATGAACACGCCTTCGCCCAGCAGGGTTCTCGCGCCCGGGCGCACGAAGCCGCCGGAGACCGCCGCCACCTCGTCCGGCTCGAACCGGCAGTAGCCGCGCAGGCCACCGTTGGTGTCGTAGTCGGCCACGACGTAGCGCACGGGGCCGGCGCCGCGCGCCTCGACGATCAGTCGACCCTGGAACTTCAGGTTGGAGCCTACCAGGGCCGCAAGCGCGCACGCCTCGCCCAGCAGGTTGGCCACCGGCTCGGGATAGTCGTGCGCCCGCAGGATCTCTTCGATGGCCGGACCCAGCCGGGCGACACGGCCGCGAACCGGCTCACCCTCGATCTGGAACGCGCCGACGAGGTCGTCGGGAAGTGTGTTTTCGGACATGGCGGCCAATATAGGATCGGAGGGGAAAGTTGCGAGAGCGAGGCGGCGACGACGAAATTGCTCCCCCCAAGGGGGAGTTGTCAGCGGAGCTGACTGAGGGGGCTTCCGCTCAGAACGCGCAGCCGCCCGCCTGCAGCTGACCGTGGTGGAGCGTTCTGAGTGGAAGCCCCCTCCACCACTTCGTGGTCCCCCTCCCCCGAAGGGGAGGAACTAGATCGCGCCGAAGCACCAGGCCAGGATCGACTTCTGGGCGTGGATGCGGTTTTCCGCCTCGTCCCAGATCAGGCTCTGCGGGCCATCCATGACCTCGTCCGTCACCTCCTCGCCGCGGTGGGCGGGCAGGCAGTGGAGGAAGACCGCGTCCTTGTTGGCCTCGGCCATAAGGCCGGCGTCGACCTGATAGGGCTCCAGCGCCTCGATGCGCTCGTCGTGGTCGGTGTCACCCATCGAGACCCAGGTGTCGGTGATCACGCAGTCGGCTCCGCGCACGGCTTCGCGCGGGTCGTGGGTGGTCATCACCTGACCCTGGTGCTCGGCCGCGCGCGCCAGGTCCATCATGTCGGGATGGAAGACCGCCGGCGTTGCGATGTTCAGCTTGAAGCCCAGCTTGGGCGCGGCGTGGATGAAGCTGGAGCAGACGTTGTTGCCGTCGCCCACCCAGGCGAACGTCTTGCCATGCACCGAGCCGCGATGCTCCTCGAAGGTCATCAGGTCGGCCAGGATCTGGCAGGGGTGGCTCTTGTCCGACAGGCCGTTGATCACCGGCACGGTCGACCACATGGCCAGCCGCTCGACGTCCTCGTGGCTGTTGGAGCGGATCATGATCGCATCGACCATCCGCGACAGCACGCGGGCGGTGTCCTCGATCGGCTCGCCGCGGCCAAGCTGCATGTCGACGGCGTTGGAGATGATCACATCCCCGCCCAGCTGGCGCATGGCGGCGTCGAACGAGAAGCGGGTCCGGGTGGAGTTCTTCTCGAAAATCATCGCCAACGTGCGATGGCGGGCGGGATGATCCTCGTCCGGCCTACCCTTCGGCCAGCCGGCGCGGGCCTGCTTCCGCGCCTTGGCGTCTTCCAGGATGATCCGCAGATCGGTGGCTTCGAGCTTCCAGATATCGAGGAAGTGGCGGGGCGGCGGGGCGCTCATGTCGCCGACGCCTTCAGCCTGGCCTGGGCCGTTTCGCAGGCGCGCTCCAGCATGCCCACCGCCTCGCGGGCCTCGTCCAGGGTCAGGGTCAGCGGCGGCAGCAGGCGCACGCAGTTGTCGCCGCCGCCGGCGATCAGCAGGTGTTCGTCGCGGGCGTGTTGCATGAACTCGCGATTGGGAGTCGCCAGCTTCACGCCGATCAGCAGGCCCTTGCCCCGGATGTCGAGCACCACGTCGGGAAAGCGATCCTTCAGCCCTGTGAGCTGCTGGTTGAAGTAGCCCGCCACCTCACGCACATGGTCCATCAGCTCCGGCTTCACCAGCTCCTCGAGGCTGGCGAGGCCGACGGCCATGGCCAGCGGGTTGCCGCCGTAGGTCGAGCCGTGTGAGCCCGGCGTCATGCCGCGAGCCGCCTCGGCGGTGGCCAGGCAGGCGCCCACCGGGAACCCGCCGCCGAGCGCCTTGGCGACGGCCATGATGTCCGGCGCGGCATCGGCCCACTCGTAGGCGAACAGCTTGCCGGTCCGGCCCAGGCCGCACTGGATCTCGTCGTAGATCAGCAGGATGCCGTGCTCGTCGCACAGCTGGCGCAGGCCGCGCATGCAGACGTCCGGCAACGCGCGCGCGCCACCCTCGCCCTGCACGGGCTCGATCAGGATCGCCGCCGTCGTCGGGCCGATGGCCGCCTTGAGCGCCTCGTGGTCGCCGTAGGGCAGGTGCACGAAGCCCGGCATCGGCGGGCCAAATCCTTCGAGGTAGCTTGCGTTGCCCGAGGCGTTGACCGCCGCCAGCGTCCGGCCATGGAACGAGCCGTCGAAGCCGATGATGTCGATCCGCTCCGGCTGGCCCTTGGCCCAGTGGTACTTGCGCGCGGTCTTGATCGCGCACTCGATCGCCTCGGTCCCGGAGTTGGTGAAGAACACCACGTCGGCGAAGGTCGCGTCGGTGAGCTTGGTCGCCAGCTTCTCCTGGTTGGGGATCGTGAAGATGTTGGAGGTGTGCCAGAGCTTGTCGGCCTGGTCCTTCACCGCCTGCACCAGCTTGGGATGGCTGTGGCCCAGCGCGGTGACCGCGATGCCGGCCATGCAATCCAGGTAGACGTCCCCGTCGGTGGTGTAGAGGCGCGCACCCTCGCCTCGCTCGAACGCCAGCGGGGTACGAGCGTAGACGCCCATGATGTGATCGCTGGGAACGGGCGGCGCGGACAGGTCGGCCACTGGGATACCCTCCAAAACGGAAGCGTCCCCGCGCATGGAAGCGGCGGGGACCGGAAGGCTTTGCGTTTTCGTCGCGGATTGTGACGGAGTCAATCGTCTCGCCCTTCCCTCCCTTGATGGGGAGGGTGGACGGCCGAAGGCCGGACGGGTGGGGAACTCAGGATCGGGCCCCGCGTCAGCGCTCCGGCCCACACTTCCCCACCCTGACGGCTTCGCCGGCTGTCCCTCCCCATTAAGGGAGGGAAAAGCGCCTAGGTCTTGATCTTGTAGCCGGTCCTGAACATCCAGAGGCAGGTCCAGCCGAGGACCAGCACCAGCCCGGCGGTCATGGCGACCCCGACGGCTAGGTTGCCCTCGGCCTGGCCGATGAAGCCGTAACGGAAGCCGTCGATCAGGTAGAAGATCGGGTTGTAGTGGCTGAAGGTCCGGAACGGCTCCGGCAGCTTCTCGACCAGATAGAAGGTCCCCGACAGGAAGGTCATCGGCATGATGACGAAGTTGGTGACCGC
>CAUJHW010000139.1 GCA_963205005.1 Pseudomonadota bacterium
CCAGCGATAGGCCGCGCCGTCGTCGATCACAAGAATGGCGCCTGTGGAAGCTTGGCCGTTGCGGGCGGGACGGGTCATGATGGCGCGAACGCTTCGGAGGCTCCACATGACCCGCAACGCCCTTCTCGTCCTTGCCTGCGCCACGGTGCTCGTCGTCCCGGCCGCACCCGCGGCGGCGAAAGGGATCGGGTCGCTGTATGCCTGCGACGCCCCTGGCCAGGCCAACACCACCGGCGCCGTGGTCGGCGGCCTGGTCGGCGCGCTGGCCGGCAGCCAGCTCAGCAAGGACCACCGCGCCCTTGGCGCCGCCCTCGGCGCGGGGATCGGCGCCGCCATCGGCAACAGCATCGGCTGCCGCATGGACCGCAATGCCCGGCAGGACGCCCAGCAGGCCTTCGAGCGCGCGCTCGAGACCGGACGCGCCCAGAGCTGGAGCGATCCGCAGTCCGGCGCATCCGGCCGGATCGAAGTGGTGGGACGGGCTGAAGCGGGGCCCGCGCCGTCCGTCTCCACCGGTCGCTGGCGCTTCGCCGAGGGCGTGACCCCGGCGATCCGGGTCTCAAGCGCCGCCGGGGCCTATGCCGCATCCGGGCGGGTGAACGTCCGCGCGGCTCCGAACGCCAACGCCGCGGTGATCGACCGCCTGCAGGCCGGCGAGACGATCCAGGTGGCCGGTTCGGTCGCCGGTGGCTGGCTGGCCGTCGAGGAGGACGGACGGATCCAGGGCTACGTCTCGCGCTCGGTCGTGCAGCCCCGCGAGAGCGACTCCGGCGACTGTCGCCGGGTCGAGCAGACCATCACCGAGCGTGGCCAGTCCACGGTTCGGGAGCGCTTCGACGCCTGTCGCGGCGCCTCCGGCGAATGGAACCTCACCGCGATCTGACGGAGCCTACTGCGCCGCCACCTTCCGGTCGGCGCCCGGCAGCGCCCGGGCGCCATCTCCGACCAGGGTGAAGGGGGCCCAGAAGTACGGATGGGCGTAGCGCGGATCGGCCTGCAGGGCGGCCTGCGAGGCCTGCAGCGACTGGGCCATGCTGGGCGACCTGGCGCTGAAGAAGCCGGTCATCAGCCGCACGGCCGATTCCGACTCGATCGACCAGTGCGAGACCACCAGCGCGCGCGAGCCGGCATAGATCATCGCCCGGGTCAGGCCGCCGAGGGCTTCGCCGCCGCCGGTCAGGCCGGTGCGATCAACCGCCGCCCCGCCGCCCCCCGTGTCGCAGGCCGCCAGCACCACGAGGTCGGCGTCCATCTTCAGGTTCAGGATCTCGCTGGAGTCCAGCAGGGCGTCGCTGTCGCCAAGGCCAAGCGAGGTGACCAGCGCCGGCTCGGGCACGCAGGCGGCCGGCTGCGGCAACAGACCGTGGGTGGCGAAATAGAGCACGTGATAGTCCGCCAGATCGCCGCGGGCGCGGACGGCGTCGTCGCTGAAAGCCGCGCCGGTGACGATGGAGCCGGCCGAACCCAGGCTCTCGCCTACGGTCCGCACCTCAAGCGCGGTTTCCGGCAGGGCCTCGATCCGCAGCAGGGCGTTGCGGGTCTCGCCGCAGACCCGCTCCAGCACCGCGCTACGCCGGAGGATCGAGCGGGTGACCGAGGTGAACGCCCGCGCCTCGCCGCGCGGAAGGGCGGGATCGGCGAACCCGAGGTACGGCCGCGACGCCCGCGAGGGCGCAAAGGCCCGCGACTGCAGGAAGCTGGCGCCGGAGACCACCAGCGAGGAACTGACGCTCTTCCCGAGCCAGGCCACCCGCATGTAGTCCGCCTCGCCCCTGGCGTCGGTCCGCACCGAGGCGGACTCGGTGACCAGCAGGGAGACCGGCAGGGACACCAGCGGGCCGTCCGGCTCATAGATCAGATGGCGGGCAGCCAGCACCTCGGCCTTCACCGGGCCGAACAGGCGGTCGAACAGCTGCGCTGAGGCCTTCGCGTCGAAGGGCGTCAGGTTGTCCTGCGGCTCCAGCGGCTGGCGCAGGTGGGTGACGGCCGCCTTCACCTCGTCGCGCCCCATGTCGACCGCGTAGGGCTTCACCGCCCCGGCGGTAAGCAGGACGCCATAGGTGCGTCCCGCCAGAGGCAGGATCTTCACGTAGGCCTCATCGGGCCGCAGCGCCTTCTGGATCTCGGTGGCCGGGGCGCCGGGCGCCACCAGCTGATTGTAGCGGGGATTGGCGGCCAGCATGCGGGCCTCCAGGCCATCGGCCTCGGCCTGTTCGGCGCGGAGCGCGGCCTCCATCTCGACCCGGACAGCCTCGATATAGAGGCCATCAGCCTGCAGGGCGGCGATCTGGCTCTCGGTCGCCCGCAGGCGCCGACGGGAGTCCTCAAAGGCCCGGGACAGGCCGGCGATGGCGCTGTCTCCGGCCGCAACCCGGGCCGCCAGACGGTTCACGGTTTCCGCCGTCGCGCTGGAGACCACGATCTGCGAGGCGTCAAAGAACAGCGCGCCGTACTCGGCCGCGCGGGCCGGCTCTGCCCGGGCGACCCTGAGCAGCAGGTCGAAGTATGCGGCGGTCTGGTCGGCGGAAGCCCCGAGCCCGCCGCGCTGGGCGCGAAAGATCGCCATCGCCCGGCCATAGGTCGCCAGCGCCTCGGCGTCGCGGCCGGCAGCGGCCTGCGCACGGCCCAGATCCAGCAGCAGCGCGCCCTCTGCCGGGCTGCCCGCGTGACGGGTCCGCAGCACGGCGAGGGCCTGGCCATAGCGGGTGACCGCCTGTGCGCTGCGGCCTTCGGCAAGATCCAGTCCGGCAAGGTCGGCCTCGGCGCGCGACTGGAGCCAAGCGGCGAGCCGTCCGACCGCGGCGCTCCGCTGCAGGATGTCCCGGGCGCGATCCAGAGAGACCCGCGCCTGCGCGCGGTCGCCGGTCGCTGCCTGCGACGTCCCGATGACCTGCCAGGCCTGGGCGTCCTGGATCGCCAGCTGCTCTGCCAGGGTGATCCGGGCCGGTTCGATCTGGCCCTGGGCCGTCGAGGGTGCATTCAGGCGACGCGCCAGGCCCGGATCGATCACCACCGGCCCGGCTCCGCCCGGCGCCGCCGGTCCGCTTGTCCTTGCGACAGCGGCTTCCGGAGCGGACGCCCGCAGCCGCAGGGCGCCCTGGGCCGCCGCGATGGCGGCTCCGAACCGGCCACGGTTGCGCTCATGCAGGGCGCGATAGTTGAGGCTCCGCGCGCGAAGCAGCGCATCGTCCGCCGGGATCAGCGCCTCGGCCTCCTCGAAGAAGCCCTCCGCCTCGTCGAACCGCCCGTTGTTGGAGATGTTCATCGCCAGGTTCAGGAGCGCCTCGGCCCGCTGGACCGGCGGCGCATTGCGCGCCTCCCCCTCGCTGACCAGGGCGCGGAAGGCCGTCTCGGCCTCGTCGAACTTCCATTCGTTGTTCTGGACATAGCCGCGCGCACGCAGACGGTCCGGATCGGCGGCCGCGGCGGCCTCGGCGGCGGCCAGGCCGCCCATGTTCGGGAAGTCCGCGGCGATCTCGGCCTGGGCGGCCGAAGTCTGGAGGGCGCCCGAGGCGGGTGGTTTCGCGGTCCCGAGCGCAACCTTCAGCCCGGTCTCGATCACATCGGCCAGGGGCGCCAGCCCCTCAGCCACGGTCAGGCCTGCGCCCCTGGTGGAGGCGAACACGACATAGGGCGCGCCGCCCTGGGCCAGCTTGCAGGTTGTCAGGGTCGCAGGCAGGCCGCCCGGCGCCGGGCTGGCCGCCCCGCACTGCGCCCGCGCCGACAGCGCCGCCTGCCACGCCGCCGTCTGGCCAATGGGCAGCTGGTAGATCCGCCCCATCACGGTGGAATAACCACGGCAGCGAAGCCGCCATGCCCGGGCCTCCCCGCCCTGCCCCAGCGGATCCTGATAGTCCCGCACGGCCTCGCAGACCGCGCCGGAAGCGCCGCTCTGGCCCAGCGGGAACAGTTCCGCCGGCAGCGGGGCGGCCGAAACCTGGCCGGCGGCCACAAGGCTCGCGAGCCCGAGGATCTGGGTAATTCGGCGCAGGAACAGGCTCATTTCGAGGTCCGCCAGATTTCTTCGTTGCCGGTCCCGGTGACGACCGCTTCGGAGTCCCGCTCATCCTCGTCCACCGCAGGCGGCGGGCTCAGCACGGGCGGGTCGATGGCCGCGCGCGTCTCGGCCGGCCGGAAGGACTCGATCCGGAACTGGGTCGCGGGGCCGGACAATGCGCAACCGACGCCCAGCGGGCACCCGTTGATACGGATGAAGCCCGCCGCCCCATCGCCTTCGATCCGTCCAATCCGGGCAGAGAATGAGGCATCCTTGCCGAAGGTGATGCCGGTGTCCGTGGCGATAGCCCCGAACAGATCCGCCACCTTTGCCTTGCCGATCTCCAGCAGGGCATCGGCGCCGTCGACCCCCTGGCCAGTCAGGTAGATGCCTGCCTCCTGGCCCACGGGCCCGGAATTCTGCTGAACGATCCGGTCCTCGGCCGTCATTTGCGCCTTGCCCGCGACAAGGAACAAATGGCCGATCTCCTCGCCCGTGGCCGCGACGCCGGCGGGTAGGCCGCGCGCGATATCGATCTCGGCGGCAGGGACAGGATCGATCAGGTCGATGAACCGCGACGAGCCCATCAAGATGTCGTTCTTCGCATAGAGCTGAACCAGGTCGAACGCCTGCACTTCGGTGAAACCCGTCACAGGATCGCCGAGCGCCGTGCCCACCGAGCCGGTGATGACGATACGGCTTGGCAGCCAGGCGCTGCCGGCTGTCGGGTCTCCGATCTGCAAGGCGGCGCCCGAACCGGTCACCCGGACAGTCCCCAGGACACTCACCTTCCGATCGGTATGGGCAAAGAGGTTGAGTCTCGGGATGCGAGCCGCGTCCAACGTCAGGTCGAGCACCTCGAAGTCGCCATACAGTGGGTTCGGCACCGCGTTCGATGGCTCCCGCTGCCCGGCATAAAGATTGAGCGCGCCCGTCAGCGTGATCCGCTGGAGTTCAGCATTTGTCAGGCCGGGTTCTTCGGTCCCTCCCAGGCGAAAGCGACCCGCAATCCCCTCGATGTTCAGGTTCCTGCCGGCAAAGCTCGTCAGCAGTTCCAGGTTCTGCGTCCGGATCACCGCGTCGCCGCTAACCGTCCCCGCGCCAAGCCGGACGGAGGAGGCGTTGATCGTCAGCGCCGACGTCGCCACCGAGCCGATGTCCGCAAGGCCGTTTGACCGAAAGATCACCGATCCGCCGGTTGCTGAACCAATAGTCTGCCCGCCAGTCGACCCGAGGTCTATCGAGGACCCGCTGAGAGTCGCCGCGCTGATGGTGCTGGAGGTGCTGAGGGCGACGGTTCCACCGGTCACGGAGCCGTAGGTCTGCGCGCCGCTGGTGCCGGTGGTTACCGAGGAGGAGCCGACGAGGGCCGCGATGTTGACCGTATTGGCAACGCTGAGGCTGACGGCGCCGCCGGAAACTCTGGCCACGTTGACCGGCCCGCCAGACGAGACAGTGAGGTTTCCCACGCTGGACAGGAGGTTGCCCGCTACCGTCTGCATGCTCAGGATGGAGAGGTTCCCGCCGCTCGTGGCGCGGTCGAACGTGACGCCATTGAAGCGGCTGCCGAAAAACAGGTCAGTTCGCGCGGTTATCGTAGGGATGGTAAGTTGAGCGCCTGCCACGACGCTGGCGCTGCCGAAGTTCAACCCGGTGTCGCCGGCGCTGACACCGCCCGGGATATTGATGACATTCCCGCCGATGACCAACCCCTGACCGGCGCGGATCTTCGTGGCGTTGAGGTTGCCCAAGGGTCCCTTGTCGTAGTCCACCCCAGTCAGGATGACGTTCACATTGCCGTCTGCGTTGATTTCTCCGATCCGCGCCGACCCGACAGTGAGGCCGGTGTTGAGGTTGGCAAGCGGCCCGTCCTCGCCCGGCCCCGGCTGGCCAAGAATTATATTCCGCCCCGTGGTGATTGTGACCTGTCCGTACGCGGCGAAGGACGACCGGGCGACCAGCAGGCCCGGCGCATTGATCATCTCGCTGGCCAGGGCTGCTCGGCTGTAGGCGGCCAGATAAATGGTCCCGGACTGGGTGGCGCCGGCGATATTCAGCGCATTGGTGATCGGCGTGCCGGCCGCGGCGCTGGGCAGGATGAAGGTGAAGATGGTCAGGTCGTCATTGAAGGTCGGGAACATCTGGACTTCGAAACTGTCCGCCCCGCCGTAGAGGACCGAGCCGTAGTCGCTCACGGTGAAATTTGACCCCGCCCGGGTCGTCACAGACGGCGCGATGAAAGCCAGGTGCGCAGTCCCGGTCATCGCAGCCCCTGCGGCCACAGTGACAGGCCCGCCGGATCCCGAACCCGTAAAGTTGATGTTCAAGTTCGTCGCGTTGAGGAACGCCGCCGTGTTCACCGCGGCGCTGGTGGCCAGCATCCCGCCCACGTCCACGCGCGCGCTGGCCCCGAATGCGACGCCCTGGGGCGAATAGAACCAGACGTTGCCGCCGGGCGTGGCCGCCGGCGGACTGTTGAAGTTCGCCTGCTGGCCGCCGAAGACCGTGCCGTTGATGCTGATGGCCGAACCGGTCACCCGGTTCAGAACGATCCAGTTGCGCTGGTCGAACAGGAAGTCGGCCCGTTCGCCCCCGGCCAGGTTGAAGCTCTGCCAGTCGATGATCGTTCGCGGGGCGTTGAGATCGACGCGGACCGCGTTGGCGTTGGTGGCGATGATCGGCTGTCCGCCGCCGGGACTGACCGCATAGGGTCCGGCCCCGGCGACCGGAAGCGCCAGGGCGGCGCCGGCCGTCAGCAGCGCCGTGGCGGCGACGCCGCCTGCGAGGACCAAGCGCAGGGCGGAAGGGCGGATCGGGGCACGCATCATGGCTTCCCTCGCACTCAGAAGAATCGGGCGGTCAGATTGACCAGCAGGCGCCCGGGCGGCGTCTTCCGGTCGATCGCGCGCTTGTCGAGCGGCTCGGCATAGATCACGTCCAGCACCCAGCGCTCGCGCAGCGGGATCTGCACCCCGGCGCCCACGGACTTCACGGTCTGCTTCAGGCCCTGGCTGTCGCGGTCGTGGGTCTGTGCCACGTCGAAGAAGACGAAGGGGCTGAAGGCCCAGCCGGCGCGGGGCTGGAACGGGCCTGCATGAACCTCGAAGCTGCCCGCCAGCGCCCGGTCGCCCGATATGTAGGCCGGATCATAGCCGCGACCGACGGTCAGCGATCCGGCCGCGAACTCCTCGTAGGCCGTCAGCGGCTGGTCGGCGTACTGCCAGTTCACCCGGGCTACCACCGACACCCGCGGACTGACCACCGCCAGCAGGCGGCCCTCGGCCGAGGCGACCCACGCTCCGGGCCGGGCCTGGGCCCGCGACAGCAGCCGGTCGCCCTCGTCCGTGGCGCCGAAGCCCTCGATGCCCCGCCGGATCCCGACCTCTCCGCTCAGCACGATGGGCCGGTAGCCCCACCAGTAGGCGGTCTGGTCGCCCTGGGCGCGGGCATACACCACCCGCAGATCGTCGTTGATCAGCCGGGCGCCGCCGCCGATGCGGGTGTCCTGGTTGATCACCTCGAAGCCGGCCGCCAGGGTGATGTTCTCGCGGCGCCTGCGGACCAGCGGATAGGCCGCCTCGATGTTGGCCACGAGGCTGCGGCTCTTCAGGCCCAGCGCCTTCAGCGAGTCGCCAGGGTGGCTCTCGCCATAAGCCAGCCCCGCCCGGACCACCCAGCCCTCGCCGCCCAGGCGGGCTTCCTCCAGCCCCTGCACCACCCACTGCTCGTTGCGGAGGGTGCGGTAGAAGACCAGCGAGGTCTGCTCCCCGTAGCGGCTCTCGCCATTGAGGTCATAGCGCAGCAGTCCCCCGAAGCGCCCCGTCGCCTTTGCCTGCAGGTTCTGGACGTTGACGATCAGGTCCTCGGCGTCGCGCTCCACATTGAGGTCCAGGTCCACCGCGCCGCGCTCGCCGCCCGGGCTTGGCCGCACCGACGCACGAACCTTCATGCCCGGCAGGTCGGACGCCAGCAGCACGTAGCGCTGGACCCGGTTCACGTCGAACGGCGCCATGCCCCGCAGTTTCTGGGCGTACTGCTCCAGCGCGGGCCCCGCGCCGCCGGGGTCGCCCCGGACGTTCACGTTGACGATATGCGCCTCGATCACCTCCAGGGTGACAGCCCCGCCATTGATCGTCTGCGCCGGGATTTCCACCCGCGCCAGCAGGCCGCGATCGAACAGCGCCTCGGCCGCCCGGTCGCGGATCATGCAGAGGTTCGAGGCGTCCCCTGCCTTGTCGAGCAGGTCGGCATAGGTCGCCCGCAGCGCCTCTGGCGGGGCGGACACCAGGCCGCGGAAGGTCACCGAGGTGATGGTCAGCGGCGCCGGGTTCTCCGCCAGCGGACAGGCGCCCGCTGCAGGGCTGCTGAACAGGTCCGGCGTGGGAGGCGCGAACTGCGCCCGGCCCGCGGGGTTCATCTCCTGGCGGGTCGGCCCGGTGGGCGCAGCCTGCGAAAGCGCAACCTGCGGCGTCACGGCCAATGCGAGTGCGGCCGCCACGCCGAAGCGTGCTGGAAATGGCGCCATGTCCCCCCCGTAGGCGCCCGACCGGACGCCGCTCACCTGTGTCGCCAGGCGGTCCCGTCCTTCAGCCAGGCCCGCCACACATGACCCGGGCATATGACACGGTTCCCGGAACGCGGTGCAACGGAATTCATGGCGGGAAATGAATTGGGAACGGCCGGACCACCCGGGGGTTGTGCCGTCTTCAGATGCCCCCACCTCTCGCGCCAGAACCCGGAGATCCGCACCATGTTCGTCCTGCCCCCGCTGCCCTATGATGACGACGCCCTGGCTCCCTTCGTCTCAGCCGACACCCTGCGCACGCACCACGGCAAGCATCACAAGGCGTATGTCGACAAGACCAACGCCCTCGTCGGACCGGCCGGTCTTTCCGGGCGTCCACTGGAAGAGGTCGTCCGGCACGCTTACGGGAAGGGCGACAAGGCCCTGTTCAACAACGCCGCCCAGGCCTGGAACCACGCTTTCTTCTGGGCCTGCATGCGGCCCCCGGGCGGCGCGGCCCCGACCGGCGCCCTGGGGATCTCCATCAGGGATTCATTTGGCGGCCTCGAAAGCCTGAAGGCGGCCTTCGTGGACGAGGGGGTCACCCACTTCGGCTCCGGCTGGGCATGGATCGTCGTCGGCTCCGACGGCCTGGCGGTGATCTCGACCCACGACGCAGAGGACACCCTGATCCGCGAGGGCCTCTTCCCGATCCTGGTCTGCGACCTGTGGGAGCATGCCTACTACCTGGATTACAAGAACGACCGGAAGGCGTTCCTCGAGCGCTGGTTCGACAACATCGCCAACTGGGACTTCGCCGCCGCCCAGCTCGCGGCGTCCGAAGGCGCCGGACAGGCGTTCAGCTATCCCCTCCCCGGCGCCCCGTCGGCCGGGACAGACCGCCCGGACGCGCCGCGCCCGACCGCCTGACCGCTCACGCCTCCCCGGGCGGCGCCTTGACCGCATGATCTGCGCGCGGCAAGCCGTCGCTCGCGATGATCCTGACCCTCTCCTGTCCCGACCGTCCCGGAATCGTGGCCCGGGTGTCGGCCCTGCTGTTCGAGCGCGGCGCCAACATCCTCGACGCCCAGCAGTACGACGACCAGGAGACCGGGCGGTTCTTCATGCGGGTGGTGTTCGATCCCGGTGAGGCCGACGCCGGGGCTTGGCGCGCCGCCTTCGCACCGCTCGCCGACGACTACGCCATGACCTGGACCCTGCGCGGCCGGAAGGAGCGTCGCCGGGTGATGATCCTGGCCTCGCAGACCGATCACTGCTTGGCCGACCTGATCTGGCGCTGGCGGCAGGGTGAGCTGCCAATGGACATCACAGCGGTGGTCTCGAACCACCCGGCCACCACGTTTCCGCATACCGACCTGCAGGGCATCTCCTTCCGCCACCTGCCGGTCACGCCGGAGACCAAGGCCGATCAGGAGGCCGCCCTCTGGCGCCTGATCGAGGACACCGGGACCGAACTGGTGGTCCTCGCCCGCTACATGCAGGTGCTCTCGTCCGATCTGGCCACAAAGCTGGAGGGACGCTGCATCAACATCCACCACTCCTTCCTGCCCGGCTTCAAGGGCGCCCGCCCCTATCACCAGGCCCACGCCCGCGGCGTGAAGGTCATCGGCGCGACCGCGCACTATGTCACCGGCGACCTCGACGAGGGCCCGATCATCGAGCAGGACGTCGAGCGCATCAGCCACCGCGACACCCCCGCCGCCCTTGTTCGCAAGGGCCGCGACATCGAGCGCCGCGTCCTGGCGAGGGCCGTCCGCTGGCGGCTGGAAGACCGGGTGCTTCTCAACGGCCGCAAGACCGTGGTCTTTACCGACTAGACGCGAGGCGCCACGGCGGGACGCAGGATCAGGCGGCGCGCCGGGTCCCGATCCGGCTGGCCGCGGCGGCCAGGGACGCGATCAGCTGTCGCGGATCGATGGGCTTGCTGACAAAGGCGTGGACGCCGACCTCGGCCCAGGCGGCCCGGTGGTGGTCGAGGGCGTTCGCGGTCAGGGCAATTATCGGGGCGCCCGCGTTCGGGCCTCCGCCAGCCTTGATCTGACGGGTGGCCTCGACGCCGTCCAGAACGGGCATCTGCATGTCCATGAGCACGGCGTCGAACGCCTGAACCCCGGCGAGTTCGACCGCCTGGGCGCCGTCGTCGCAGAAGGTCAGCTGGCAGCCGAACGGCGCGAGCAGCAGTTCAACGATGCGCTGGTTGATCGGATGATCGTCGGCGACCAGGACCCGCAGGCCCCGCAGCGCCTCGTCGCCGGTGCTGGCCTCAGCCTCGTCGGCGATCTCCTCGCAGCCGGCCGCCGGCACGAGGGGCAGCAGGAGGCGGAAGGTCGAACCCTGGCCCGGCGTGCTCCGGAGCTCGATCGCTCCGCCCATCAGGCTGGCGAGCCGCCGGCTGATCGCCAGTCCGAGACCGCTGCCGCCATGTTTGCGGGTTGTGCCGGCGTCGCCCTGCTCGAAGGCCCCGAAGAGCCGCTGGGCCACCTCGGGCGGGATGCCCACCCCGGTATCGATCACCTCGAACGCCAGCATGTCTTCGCCGGCCACCTTGTCCGTCCCGAGGCGGATGGTCACCGAGCCCGCATGGGTGAACTTCACGGCATTGGAGATCAGGTTGAACAGGATCTGCTTCAGCCGCAGGGCGTCCAGCATGACCGCAGCGGGAACGGCCGGATCGATCTCCAGGCGCAGATCGAGCCCCTTATCGGCGGCTCGCGGACGCCAGAGACGATGCAGCCCCTGCAGGGTCCGGTCTAGCTCCAGCCCGGCCACCTCCAGGGTCATCTTGCCGGCCTCGATCTTCGAGAGGTCCAGGACGTCGTTGAGCAGGCTCAGCAGCACCTCGTTGGCGTCGGTGAGCACTTCCACCTGCTCGCGCTGCGCCTTGTTCAGACGCGAGTGCCGCAGCAGGTTCGCCGCCGAGACGATGGCGTTCATCGGCGTGCGGATTTCGTGGCTGATGGTGGCGAGGAAGTCGGACTTGGCGCGGTTGCTCTCCTCGGCGCGGTTCCGCTCGATCTCGAACTGGCGGGTCGTCGAGGACGCCTGCCGGAAGGTCACGGCAAGGTGGGCGAGGAACAGGATCGCGCCCAGCAGGATCGTCCACATGAGCGGCTCGCCGCTCACTGCCGCGCTGATCGGAAGTCCCAGAAAGACCAGGGCATGCGGCAGGTTCGCCGCCAGCAGCAGCAGTCTGACATGGTACATATGAATGGTGACGTGCAGCAGGCTGCCCGCGCCCAGCAGCAGCGCCAGCGACCGCCCGACCTCGCCGCCCCGGAACCACAGGTAGACGCCAAGGCTGCAGTAGATCACCGAGGCCAGGGCGATGGTTGCGGCCCAGGCCGCCAATTCCCCCCGGCCAGGATCTTCGCTGGGGGTCTGGAAGAACGCCCGTTCCCCCATCTGGGAGACGAACACCAGGCACAGCCAGGCCAGCGGCCCCATCGACGGGGCGATGAAATAGGCCATCGCGGCGAGAACCACCGCCACGACCAGTCGGGTCCGCAATTCAGCACGCCGCACCGCGGCCAGCCGGCCATAGACGCCGCCCATGTTCACTCCCCGAGGGATACGTCGGAAACCCTAGGGCGCTTAGTCGTATGAACCGGTTAACGGCCCCCGGACGCTCGCGAAGTCCTGAGGACCTCGAAGTAATACTTCCGGAACTGCAGGGTCGCAGCGTCGGTCGCAACCGACCGCTCCTGCCCGGCCGGCGGAATTTCGCGTGGCCGCGCAGACTCCACCACACGCTGGTCCTCATCAGCGATACGGCGGTTCGAACGCGCGAACAGCGGCTCCAGCAGCCGCGACCGGGCAAAGTCCCTGGACGCCACGAGGGTCAGCCGCGTCGTCTGCGCATCCATGGGCGTGACGAGGGCGTGGATGCGGAAATGCCGGCGCGGGATCGGGATGGTGAGCGCCATCATGTTCGGCCGGAAGAACTCCAGCGAGCCTCCGCCCGATCGTCCATCCAGTGCGGCGACGACCCGCCCGCCCGCCGCCGTCGGCTGCCAGTCGATCTCCATCTGCGAGGTCGGCGTCATCCGCCGGCGCAGAAGCCGGCCAATGGTGCGCCGATGCACGAAGGGCAGATGGGGACTGTCGAGCATGTTCTCCATCGCCCGCGTCCAGTGGCAGTCCCAGATGCGCTCGACATAGGTCCGGGCCAATCCCGGCGCGGTCAGTCCCTCCGGCGCGACGGGCTCCTCCGGGGCGACCGCGCCGGGAGCGGTGTAGACCCAGACCATCTCGCCCAGAATCCGCGTCGGCAGGGCGACGGCCCCCAGGTGCTCCCGCCGGGCGCCCGGGTCGAGGGGCACTTGAACGTTGGCTCCCGTTCTGTCGAAACGCCAGCCGTGGAACGGGCATTCGATCGTCCCGTCGGCGCAGACCTGGCCCAGAGACAGCGCGGCGCCGCGGTGGGGGCAGCGATCCAGCAGGGCCGAGACACCCTCTGCGTGGCGGAACAGGACCAGCGCCTCTCCGGCCAGCATCACCCGCAGCGGCGCGCGCCCGACACGACGGACCTCGACGAGCGGCGTCCAGACGTTGGCGAAGCCCTCGAACATGCGTTCAGACGAACTTCGGCTTCCGCTTCTCGCGGTGGGAGGCAAGACCCTCGGCGGCCTCGGGGCCGGTGAAGGCCAGGAACTCCAGCGCCAGCGAGGCGTCGAAAGCCGGGCCCGCCGAGCGCAGCCAGTGGTTCAGGGTGTGCTTGGTCCAGGCGATGGCCCGGGTCGCCCCGTTTGCCAGCTTTGCGGCCACCTCCAGCGCCCGGGCGTCCAGGTCCGCGTCCTCCGCCAACAGGGAGATCAGGCCGATGCGCTCGGCCTCGGCCCCGTTCAGCGGGTCGCAGGTCAGCAGGTAGTACTTGGCCTTGGCCATGCCGCAGAGCAGCGGCCAGACGATCGCCGCATGGTCGCCCGCCGCCACGCCCAGCCGGGTGTGGCCGTCGATGATCCGGCAGTCCGGCGTGGCGATGGAAACGTCCGCCAGCAGCCCGCAGACCAGCCCCGCCCCCACCGCCACGCCGCGCATGGCGCTGACTACGGGGGTCTGGCAGTCGATGATATTCATGACGATGTCGCGGGCCTCGCGCATCGTCCGGGCCCGGACTTCGAAGTCGTCGACGATCTGCTGGATCATCTCGAAATCGCCGCCGGCGGAGAACGCGATCCCCTCGCCGGTCAGGATCACGCAGCGGACATCCGGATCGGCGTCCACGTCACGCCAGATCTCCGCCAGTTCGCGGTGCATCGTGGCGTCCGCGGCGTTCAGCCGGCCGGGGTTGCTCATCATGATCCTGAGCACCCCGTCTGACGGACGGTCGAACTTCAGCCGCTCGTAGCGGGCATAGCGATCGGCCATCCCGGCCCCCTTCTCAGTAGATGGTATAGCCGCCGTCGATGACGATGGCGTCGCCGGTGTGGAAGCGCGAGGCGTCCGAGGCCAGGTAGACCGCAAGGCCGGAGAAGTCCTCCGGGTCGCCCCAGCGGCGCATCGGCACCCGGCCAATCACCTTCTCGTTGAACTTGTCCCACTTCTGCGAGGCGGCCGTCATGTCCGAGCGGATCCAGCCCGGAAGCACCGAGTTGGCTCGGATGCCATAGCGGGCGTACTCGACCGCCAGGCCTCGCACCATCGCCAGCACCGCGCCCTTGGTGGCGGCATAGGCCTGGTTGCGCGGCGCGCCGTGGATCGCCGACGTCGACGAGGTGACCAGAAGCGAGCCGCCCGGATCACCGGCCTCGGCGCGGGCGATCATGTGCTTGGCGGCTTCGCGGAACGTCCAGAACACGGCGTCCAGGTTCACCGTGGTGACCCGGCGCCACTTCTCGGTGGTCATCTCGGCGAAGGGACCGCCGCCGCCGACCCCGGCGTTGGCGGCGACGAAATCCAGTCGGCCGAAGGTCTTCAGCACCTCGGCGACGCCGGCGACCACGGCCGCCTCGTCGTTCACGTCGACGGCCTGCGCCAGCACCTTGACGCCGTAGGCCTTCAGCGTGGCTTCGGCCTTGGCGTTCTTCTCGGGATTCTGGCCCCAGATGGCGACATCTGCACCGGCGGCCGCCAGGCCCTCGGCCATGCCCAGGCCGATCCCGCCGTTACCGCCGGTGACCAGCCCGACCTTGCCGGTCAGGTCGAAGGGTTTGAAAGCCATCTGAAATACTCCTCCCGTGTTTGGGGAGGACTTGTTGCGGGCGCCCCTGCGTCGGTCAAGCGCCCGATCGCCGGCTCAGTTGGAGACCAGCGGCCGATTGCGCTGGGCGGCGTCCAGATCCTGGCGGCTGTCGGCCTGGCGCTGGTCCCACTCGGCCTGGGTCAGGCAGACCCGGCTTTTCATCCGGCTGCCGATCACGGCTTCCTTGCGGCAGACCAGACCATCCTTGTTGGCCTTGGCCTCCTTGGCGGCAGGGGCCTTGGCGGTCTCGGCGGCGGCGGGCGTGTCGGCGGCCAGAACGGCCATGACGAGGGCAAGGGCGATCATCTGAATCTCGGCTCCTGTCGCGGGGCGATCTGCCCTCAGGCTACGTCGATCTCGCGCACATTGTCGATGCCCGCGCCCTTCAGGGCTGCGATCAGCTCGACCACAACCGAGGCCAGCTCGTCGGGATCGCGGCTGCGCAGCACCAGGTTCGAGCCATAGCCTTCGGCGCCGAAGAAGGGATAGCTCCCCAGCGACATGCCTGGGTGCGCCTTGGCGACGGTCTCCAGTGGCTGGGCGATCACGCCCTCGCCCGAGCCCTCGACCCGCACGGTGCGCGAGACGGTCGGCCGGCCCCCGCGCATCCGCGGCCCCACGTCCTCCAGCATGCCACGCATGATCTGCGGCACGCCGGCCAGGGTGAAGACATTGCCGATGGTGAAGCCCGGCGGCCCCTGGACCGGGTTCTTCACAAGATCGCCGCCGACCGGAATGCGGGCCATCCGCCGCCGCGCGGCGTTGACCTCGCCGCCCCAGCGCGCAGCCATCATGGCGATGATGTCGGGGTGTTCGTAAAGTTCCACCCCGAAGGCCTGGGCCACCGCATCGGCGGTGATGTCGTCGTGCGTCGGTCCGATGCCGCCCGTGGTGATCACATAGTCGTACCGGGACCTGAGCGCGTTCAGTGCGTCGACGATCTCGTCCATCACGTCCGGCACCGTGCGGGTCTCGGCCAGGTCAATGCCGATCACCCCCAGATAGCGGGCGATGTCACGGGTATTGGTGTCCTGGGTCCGGCCGGACAGGATCTCGTCCCCGATCACCAGCACCGCGGCGGTGACGCGGTCGTCGTTCGGCTGGCTCATGCGGTCTCCCATCGTATGTGGCGCCCTGTGTAGCCGCGCGCCGGGGTCCTCTCCAACAGGCGCAACCAAATTCCCTCACGACGCGTTGAGGGACCAAGACCAAGCATGACTGGGGACCTCCAATGAAATTCGCGCCTGTCGCCGCCGCCGCCATCGTGGCGCTCAGCCTCGCCGCCTGCACCCAGAAGCAGGAGGCCGATCCGCCCGCGGTCGCGCCGCCGACTGAAGTTACGGTGAACCCGGCCCCCGTCGAGATCACCCCGCCCCCGGCGGAGCCTTCGACCACGACGACCGAGTCGACCACGACCACCGCCCCTGATCCGATGACCGGCGATCCGGGGTCGACGACAAGCACCACCACCACGACGGAAAAGAGATAGGTTCGGAGAGCCCGGCGCCGGGCCGACCCTCAAGGGTCCCCGTCGCCGTCCGAGAGCTGAGCCCCCGGTGTGGATCCGTCCGCGCCGGGGGTTCTCTTGTGCGCGCATCCCGGGCTACAGCCGGGCCATGGAATTCCCCTCCCCGCTCCAGCACGGCGTGCTGGTCAGCCGCTACAAGCGCTTCTTCGCCGACGTGGTGCTGGACGACGGTCGTGAGATCACCGCCCACTGTCCCAACCCTGGCGCCATGCTTGGGTTGAACACGCCGGGGCTGCCCGCCTGGGTTTCCCGCTCCGACGACCCCAAGCGCAAACTGGCCCACACCCTGGAACTGGTGGAGGCCGACGGGGGACTGGTGGGCATCAACACCATGCATCCCAACCGCCTGGTCGCCGAGGCCCTGGCCGCCGACGCCATCCCCGAGCTGGCCGGTTACGCCACGCACCGCCGCGAGGTGCGCTATGGCGAGAACTCCCGCGTGGACTTCCTGCTGGAGGCGCCCGACCGCGCGCGCTGCTGGCTGGAGATCAAGAACTGCCATCTGCGCCGCGCGGGAACGCTCGCCGAGTTCCCGGACTGTGTCGCGGCCCGCTCGCTCAAGCACCTGCGGGAACTCACCGCCATGGTCGAGGCCGGCGAGCGCGCGGTGATGCTGTTCGTCGTCCAGCGCACCGACTGCGACGCCTTTGCCGCCTGCGCAGACCTCGACCCGGCCTATGCAAAGGGCCTGACCGAGGCCGCCGCGGCGGGCGTCGAGGTGCTGGCCCGGGCCTGCGAGATCACGCCACAGTCGGTTCGGCTTGCCGGCCCTGTTCCCTGGACCGGCGCGAACCTCGCCTAGGCGCAAGTCGCCTCCCCGGTTGAATTTTCCCGCCGCGATTGCGACATAGGCCGCTGGAGCACCCGCATGACCGACACCCTCGACGGCGAATATCGCACCGGCCAGATCAAGCTGCACGACGCCGCGGGCTTCGAGGGCATGCGCAAGGCCGGCCGGCTGGGCGCCGAGTGCCTCGACATGCTGGCGCCCTACGTCGTGCCCGGCGTGCTCACCGAGAAGCTCGACGACCTGGCGCGTGAGTTCATCCTCGACCACGGCGCCCTGCCCGCCTGCCTGGGCTATCGCGGCTACACCAAGACGGTCTGCATCAGCCCCAACCACATCGTCTGCCACGGCATCCCCGGCGAGCGGGTGCTGCGCGAGGGCGACATCGTCAACATCGACGTGACCGTGATCGTCGATGGCTGGCACGGCGACACCTCCCGGATGTACGGCGTAGGCGCCGTCGCGCCGCGCGCCAAGCGGCTGGTCGACGTGACCTACGAGGCGCTGCAGCGCGGCCTGGACGCGGTGAAGCCCGGCGCCCGCACCGGCGACATCGGCCATGCCATCCAGACCTATGTGGAAAGCATGCGCTGCTCGGTGGTGCGCGACTTCTGCGGCCACGGCCTGGGCCGCGTGTTCCACGACGCCCCCAACATCCTGCACTTCGGCCAGAAGGGGACGGGCGAACTCTTGAAGCCCGGCATGTTCTTCACGATCGAGCCGATGGTGAACCTGGGCAAGCACCCGGTGAAACTGCTGGCCGACGGCTGGACGGCGGTCACCCGCGACAAGTCGCTCTCGGCCCAGTGCGAGCATTCCTGCGGCGTCACCGAGACCGGCATCGAGGTGTTCACCCTCTCGCCCACCGGCCAGTTCAAGCCGCCGATCACGGTAGCCTAGCCAGACCGCTCAAGGCGCGCGATGCTCTCCTGAAGAACACCAGGGGGGCCAGTTCATGAAATTCGCTTTGTCACTGGGCGCCGCCCTGGTGCTGGCCTCGCCGTCCGCCCTGGGCTCAAACCCCACTGAGGTCGGCATCGGCGCGATCTGCGGCGCGGAGAGCGCGCTGTCCGCCGGCAAGCCGCCATCCGGCGAGATCCTCCCCGGCGTCGGCACCAACACCTTCCGGGCTGACACCCGCAGCGCCGAGGCCCAGGCCTGGTTCGAGTACGGCATGCAGGCCTACCACGCCTTCCTGCACGAAGAGACCAAGGCGGCGCTGGCCAGGGCCGCCGCCCTCGACCCCACCTGCGCCCTTTGCGCCTGGGGTGAGTCCCTTTCGCTGGGCGCTACCCTCAACACCCAACCAACGCCCGACGTGACGGCCCGCGCGCTCACCATCGCCGACCGGGCGGCGAAGCTGGTCGTGCCGGGCGATGAGCGGACCGCCGCCCTGATCTCCGCACTGCAGCTTCGCTACCAGCCGACCCCGCCGCCGGAGGGCCGCGAGCAGGCCTTTGGCCGCGCGATGGACCGGATCGCGCTGCGCTACCCGTCTGACGACGGCGTCGCGACCGTGGCCGCCCACGCCCTGCTGATCCCCGCCCGCCAGGATGACTTTTCCGGCGTACCGCGCGCCATGGAGATCCTGGAAGCGGTGCTTGACAGAAAACCGGATGAGACGGCGGCGATCCACTACTACATCCATGCCAGCGAGTTCGCCGGCCACGCGCCCCTGGCCCTCTCCTACGCCAAGCGGCTGGCGGGCCTGGCGCCCGGCGCGGGCCACCTGGTGCACATGGGCACGCACACCCTCATGCGGGTGGGCCTCTATCAGGATGTGGCGCTTGAGAACGCCCAGGCGCTGCGGGTCGACGCCGAGACCGGGGTGTCGGCGCTGAACAGCCCGACAGGGCCGCGCTACTACCTGCACAACTTCCTGTTCGGTCTCAGCGGGGCGATGATGGCCGGCGACCGGGGCCTTGCGCTGAAATACGCCGACCACGCTGGTGTGGGCTTCCCGATGTCGGCAAACCTTGAACGCGGCGCCACTGCGCGCGCCCGCAGCCTGGTCGCGCTCGGCCGCTTCGCCCCGGACCGGGCGCTGGCCGTGCCCGAGGGACCGAACGACCTGCGCATCCTGAAGATCTATCGCCACTACGCACGCGGCGAGGCGTTCGCCACGAAGGGCGACGCGGCCGGCGTCCGGGTCGAGGCCGCCGCCATCGCCGCCCTGGGAGGCGAAGCGCTCAAGGCCGCAGAGGTCCAGAACGCCCAGGTCGCCGAGGTCGCCGGCGGCGTGCTCACGGGTCGCGCCGCCATGCTGGACGGCCAGCCCAACCCGGCCGCGGTCGCCTTCGCCAGGGCCGCCATCGCCCAGGAGAAGGCCTTCCCGATCCCGAAGAACTTCGATCCGCCGCCATGGTGGTATCCGGTCCGTCGCAGCCTGGCCGCCGCCCAGCTCAAGGCCGGCCGCTATGCCGAGGCCGAGCGCGAGGCCCGCGCTAGCCTCGCCGGCTGGCCGCAGGACGCGCTCGCGCTTCGAATCCTGGCCGAGGCCGAGGCGCGTCAGGGCCGCGATGGCGCAGCGCGAGACTATCAGTCCCAGGCGCGCAAGGTCTGGCGCGGCGACCTGTCGAAGGCGCCCATCGACTTGAGCTGAGCGCCACAGCCGCCTAGCTGAACGTTACGCATCCCTCACTTGCCCACCCGGACCATGCGGGGCAGCTTCGGCCCAATGGGTGGCTGAAAGTCTCGAGGACCATGCTTTCGATCAAGCGTCTGACGCACGTCTATCCGAACGGGACTCGTGCGCTCGACGGCGTCGATCTGGAGATCGGCAAAGGGATGTTCGGCCTGCTGGGGCCCAACGGCGCGGGCAAGTCGACGCTCATGCGGGCCATCGCGACCCTGCAGACGCCGACCTCCGGCTCGATCCGCTTCGACGACATCGACGTGATCGCCGAGCCTGAAAAACTGCGCCGGACCCTAGGGTATCTGCCCCAGGACTTCGGGGTCTATCCGCGGGTCTCCGCCCTCGATCTGCTGGACCACATGGCCGTGCTGAAGGGGATCGCCGGCAAGGGCGAGCGGCGCGACACCGTCGAGACCCTGCTGCAGCAGGTGAACCTGTGGGATGTGCGGAAGAAGGCGGTGGCCGGCTATTCCGGCGGCATGCGCCAGCGCTTCGGCATTGCCCAGGCGCTGATCGGCCGGCCCAGCCTGATCATCGTCGATGAACCCACCGCCGGCCTCGACCCGGAGGAGCGCAACCGGTTCCTCAACCTGCTGGCCGAGATCGGCGAGAACGTGGTGGTGATCCTGTCGACCCATATCGTCGAGGACGTCTCCGACCTCTGCCCGCGTATGGCCGTGCTGGCCACGGGCAGGATCCTGGTGGAAGGCGCCCCGGCCGACCTGATCCAGCGCCTGAACGGAAGGGTATGGCGCAAGACCATTGATCGCGCCGAACTGGACACCCACCGCACCCGCCACGATGTGATCGCAAGCCGTCTGTCGGCGGGTCGACTGATCATCCACGTCCTGGCCGACACCCGGCCCGACGCAGGGTTCGAGCCGGTACAGGGGGGTCTGGAGGACGTCTATTTCTCCGCCCTGTCCGCCTCGCGCCGCGCCGCCTGAAGCCGGGGCGACGCAACATGTTCGGCAAGATTGCCGCCTTTGAGCTGCGCTACCAGCTTCGCCAGCCGATCTTCTGGATCTCGGGCCTGATCTTCTTCCTGCTGGTGTTCGGGTCGGTCACCATCGAGCAGATCCAGATCGGCTCCGGCGGCAACATTCACAAGAATTCGCCCAGCGCCATCGGTCAGACCACCCTGGTCATGTCCCTGTTCTTCATGTTCGTCTCGACCGCGTTCGTGGCCAATGTGATCGTGCGGGACGAGGAGACCGGCTTCGGTCCGATCATCCGGTCCACGCGGATCAGCAAGTTCGACTATCTGTTCGGACGGTTCACAGGCGCGTTCACGGCGGTGGCGCTGGCCTTCCTCGTCGTCCCGCTGGCGATCTTCGCGGGCTCGTTCGCACCCTGGGTGGATCCCGAAACCCTGGGGCCGAACCGGCTGGAAGGCTACCTGTTCGCCTGGCTCTGGCTGGCCCTGCCGGCGCTGTTCCTGACCTCGGCGCTGTTCTTCGCCCTGGCCACCATCACGCGCTCCATGATGGCGACCTATCTGGGGGTGGCGGGCTTCCTCGTTGTCTATGTGCTGATCCAGGTCGCCACGCGCGAGCCCGAGCGTCGCGCGATCGGGGCCCTGATCGAGCCCCTCGGCATCGCGGCCTGGGGACTGGCGACGCGCTATTTCACCGCCGCCGAAGCCAACACCCTGACCCCGCCAATCGCCGGAGCGCTGCTGGTCAATCGCCTGATCTGGGTCCCGGTCGGCGTGGCGATCCTGGCGCTGGCCTACCGGCTGTTTCACTTCGAGGTGGGCGCAGGGTCCCGCCGACGGCCGACGCCGGCCGCAGAGCCCGCTACCGCCTTCATTTCAAGGCCCCTGGCCCGCCCAAGGTTTGGCGCCGCCACCGCCTGGGCCCAGCTGGTCCACCGCACACGCTTCGAGATGGCGCAGGTTTTCCGGAGCCCGGCGTTCCTGGTGCTCCTGCTGCTGGGCCTGTTCAATTCCCTGGGCGGCCTGCTCCTGGGTGCAGAAGCGAACGGCGCGGCGCTCTACCCGGTGACCCGGTGGGTGATCGGCACACTCAACGGCGCTTTCACCTTCATCGTCATGATCGTTGCGATCTACTACTCGGGCGAGCTGGTCTGGCGTGAGCGGGAGGGACGGACCCACGAGATCATCGACGCCACCGCCGTGCCCGACTGGGCCTTCGTGGCGCCCAAGACGCTGGCAATCGTCCTTGTGCTGCTCGCCATGCTGCTGGTCAGCGCCCTGGCAGGTGTGGGCGTGCAACTGGCCATGGGCTTCACGGCGATCCAGCCGGAAAAATACCTGCTCTGGTACATCCTGCCCAACGCCATCGACTGGTCGCTGATCGCGATCCTGGCGGTGTTCCTGCAGGCGATCTCACCGCACAAGTTCGTCGGCTGGGGTCTGATGCTGCTCTATCTGATCGCCACCCTGTCGCTGGGGCGGATCGGCTGGGAACACAATCTCTACATCTTTGGCGGGACCCCGCAGACGCCGCTGTCCGACATGAACGGCCAGGGCGACTATGCGGGCTTCGCGGCGTGGTTCAGAGCCTACTGGGCGGCCGTTGGGGTGGTGCTGCTGGTGCTGTCTCACCTCCTGTGGCGGCGCGGGAGCGAGACCCGCCTCGCGCCGCGGCTGGCGCGCCTGCCGAGAAGGCTGGCCGGACCCGCAGGTGTGGTCGGCGGTGTCGCCCTGATCGCGGCCGCCGGTCTTGGCATGCAGATTTTCCACAACACCAACATCCTGAACGAATACCGGACCTCGCTCGATCGCGACCGCTGGCAGGCCGACTACGAAAAGGCGTTCCTGAAGTACGAGACCCTGCCCCAGCCCTCGATCACCGATGTGACGCTGACCATCGATCTGCATCCCCGCGAGCCCCGGATGACGACCGAGGGCATCTATCAGCTGGTCAACGACACAGGGGTCCCGATCCGCCAGCTGCATGTGCGACTGGACCGCGACACCCGGGCCCTGCAGATGACGGTCAACGGCGCCAGCCGGGTGCAGACCTTTGATCGCTACAACTACCGCATCTTCACCTTCGACCGCCCGTTGCAGCCGGGCCAGGCCACGGCCCTGTCGTTCGAGACCCTGATGATGCAGCAGGGCTTCCGCAATTCCGGCAACACCACGCGGCTGGTGGACAACGGAACCTTCGTCGACAATTTCGAATTCGCCCCGGTCGTCGGCATGCAGCGCGTCGGACTGCTGCAGGACCGCGCCAAGCGCCGCAAGTACGGCCTGCCCCCTCAGCTTCGCCCGGCAAAGCTGGAGGACCGCGCCGCGCAAGGCCGCAACTACCTGGCCAACGCCGACTGGGTGAACGCCGACATCTCGGTCACCACCGACCCCGACCAGACCCCTGTCGCTCCCGGCTACCGGATCTCCGACAGGACCGAGCACGGCCGCCGCACCATCCGCTTCCGCACCGACGCCCCGGTGCTCAACTTCTTCTCGATCCAGTCGGCCCGCTACGCCATCCGGCGGGAGGTCTACAAGGGCGTCGAGCTGGCGATCTACCACGATCCCCAGCACCCCTGGAACGTCGAGCGGATGCTGAAGTCTTTGCGGACCGGCCTCGACTATTACCAGGCCAATTTCGGACCCTATCAGTTCCGCCAGGCTCGCATCGTGGAGTTCCCGGACTACGCCCAGTTCGCCCAGGCCTTTGCCAACACCATGCCCTACTCCGAGGGCATCGGCTTCACGGGCGACGCCACCCGGGCCGACAAGATCGACTATCCCACCTACGTCACCGCCCACGAACTGGCGCATCAGTGGTGGGCCCACCAGATCATCGGCGCGGACATGCAGGGCGCGACCGCCCTCTCCGAGACGCTCGCCCAGTACTCGGCCCTGATCGTCATGGAGAAGACCTATGGTCAGGCCGGAATCCGCAAGTTCCTGAAGTACGAGCTGGACAGCTACCTGCGCTCGCGCGGCGGCGAACTGGTCGAGGAACTGCCGCTCATCCGGGTCGAGAACCAGCCTTACATCCACTACCGCAAGGGCTCGCTGGTCATGTACCTGCTGCGCGACCGGATCGGCGAGGCCCGGGTCAACGCCGCCCTGCGCGGCCTGCTGGCCCGATATGCCTTCAAGGGAGCGCCATACCCGCGCTCACAGGACCTGGTCGACGCCCTGCGCGCCGAGGCCGGCGACGACCCGGTCGCCCAGCAACTGATCACCGACCTGTTCGAGAAGATCACCGTCTACGACCTGTCGACCCAGCGCGCGGTCACCCGCAAACGCGCCGACGGACGCTACGACGTCACCCTGACCCTGAACCTGAAGAAGGCCTATGCCGACTCCAGAGGCCTCGAGAAGGAGACCCCGATCCCGGCCGGCGAGGTGTTCGACATCGGCGTGTTCTCTGCCGAGCCCGGCAAGCCGGCCTTCAGCGGCAAGGACGTGCTGGCGTTCCAGCGGCGACATCTGAAGAGCGGCGTTCAGACCGTGACCCTGACGGTCGACAGGGTTCCCGCCTTCGCTGGTGTCGATCCCTACAACAAGCAGATCGACCGGAACTCCGACGACAATGCGGTCCGGGTCGTGCGCGACTAGATCGGGTTGACGATCAGGATCATCGCCATGGCCGCCGCGGCCACGGCGACGCTGAGCAGTGTCGCGATCTTCATGCGCCCGCAGTCCCCATGCGGCCCAGAGTGATCCTCGCCGGACCACGGCGCGTCCCCCGTTTGGGGGTGTCGGATTCCCGCCCTTGCCATGGCGTTAATTGACTTGACGCAGTGACTCAGGCCAGGCTCCGGCTCTATGGCAGAGCCGGTACCGCCCAATCCGACGGCGGAGACATTCCTCAAGACGTGGGTTCGTCCGCGCGACGCCTTGGCGATGTTCTCATCGATCAGCGTCGGCATCTGCATCCGAGAGATTGCGATCCGACTGCGGGAAGGCATGCTGTACGCGGCGGGTAGTCCGTCGGCCTCAAAAGCGTCAGGCATCAACGATCCGCGCATGATCGTCTTACCCAACCAGTGGCCAGCCACTGATTTCTGGCTAAGTCCCGACAACTCACTCTGGATAACTGGCCGCATCCGTCTGGCGATGGGCAGTGGCAATCGCGAGTACGAGTATTTCGGCACGCGACTTGACCCGGATGGGTTGCAGAGAATGGCCGATGAGGTTGGCGTCAGCATCGCCATATCCACGACCGCGCGACTCGCTCACGCGCTGGCGGAGGCCGTTCGGGCCTTCCCGACGTCGCCCCCAAACCCCAAAAACGTCCCGGAGACCGGGGCGATTGACGTTGCTGGGACTGAAATTGACGCCTGGTACCGCAGCCTCTCCTCGGAGGAGCGGGGCCTCGGCCTGGCCAAGCTTTGGGCGAAGGCGAAAGCCGATCACGCACCGCGCAAGGTAGTCCGGAAGCTGGTGGAGCCGTTTGTCCAAGGGCGCAAAACAGGTCGGAAGCCCGTTATCCGCTAACGTCCCGAAAACGTCCGGGACGTTTTCGCGGGCGGGACGTTTGAATTGTCCGCCGGGAAAATAGACCGCGAGTTTTGCCCCCGCCACCCTTGCTCACACTGGCCAACCGGCATTCCACCGACGCCAGCGGGAGCCTGACATGTCACCGTGATCCTAGACCCCAGACACGCAAACGGCCCCCCGAGGGGAGCCGTTCACACAAACCGGGCCGTGTCGGCGGGGTCTGCTCTTTGACAAGTACAGAATCCCACGGCGCGGCCCTAGAGGCAAGGGATAAGCGCCATCAACATGCGCATCCGCCAGCGGCGCGTCAGCCGCATTCGCCACGTCTTCCGGGTCCGCCACGGATACCGGAAGGGGTCCGATCGGATCTAACCAGGGAGCCGCCGGGGGTAACTCCGGCGGCTGATTCGACGCCCCCTCGTAGCTCAGCTAAGAAAAGACATGACTACGATCCCGCAACTCGCCGCACAGCTTGGTCGAGACGTCTTCCTGTACAATGGGCCGATGCGCCGCTTTGCCGATATGGAGTGCATCCAAGGCATCGCGCAGGGCAAGCAGAGCGCGCACGCGACCCTCATTCTCGTAACACCGGGCGGCGACCCTGATGCGGCGTTTAAGATCGCCCGGTATTTTCAAGCCCGCTACGACAGTTTCACGGTGCTGGTGTCTGGCCTCTGCAAGAGTGCTGGTACGCTCCTAGCTATCGGTGCGCATGAGTTAGTCTTCATGCCGTACGGAGAGCTTGGGCCCCTGGATATCCAGATGAACAAGGTCGACCGGTTTGAAGGGATGCAGTCCGGCTTGATCATCCAAGACAGCCTCGTCACTCTCGAAGAGAGGGCGCAGGCCATGTACTATAACAACCTGCGTTCACTCATGATCAACAATCAGGGCATGCTCTCATTTGCTACGGCGAGCGTAGCTTCGGTGGAATTGGTCAAAGCGATTTACGGACCGATCATGTCGCGGATCGACCCTGAGGAGATCGGCGTGCGGGCGCGAGCGATGCGGATCGCCCAGGACTACGGAATGCGGCTGGATGCCGAGGGACGGAACCTCAAGCCAAACACCCTGACATTGCTGTCGGAGAAATATCCGTCGCACTCATTCGTCATTGATCACATCGAAGCCGTCACCATGTTCAACAGAGTGCGGCTTGCTAACGATATCGAAAAGGCAATCGTGGACCAACTTGGTCAGCTTGCGCGTTATCCGTCTGGAGAGACGACCTTCAATGCGCTACACGAGGTTATTCGCCAGGGAGACACCGAAGATGACCAAACTGACGGAGCAGGAAATGCGGCGTCGGATGGAGGAGATTCTTCGGCAGCAGATGCAGCGCCAATCTCTGCGGCCGGAACCGACGACCAGCCCGTGGGAAGTGAAACAGCAGCCCACTGACACTCCTCAACGAGAATACGCGCGCATGCCGCTTACGGCTTAGCCGCCTCATTTCAAACCTGCACCACGCCCCGGCATCCACCGGGGCGTTTTCGTATCAGGGCCGCTCTTTAGGTACCGTTGCTCTCTTCTGTCGCCCTTCTTCAGCCGCGACCTGCTCAGGCGTAACGCGGAAGAGGCCCCTCGCCAGGGCCTCGAAATTACCGCGAGTTACCTTGGCCTCGGGCTCTTCGCTTTCCCCGCCCTTGGGCGCGCTTTCAGGCGGCGGCTGAGAGGGCATGGTTCGTCAGGTCCTTCCACGTCAGGCGCTTGCCCGATACCGATCCTAGCACAGAGCGGAAGCGGGTCAGGTCGGTTCCCTTGCGCTCGTTGAAGCGGAACACCTGCTCGCCGACGTAGGCTTGGAGGTGCAGGGGATCAACGCTGACGTAGGTGCCCTTCACAGCCCGCTTCAGCAGGCTCCAGAAGTTCTCGATGCCGTTGCTGTGGACGTTGCCGCGAACGTACTCGTCGGCGTGGTTGACGCTCTGGTGAATGTAGTCCGCGGACAAGCCCAGGTAGGCTGCAGCGGCGTCGGTCATGAGCGCCGAACCCGGCTCAACGTGCTTGCGGACGAGGCCCTGCACGCTCTTGGCCGTGGCACCCTTGATCACGCGCGCAATGACCCGGCTGGGGATCGTGCCATCCGTGCGCTGCATCATGCCCATGACCGGCATCTTGTGGTCGCCAGCGCCGCGACCGATCACGCGCTGCTTGCGGACCTTGGCGTGCATGTTCTTGGCGTGACCGCCGACGTAAGTTTCGTCGGCCTCCACGGTCCCGCCAAGCTTCGTCAGGCCACCCGCGTCCATCGCAATGCGGATGCGGTGCAGGACGTGCCACGCCGACTTCTGCGTAATGCCGGTCGCGCGGGCCAGCTCGTAGCTGCTGATACCGTTCTTGCAGTTGGCAACGCTCCAGATCGCGACAAACCAGATGTCGAGGGGAAGCGCGCTGTCTTCGAAGATCGAGCCGGTCTTGACCGTGAACTGGCGCTTGCAGGGCTTGCCGCCATCCTTCTTCGCCTTGCACTCGAACAGGCGGCGGGGCGTTTCCTTGCCGGTCTTGCGGTTCTTGCTGGTGGCGACGAAGTAGCGAACTTCACCCACGACGCCGCAGGCCGGGCAGCAGACGCCATCGGGCCAGCGCAGCTTGACGGCGAGGTCATGCGTGCGCTCGGCGTCGGCGAAATACCGAACCGCTTCTATCAACGTGCGGGGCTGGGGGAGCGACTGCGTTTCCATGGCCAAACACTAAATTCGGGCACCTACTGCGTCAAGTATATTTTTGCCCTTGCCATTACGGAACAATTGCGGAACATTGAGCCTCGCCATGCCACGTCCTCTCGCGGTCGAAGACGCCGCGCCACAATCCGATTTCTGGCGGACGCCGAACCCTCCGGCGCCGCGTCCGCACCATGCCGGCCATCGCGAGCGCCTGCGTGACCGCGCCGTGGCGGGGGGCCTGTCGGCCCTGCCCGACTACGAGGTGCTGGAACTGCTGCTGTTCCGCTCGATCCCGCGGGGTGACGTCAAACCGCTGGCCAAGCAGCTGTTGGCCCGGTTCGGCTCGCTGGGCGGGGTGCTGGGGGCGACGGCCGAGGAACTGCGCACCGTGGTCGGGGTCGGCGAGGCGGCCGCGCTCGACCTGAAACTCCTGCACGAGGCCGGACTGCGCACAGCCCGTGAGAAGGTGGTCCGCCGCCCGGTCATCTCATCCTGGACCGCGCTGCTCGCCTACGTGAAGACCGCGCTGGCCCACGAGGCCCGCGAGCAGTTCCGCGTCCTGTTCCTCGACAAGAAGAACCAGCTGATCGCAGACGAGATCATGAACCGTGGCACCGTTGACCACGCGCCCGTCTATCCCCGCGAGGTCGTCCGCCGCGCGCTCGAACTGTCGGCCAGCGCCCTGATCCTGGTTCACAACCACCCCACTCATTGATTTCGATCCCGCAGGATCACGCTCAATACCGTTGAAACACTAGGAAAATTGGCGTTTTTTGGCATTGCGTAGTGGGGACGGTTTTGGCAAATTGGGGACGGTTGAAGGGATAGAAAACGGCTTTCCGCTCCCAGCAAACGATCCCCGTTTCTCCTCGACCGATCCCAGTTGCGGACAAGGAGGAACGCATGCCAGCCCTGACCGACACCACGATCCGACATGCGCTGAAGCGCGTCGAGATCAGCCGCAAGCAGGAAAATCTGGCCGATGGCGAGGGGCGCGGCACCGGCCGACTCGTCCTCGTCCTCAAGCCAATGCCGAAGCGCGTCACCGCCGACTGGATGGCGCAGCAATGGCGTGACGGC